>JAXDGI010000273.1:0-23355 GCA_034665145.1 Solirubrobacteraceae bacterium
ACCTTGGTGATGGCCGCGGTCAGCGTCGTCTTGCCATGGTCGATGTGACCGATGGTCCCGACGTTGACATGGGGCTTATCGCGCTCGAACTTGGCCTTCGCCACTTTGGTGTCGCTCCTTCTTCTAAGTCAGATTTGTTCGCCCTGAGGACGAACCTGTACAGGGTATAAGTTTTCCGTCCGCGATTGTCGCTACGGGTCAATCGGGGCTGCTCGCCGCAAGCAAGGTTGCGAGGTAGCCCGACCTGCGAGGTTAGCTCCCCACCAGCTCCTTCTCGCCCCCGACGACCTTTTCGGCGATGTGGGCGGGAACCTCGTCGTACCGATCGAACTGCATCGTGTACGTCGCCCGGCCCTGGGTGGTGGACCGCACGTCGGTGGCGTAGCCGAACATCTCGGCCAGGGGGACATGCGCGGTGATGACCTGCGCGTTGCCACGCTGCTCCATCCCGTTGATCTGACCGCGCCGGCGGTTGAGGTCGCCGATGACGTCGCCCATGAACTCCTCCGGGGTGACCACCTCGACGGCAAAGATGGGCTCGAGCAGCACGGGCTTGGCCCGCTGCACGGCGGCCTTGAGCGCCAGGCTGCCGGCCACTCGGAAGGCAATCTCGGAGGAGTCGGTGTCGTGGTACTTGCCGTCAGTCAAGGTCACGCGGACGTCAACGAGCGGATACCCGGCCCGTGGACCGTTGTCCAGCGCATCCTCCACGCCCTTCTCGACCGCCGGGATGAACTCAGTCGGCACCGAGCCGCCCTTGACCTTGTTGACGAAATCAAAGCCCTCGCCCGGCGCCGGCTCGATGTTGATGTAGACGATGCCGTACTGACCCGAGCCACCGGTCTGGCGAACGAAGCGACCCTCGACCTTCTCGGCCGTCCCCCGGATCGTCTCGCGGTAGGAGACCTGAGGCCGGCCGACGTTGGCGTCGACCTTGAACTCCCTCATCATGCGGTCAACCAGCACCTCGAGGTGCAGTTCGCCCATGCCGGAGATCTCGGTCTGCCCGGTCTCCTCATTGGTCTGAACCTGGAAAGTGGGGTCCTCCTCGGCCAGCCGGCCGAGGGCCACGGACATCTTCTCCTGGTCGGCCTTGGTCTTAGGCTCGATGGCGACCTTGATCACCGGTTCGGGGAAGGTGATCGTCTCGAGCTTGATCGGCTTGTCGGGAGCGGCCAGGGTGTCGCCGGTCACCACCTGCTTGATGCCCACGGCGGCGGCGATGTCGCCCGCGTAGACCTCCTGCAGCTCCTCGCGCTCGTTGGCGTGCATCATCAGGATGCGGCCGACGCGCTCGGTGCGACCGGTGGTCACGTTGAGCACGCGCGAGCCGGCGGCCAGCGTGCCGGAGTACACGCGGAAGTAGGTCAGCTTGCCCACGTAGGGGTCGGCCATGATCTTGTGCACGAGCGCGGCGAAGGGCTCATCGTCGGACGCCTCGCGGTAAGCCACACGCTCGCCGGTTTCCGATCCCTTGTCGGGCTCGAGGCCCTCGATCGGCGGCACGTCGAGCGGGCTGGGCAGATAGTCAATGACAGCGTCGAGCAGCGGCTGTACGCCCTTGTTCTTGAAGCTCGACCCGCACAGGACCGGCGTTATCCGGTTGGCCAAGGTCGCGGCCCTGATCGCCCGCTTGAGCCGCGCGACCGGGACCTCCCTGTCCTCCAGGATCATCTCCATCAACTCGTCGTCGTCGTGTGAAACCTCATCGAGCAGGTGCTCCCGCGCGGCCGCGGCAGCCTCGACGAGATCGGCCGGGATCGCGATCACGTCTTGCTCCTTGCCGAGATCGTCCTTGTAGACGATGGCTTTGTTCTCGACCAGGTCGACGATGCCGAGGAAGTCCGATTCTGACCCGATCGGCAGCTGAATCGGCACGGGGTGGGCGCCGAGGCGGTCGATCATCGTCTGCACGCCATTGGTGAAGTTGGCCCCGATGCGGTCCATCTTGTTGATGTAGGCGATCCGCGGGACGTGGTATTTGTCGGCCTGGCGCCACACCGTCTCGGACTGCGGCTCAACGCCGGCGACGGAGTCAAACAGGGCGATGGCACCGTCGAGGACGCGCAACGAGCGCTCGACCTCGACCGTGAAGTCCACGTGACCTGGAGTGTCGATGATGTTGATGCGGTGGCCGTTCCACTCGGCCGTCGTGGCCGCCGAGGTGATCGTGATGCCGCGCTCCTGCTCCTGCTCCATCCAGTCCATCACGGCCGCGCCCTCGTGAACCTCCCCCATCTTGTAGGTCCGCCCTGTGTAATAGAGGATGCGCTCAGTCGTCGTCGTCTTACCGGCGTCGATATGAGCCATGATTCCGATATTGCGAGTCTTCTCAAGGGTGAACGTGCGTGGCATAAGTCTGAAAGGGTTGGGGCGTAAGGGCGGGCGGGCTCGTTTTGATCCCGGCTGCGGTCATGAAAAAGGGCCCAATGGGCCCGTTGACGACGCAGCTGTCGGCTTCGGGCAGTGTTCTAGTAGGTCGGCGTCTCCATTGCGAAACTCCGCGCCCGGGAGAGAGCACGTATGAGCGCGTTCCGACCCGAGGCGGAGACCGAATATAGCAGAGGTCCTGAGGCCTCCCAGGGCCGAAAAAGACCTCTGAGCGGTGCCTCTCGGGGCCTCGCGGTCGGGGTTGCGACCGGTTGCCTGGCCGGCGCGCTGTTGCTTCTTGCCGCCGAGTTCACCCCCCTACTCGACGTGCACTCCTCGCTGCAACGGGCGCCGATCACCAGCGTCAAGACCGGCTCTCACGACTCCTACGCGCTGGTTCCCATCGGGCTCCTGGTGATCGTCCTGGCCTTCATTGTCTGGCGCACGCGCAGCCGCCTGGCCCTGCTGGCCACGGGCGTGCTCGGCGTCGTCGCCCTGCTCATCGCCCTGATCGGCGACCTGCCCGACGCCCAGGCCACCGGTCTGGTTGGCAGCGCCGCGAGCAACTTCGCGATCGCCACCTCGCGTCCCGCGATCGGCTTCTACCTGGAGACCCTGGGCGCGGTCGTGCTGATGTTGACCGCGGCCGCCGGCCTCTTGTGGCTGGCCCCGCCCGAGCGGCGGCATCCCCGACCGTTGCCGACCGCGGCGTCGGCGAGCGAATAGCCCGCGGCGCGCGGCGCCGCGGATGTGACTCCTCTTAGGGCAGTCCGGTTGCTGACGTTTTGCGCCAGCCAACGGTTTACCAACATCCCGCGCGTTACATTATCTGCACGCGAGGGTTGTCCTGCCGCAGCCCCCGGTCCCGTGCGGTAGGCAGCCCTCGCGTTTACTTTTTCGGGGCCTGAGCCGGACTGACTCCGAGTCGTTTGCTGGCCCAGGCGGTCGCCCGATTGATCCGAGGCATGTGCTGGCCCCGGCGGTCGCCCGATTGACTCCGAGGCATTCGCTGACCCTGGCCGTCGCTGACGGCGAGCGGGTCTCGGGCTCACTCAAAGAGAAAATGCGCCCGCCACGGGCGTCGTTTCTCTTCGAGTGGCGGGCTGCCGAGAGCAGCGTCTCCAGCGGTCGCTAGCAGACGTGCCCGGCGAACGGCGGGAACGAGTCCGGGTGCGTCTACCAGCGGTAGTGCGCGAAGGCCTTGTTGGCCTGCGCCATGCGGTAGATGTCGTCCTTGCGCTTGTACGCGTTGCCCTGCTGCTGCTGGGCGTCGAGCAGCTCGTGGGCGAGCCGCTGGGCCATGGTGCGCTCGCGGCGACCGCGGGCAAAGCCGACCAGCCAGCGTACGGCGAGCGTGCGGGCCCGGCGGGCGGGGACCTCGACCGGCACCTGGTAGGTGGCACCGCCGACGCGGCGTGAGCGAACCTCGAGGACGGGGGTGAGTGCCTTGATGCCGGCTTCGAGCTGCTCGACGGCGTTCTTGCCGGAGCGCTCGCCCAGGATGGCCATGGCGTCGTAGACAATCTTTTCTGCGGTGGACTTCTTGCCGTCGAGCATCACCTTGTTGATGACCTGCTGGACGAGGCGATTTCGGTAGACGGCGTCGGCCTCGACGGGCCGGACGGCTGCGGCAGCGCGACGGGGCATTCCAGCCGCTCCTACTTGGCCTTCACGCCGTACTGCGAGCGCGCCTTCTTGCGGTCGCTGACGCCGGCGGCGTCGAGCGTTCCGCGAATCACCTTGTACCGGAAGCCCGGCAGGTCCTTGACCCGGCCGCCGCGGACCAGCACGACGGAGTGCTCCTGGAGGTTGTGGCCCTCCCCGGGGATGTAGGCACCGACCTCCATGCCGTTGGTGAGCCGTACACGAGCGACCTTACGCAGCGCCGAGTTCGGCTTCTTGGGCGTCGTCGTATAGACGCGCGTGCAGACGCCGCGTCGCTGGGGCGCGGCCACCTTCTTCTTGCGGCCCTTGCCCGACTTGAGGCCCGGCGTGGCGAGCTTCTTCTTGGGGGCGGTGCGGCCTTTGCGGATCAGCTGGCTAGTGGTCGGCATGCGGTCGCAGAGCGTAGCAGGGGTTCTGGTGTGGTGGCCGGCGGCGGGAGCGCTGTCGGGGGGCGCCCGGCGCGCTCACACCGGCACCCCGGCCAGGACCTCGTCGACGTCGGCCGGCGTGATGCCGACCGCGTCGGCCACCGGGGCATAGGTGATCTGCCCCCCGGCGACATTGACCCCGAGCTTGAGCCCCGCGTTGGCCTTGGTGGCGGCGTGAACACCCTCGCCGGCCAGATGCAGGACGTAGGGCATCGTGGCGTTCGTGAGGGCGTAGGTCGAGGTGATCGGCACCGCGCCGGGCATGTTGGTCACGCAGTAGTGCGTGATGCCGTCCACCTCGTAGGTGGGGTTGGTGTGCGTGGTCGGCCGCGAGGTCTCAAAGCAGCCTCCCTGATCGATGGAGACGTCGACGAGCACGGCGTGACGCTTCATGATGCCGAGCTGCTCGCGGGTGATGACGTGGGGGGCGCGAGCGCCGTGGACCAGCACCGCGCCGATCACGAGGTCGATATCGGGCAAGCGCTCCTCGACCGACAGCGTCGCGGCAAAGCAGGTGTCAGCCCGCCCGTTGAAGGCGATGTCGAGCTCTCGCAACCGGTCTATGTTGCGGTCGTAGACAAAGACGGTGGCCTCCATGCCCAGAGCGATGAAGGCGGCATTCATGCCCACCACGCCGCCGCCGATGACCATCACGTTGGCCGCGGCGACGCCGGGCACGCCGCCGAGCAGGATCCCGCGACCACCCAGGGGCTTCTCGAGCATGAACGCGCCAGCCTGAGTGGCGATCTTGCCGGCCACCTCGGACATCGGGGCCAGCAGCGGCAGCCGCCCGCGCTCGTCCTCCACCGTCTCATAGGCGATGCACGTGGCCCCCGACGCCATCAGGCCCCGCGTGAGCTCGGGGTCGGCAGCGAGATGCAGGTAGGTGAACAGGGTGTGGCGGGGCTCGAGCCGTGCGACCTCCTCGGGCTGGGGCTCCTTGACCTTGACGATCAGCGTCGCCTCGGCGAAGACGGCGTCGGCGTCGGGCAGGATCGTCGCCCCCTGAGCTGCGTACTGATCGTCGGAGATGGCCGATCCGTCGCCGGCTCCGCTCTGGACGTAGACCTCGTGCCCAACGTCGGCCAGCTCGCGCACCCCGGCCGGCGTCAGGGCGACGCGGTACTCGTCGGTCTTGACCTCAGTCGGAACGCCCACCCTCATGGCACCAGCTCCCGCCCGCGCAGGGCCAGCCAGAATTCGATCCGATCGCGGGCGCTGTGCAGGCTCCGGCCGGTCAGCTCCTCCACCCGCTTGATTCGATACCGCAGGGTGTGCCGGTGGCAGTAGAGCCGCCTCGCGGCCCGCTCCCACTGACCGTTCTCCTCTATGAACGCCTCCAGCGACCGCATCAGCTCACCTCCGTAGTGTCCTTCACTGGCCTCTATCGGCCCGAGGATCGAGTCACAGAACAACTTCAGGGCCTCGTCGTCCTGCAGCGAGAGCAGCAGCTGGAAGGAGCCCAGGTCTTTGTAATTGGCCACCGACACATGGCCGCGGGGACCGCGGCCATTGCCGTTGACGGCGTGTGCATCCGGGGGCGGCTCTGCGGCCACCCCGAAGGCCAGGGCCTCCACCGCGCACCGCGCCTCGTGAAAGCTGCGCCGGGCGTCGCCACCGGCGACGGGGCGCCCGATGCCGAAGCGCAATCCGCTTCCGGCAGCCCGGTCGACCCGCGTGGCCAGTCCCTGAGCGAGCGAGAACTGCTCCTCCTCGGCCATGCCGCGGATCAGCGCGCACGTATACGGACCGACGGAGGCGACCAGCCCCGTGGCGGCCTCCTCGCGCAGTGCCGTGGCCAGCGCGTCCTCAACCGGGCCCGGCGCCCCACGGCCACCGGGGGGCCGTTGCACGACGATCGCGGCGACCCGTTCCGCCAACCCGAACGGCTCCAGGCGGCGGGCGAGCTCGGGACCGGCCAGCTGGCCGTCGACGATCGCGGCCAGCACGTCGCCGGCCAGGCGACGCTCGGTGTCACCGGCCACGCGTCCCCGCAGCAGCTCCAGCGCGACGATCGTCACCGCCTGGTGCAGGGTGAGCCGGTCGAAGTCGGTCAGCGGCCCGGTGTCCTTGATGGCCACCAGCCACGCCTCGGGCACCCGCTCGTGGGCCCCGCTGGAGCCGCCATCGGCGGCGACCGGCAGCGCCAGAGCCCGCTCCGCCGTGTCCCCATGGGAGGGGACGAACGTCCTGGCCTCCCGCCGCCGGGCGCGATCGCAGATCTCCTCCCGCATGGCGATCACCATGTCGCTGTCAACCTCGCGCCGGAAGGCCCGCTGCACCAGAGGCTCGCCGCGCCCGTCGTGGACAAGGATGGCGGCGCCGGTCAGAGTCGACAGGGTTGCGGCGAGCGCCTCGAGCCCGCGCTCGGAGAGGACGACCCGCTCGAGTCGTTCGTGCGCGGCGATCGCCCGGCGCAGGACTGCGTACTGCTCGTTGACCAGCTTGCTGAACGCCACCTCGGTGACGGCGATGAACGGCACGTCGTAGGGCACGGCGAAGACCGGGAACTCGCGCTCTGCCGCCGCCTCGAGTAGGGCCGCCGGCACCTCCGCGTGACGAAAGCCGACGCCGAACCCCAGCCCGCTGAGCTGGTGGTCGGCCAGACGGTGCACGAAGGCCCGGTGCTGCTCGTCGGTGTCGAGCAGCATTCCGGTACTGAGGAGGAGCTCTCCGCCCGACAGCCAGGGCGTCGGATCCTCGAGCTCAGAGATGTGCACCCAGCGGACGGGCAGGTCCAGCGCCGCCTCCCCGGTGTGGAGGCGGACGTCAAGACCGCTGATGAGATCCCTCACCGTCAGCATCGCGCTGGACCGCCCTGTCCGCCCGCGTCGCCGGTGAGCTCAGCCGGCGTGAGCGTGCATCCGCTCACCCGCCTCGATCAAGGTCGGCCGCAGGATTGCCTCGATCTCTTCAAACTGCTTGGGACCGGCGATCAGCGGTGGCGAGAGCTGGATCACCGGGTCGCCCCGGTCATCGGCCCGGCAGATCAGCCCGCGCCGGAAGAGCTCGCCGGAGAGGAACCCGCGCAGCAGCGTCTCTGACTCCGCGTCAGAGAAGGACTCCTTGGTCTCCTGGTCCTTGACGAGCTCGATCGCGTGGAAGTAGCCGGCGCCGCGCACATCGCCGACGATCGGCAGGTCGCGCAGGGACTCGAGCATCTCGCGGAAGGCGCCCTCGTTGTTGCGCACGTTCTCGATGATGCCCTCGCGCTCCATGGCCTCGAGGTTGGCCAGCGCGATCGCGGCGCAGACCGGGTGTCCCGCGAACGTGAAGCCATGCGTGAAGCTCTCGGTGCCGTGCAGGAACGGCTCGGCCACACGGTCAGAGGCGATCATCGCCCCCATCGGTGCGTAGGCGCTGGTCAGGCCCTTGGCGGTGGTGATGATGTCGGGCTGGTAGTCGTAGCGATGGGCGCCGAACCACTCGCCGAGGCGACCCCAGGCGCAGATGACCTCGTCGGAGATCATGAGCACGTTGTACTCATCGCAGATCTCGCGCACACGCTGGAAGTAGCCATCGGGCGGGGTGAAGCACCCGCCGGCGTTCTGCACGGGCTCCATGATCACGGCGGAGACCGTCTCGGGTCCCTCGAACTCAATCCGGGTCGCCACGGCGTCGGCCAGATCCGCGGCGTCCAGCCCGCGGGCGAGGCGGAAGGTGTTGGTGTTGGGCACGTGGCAGCCGCCGGGCGTCAGCGGCTCAAAGGGCTGGCGCAGGCTCGTGATGCCCGTCGCCGACAGGGCCCCCATGCTGGTCCCGTGGTAGGCGATGTCCCGGGCGATGATCTTGGTCTTGTTCGGATGCCCGGTGAGCTTGTGGTACTGACGGGCGAGTTTCAGCGCCGATTCGACGGCCTCAGAACCGCCGCTGGTGAAGAACACGCGGTTCAGATCTCCCGGCGCCAGCTCGGCGATCCGGGCGGCGAGCTCGATCGCCCGAGGATGCGCGTAGGACCAGTTGGTGAAGAAGCCGAGCTCCTTGGCCTGATCGGCGCCGGCCTGGACGACGTCAGCCCGGCCGTGGCCGATGTTCACGCAGAACAGCGCAGAGAGACCGTCGAGGTAGCGGTTGCCGTGCTCGTCATAGACGTAGCAGCCTTCACCGCGCGTGATGATGGGGATCTCGTGATCCTCGTAAGCCGACATGCGCGTGAAATGCATCCACAGATGGCGGCGTCCGAGCTCTTGGAGGGAGCTGCGCTCCGTCCTTGCTGCTTCCTCGGTGCTGGCCATGGTCCTCTCCTTCACAATCTTCGTGGGACGATTCGTATAAAGCTACTCAGCCGACCGCCCGCCCGCAATTAGCCAGAATGTCCAACGGTCTAGGACTGATTGTCCATAGGGAAGCGAGTAGGTTGGCGCCGTGCTCTTGAATCATTGGCGCCAGGGCGACGGATCACCGCTCGTTCTCATCCACGGGATCGGGAGTCGCTGGCAGATGTGGGGCCCCGTGCTCGACACCCTCGCCACCGAGCACGAGGTGATCGCTCTCGATCTTCCCGGCTTCGGCGCCTCGCCGATGCCGCCCGGCGGGACCCGTCCCGGGCTTGACTCGCTCGTCTTCCTGGTGGCCGAGTTCCTCCGCGAGCTGGGCATCGAGCGCCCGCATTCGGCCGGCAACTCCCTGGGCGGCCTCATCGTCCTGGAGATGGCACGCCGCGGCCTGGTCGGGTCGGCCACACCCATCTCCCCGGCTGGGTTCGCCACTGCGGCCGAGCAGGCGATCGCCCGCGGCTCGCTGTGGACGGGCGTGCGAATCGCTCGGCGTCTGGCCCCGCGGGCCGACTCGCTGCTGCGCTTTCGTCTTGCTCGCGCGTTGGCCATCGGCAACTTCGTTGCCCGGCCGACCGCCATGTCGCCCGGGGAGGCGGCCGCCAACCTGCGGGCATTAGCCGGCGCCCCATGGTTCGACGCCACCCTGCCCACGATCCAGCCCATGCAGTTTCGGGGCGGGGATCAGATCTCCGTACCCGTGACCGTGGCCTGGGGCGACAAGGACCGAGTCCTGTTCCCGCGCCAGGCGGTCCGCGCCGCCCGCGAGATCCCGTCAGCACGGATGGTGGGGCTGAACGGCTGCGGACACGTGCCCACCTACGACGATCCCACCCGGGTGGCCCGGGTGCTGCTCGAGGGGGCCCGCGACTGATCAGCCTCCGGTGGCCACCGGTCGTGCCGGATCGTTGATCCACTCACTCCACGAGCCCGGGTAGAGGGCCGCGCGATAACCGGCCAGCTCGAGGGCCAGGACCTGGTGCGCCGCGGTCACCCCCGAGCCGCAATAGGCGCCAACCGGCAGATCCTCCCGGACCCCACTGTCGTGGAACGCCGAGCGAAGCTCGGCCGTGGACCGAAAGCGACCCGAGGCATCGAGGTTGAGCGTGGTCGGCCGGTTGCGAGCGCCGGGGATATGGCCAGCGACGAGGTCGATGGGTTCCTGCTCACCGCGAAAGCGCTCGGGCGCGCGAGCGTCCAGCAGCAGCCCTGTGTCGGCAAGCCGTCCCGCGCCGGCCGCATCGATTACCGGCATCGCTCCCGGGGTGGCGCTGAAATCGCCGGGCGGCCCATGAGCCCGCGCCCCGGTCTCGAGCGCCCGGCCGGACTCCACCCACCCGGCGACGCCGCCGTTGAGCACCGCCACCGCCGGATGCCCGAAATAGCGCAGCAGCCACCAGGCACGAGCCGCCGCCGTGGCCGGCCCGGCGTCATAGACGACCACGTGGCGCCGGCCGCTCACCCCCGCCGCGCGCATCGCAGCCTGGAAATCGGCGGCGGCGGGCAGTGGATGGCGTCCACCGCGGCCAGCTGGTCCGGCCAGCTCGGCCTCGAGGTCGACGAACCGCGCGCCGTGGATCCGGCCCTGCTCGTAGAGGTCCCGGCGGGCGCCCCCGGCCAGCTCCCAGCGCACGTCGAGAACGACCGGCGGCGGATCGGCAGCAAGCAGCGTGGCCAGCCGGTCGACGGATAGCAGCGGGGAGCCCATCCCCGCTTTGTAGCGCCCGCCGATCTACGCGGTCGCGGGCGCCCGGACTGCGGCGACCTGGCCGGTGCCCGGCTTGGCCGCCCGCATGGGCGCGGGGGTGAGCCAGGCGGCAATGAGCACGAGGACAAAGGCACCGAGCTCGATGGCCAGCGTCACCGGGTGCCCGGACAGGGGATCGCCGAAGACGATGATGCCGCCGATGATTCCCGACACGTTGGCCGCCGTCCCGGTAACCGCGATCACAGGGACGGCGTCACCGCCCTGCAGTCCCTTGGCCGAGCTGTAGAAGGCGGCCACCGAAGCGAGGACGGTGACCAGGGTCCAGGGACTGATCAGTCCGACCAGCCCGTGAGCGTCGACCATGCCCGAGATGGCCTTGATGGCCACATCGGAGACGCCGAACAGGATGCCGGAGGCGGCGCCGAGCATGAAGCCATGGTGCTCGGCGGGGGCTCCGATCTGCGGCCCCATGATGAGCAGGGTGCCGGCGACGAGCAGGACTGCCTCGAAGCTGATCATGCCTGGGAGCGAGAAGCGGGAGTGAGCGCCGTGCACGGCGGGCAGGCTGAGACCCAGCAGAAGCAGGCCGACCGCCGTCAAGGCGATCCCGATCCACTGGCGGCGGGAGATCTCCAGGCCGAAGGTCCGCTCGGCCATGATGGCCAGCAGCACGACCCCGCCGGCCAGCACAGACTGCACGAGCGAGAGCGGCGCGAAGGCCATGGCCAGAACATGGAAGATCCAGGCACCCCCGGCGATCAGCATGCCGATGGCAAACAGCCGGGAGGCGAACAGAGCCTTGGCCGAGCGCAGCGGGTGGCGCATGTTCACGGTGGGCGCGGCGCAGGCTCCCCGGTGCTTGAACAGGAAGCCAACGTTGGTGGCCAGGGCGCAGATGAGCGCGAAGAAGATGCCAAGGAGGGGAGTCATAACGGGGAGGCGAGAGAGACTGAGGAGAAGCTTCGCGTCTCCAGCTATCTCGGTCATCGGCCAGGAACGCTTGAGCAGACCGTCCTGACGTCCAGCAGACCTAGACGAAACCGGGAGCCTGGCCTCCGGTGGGTCTACCCTGCCCGACCCACTTAAATTCCAGGTATGCGTCTGACATGGATTAAGTTGAGGTGAAGCCCGCTGCTCAGCCGCTGCTGCTCGTTGATATCGACGGCGTGATCTCGTTGTTCGGCTTCGACCCCGCCGACCCGCCGGCCGGCCGGTTCATCACCGTCGACGGAATCATCCACTTTTTGTCGCGCGAGAGCGGGACCCGGCTGCTCGAGCTGGCGGAGCAATTCGAGCTCGTCTGGTGCAGCGGCTGGGAGGAAAAGGCCGACGAGCATCTCCCCTTCGCCCTCGGGCTCCCCGCCGGGCTGCCGCACCTCCAGTTCGCGCCCGCCGCCGAGGCGTCAGGCCGGCACTGGAAGCTCGACGCGATCGACCGCTACGCCGGACCCGATCGGCCGCTGGCGTGGGTTGATGACGCCCACGATGCGACGTGTGCCCGGTGGGCGGCCGACCGCCCCGCTCCCACCCTGCTCGTGGCCACCGATCCCGCCACCGGATTGACAGCCGCCCACGCCGACGAGCTGTCCGCTTGGGCCGCCGGGCTCAAAAACTAGAACGCGCCGTGGCGCCCGGCGCCAGCGCGGAACCGCTCGAGCCCGCCCTGGACTTCAGTCAGGGACCGCAGGCCGTGCTCAAACTCGTTGGCCAGCGCGGCCGGTTCGTCCCGGCCGGCCTGCTCGAGCGCCGACAGCCGGTCCTCGCGCAGGCAGCGCTGGGGGAAGCGCGCCAGGCCCTGGGCGAGCTCGATCGCGGCCGGCAGGCTCTCACCGGTGCCGACCAGACGGTTGACGAGCCCGATCTGCTCGGCCTCGCCGGCCGACACGGGCCGGCCGGTGAGGATCATGTCCATCGCGCGGGAGGCTCCGATCAGCCGGGGGAGACGGACGGTCCCGCCGTCGATCAGCGGGACGCCCCAGCGGCGACAGAAGACCCCGAACACCGCGTCGTGCTCGGCGACGCGTAGATCGCACCACAGGGCCAGCTCGAGCCCGCCCGCGACCGCGTGGCCGGCCACGGCAGCAATCACCGGCTTGCTCAGCCGCATCCGGGTCGGGCCCATGGGGCCGTCGCCGTCGGGCGCCACGCGGTTGGCGCCGGCGGTACCGACGGCCTTGAGGTCAGCGCCCGCACAGAACACGCCGCCTTCGCCATGGAGGACGGCAACGCTCGCGTCGGCCTGGGCCTCAAAGGCCCGGAACGCGTCAGACAGGGCCTTGGCGGTCGGGCCGTCGACGGCGTTGCGCTGGGCGGGCCGGTTGAGGGCCACGATCCACACCGGGCCCTCGCGGCGGACGGTCACCGCGTCATCCATCCGCCTGCGCCCCCACCGCCCGGCGCACGAAGGTCCGCAGCGCGGCGACCACCTCGTGCTGCCCCGGCCCGCGGCCCGGCGCCGGTGAGAGCGGGCCGACGAGTGCCTCGCCGCAGCCGCCGACAAGCGCGGCGGCGGTGAGGGCCACGTTCTGCCCGGGCAGCTCTCCCGCGGCGATGCCGGCCCGGAGCGTCTGGGCAACCAGGGCCGCATAGCGCTCGCGGTAGGCCAGGCGCTCGGCATCGACCCGCGGGTCGACCGGTTCGGCCAGCAGCGCCCAGGCCAGCCGCGGGTTGCGCAACGCCCGCTCGGCAAACGTGACCAGCACGGTCTCAAGGCGCGCGACGGCCGGGCTGGCCGGGTCAAGCCGCTCGGCCGCGTCGCCCATCGCCTGCTCCTCCCGGGCACACACCGACCGGAACACCTCCACGAACAGCTCCTCCTTGGAGGTGAAATGCCGGTACAGCGTCCCCGCCGCCACCCCGGCCCGCTCGGCGATGGCGATCACGGAGGCTGCCCCGTAGCCCCCTTCCTCGATCAACGCCTGGGCCGCCGAGAGCAGCCGGTCGCGGGTGCCAAGGTTCGTCGCCGTCATCAGCCCTTGAAGGTGGAGGCGCCAAGGTCTCCAAAAGGTTCGTCCCGGGCCGCCACGGCCGCCCGGAACCCATCCCGAGCAGCCTGGGCCTGGAAGGCGTAGCCCTCGGCTGTATGGCGAGCCGCACCGTCGAGCAAGGTCCCGAGCGCCTGGGTCGCTCCGAGGCCCTGGGCGAGCAACGGCTGGTTGGTCAGGAGCTTCATCATCTGCAACTGGTTGAGCGGGACCTGGGCGATGCGCGTGACGAGGGCCTCGACGCGCTCATCCAGCTCCGTCGCCGCCGGCGCCTCAATGGCCAGGCCCCACTGCAGCGCCTCAGCGCCCGACAGGCTGTCGCCGGTGAACAGCAGCCGCTTGGCCCGCTGCGGACCAAGCCGGTGCGTCCACAGCGCGGTCGTCGGCGACCCCCACACGCGCGCCGGCGGGTATCCGATCTTGGCGTCGGCGGCAATGACCAGCAGATCTGAGCACAGGGCAAGGTCCGTGCCTCCAGCGACGCAGAACCCGTGCACCTTGCACACCACCGGCTTGGTGCAGTGAAACAGGGTCATGAAGGCCCGAACGTTTCGGCTCATCATCGCGTAGTCGAGCATCGGGTCCCAGGGTCGGCCGGGATCGTGGTTGGCAGCCATCACCGCCGGGTCAAGCGGCGACCCGGGTGGCACGGGACCGGGGGCATCGGCGGCGTCGGGCTCCTCGGCGCGGGGCGCATCGCTCATGCCCTCGGCGCTATCGACGAGGTCGTAGCCGCCGCAGAACCCCTTGCCCCGCCCGGACAGGAGCAGAACGCGCACGGTGGGGTCAAGGTCAGCGCGCTCGATGCAGCGTTCGAGCTCGCCGATCAGCCCGCGCGTGAGACCGTTACCGCGCTGCGGGCGATTGAGAGTCAGACGGGCGATGCCCGCATCGACCTCGTACTCGACGTCGGCCACCGGTCCGTTCCCGGTTAGGGCAGCGCGCGATCGATGATGACCCCGGCATCGACCCCCCGCGGAAGCGTTCCGTAGACCCGGCCGCCCGCTCCATCGAGCCGGGCAGCACAGAAGGCGTCGGCCACAGCCGGCGGCGCATGGCGCACGAGCAGCGAGGCCTGCAGCCCCATCGCAAGCTCCTCGACCAGGCGCCGGGCCTCGAACTGGCTCTCGTACAGGCGGGCTTGCGCGCTGGCATCTGCTTCGCCGGCGAATACCGCCCGCACGCGTTCGCGGGTCCGGACCAGATGCTGGTCCAGGCGCGGGTCACCGCCGGCGCCGCGCTCACATTCGGCCATGAACGCGGGCAGGCCATCGGGTTCGCGCACCACGGCGCGAAGGACGTCGAGCGCGGCTACGTTGCCCGATCCCTCCCAGATCGAGTTCAGGGGCGCATCGCGGTAGATCAGCGGCATCCCGGAGTCTTCGACAAAACCGTTGCCACCGAGGCACTCCAGCGCCTCGGCCGCGTGGCCCGCCGCCCGTTTGCTGACCCAGTACTTCATGACCGCGGTGGCGAAGCGCCGGAAGGCGCCGTCAGCCGGATCGTCGTAGCTGCGGGCGACGCGCAGGGTGGTGACCGTGGCCGCCTCAGACTCGATCGCCAGGTCGGCCAGAACGTTGCGCATCGCCGGCTGGTCGGCCAGGCGCGCGCCAAACGCCGAACGGTGGCGGGCGTGGTGAATCGCCTCCAGGGTCCCGCGCCGCAGGCCCGTGGTCGCGCCGATCAGGCAGTCGAGGCGAGTGTGGTTGACCATCCGGATGATGGCCGGCACGCCGCGCCCCTCCTCACCGATCAACCGCCCTGCGATCCCCTTGAACTCGACCTCAGAGGAGGGCAGCGACCGGGTCCCCAGCTTATCCTTGAGACGCTGGAACTCCATTCCCGGGCCGCGTGCGACCAAGAAGCACGACAGACCTCGCGGAGCCTGGGCCAGAACGAGGAACACATCACAGGGTGGATAGGAGCAGAACCATTTGTGTCCGTGGATCTCATAGACCCCGTCTCCGACCGGATCGGCCCGCGTGATGTTGGCCCGGACATCAGAGCCGCCCTGGCGCTCGGTCATGGCCATACCCGCGAGCGCTCCATGCTCGTAATCGGGGCTGGTCAAACGCGGCTCCCAGGTGGCAGCCAGGTCAGGAGCGCCCTCGCGCAGGGCCGGAACCGCCGCGTAGGTCATCGAGATCGGGCACATGACGCCGGCGTTGGCGTTGCCCCAGAGTGAGAACATCGCCGCCCGCACGACATGGGCCCCGGGCCGGGGATCGCGCCACGGCAGGCTGTGGATCGAGCGGTTGACCGCCCCGCCGAGCAACCAGTGCCAGGAGGGGTCGAGTTCGACCTGATCGATGCGGTGTCCGTAGCGGTCGTGGGTGAGCAGCCGTGGCTCGTTGCGCTCCGCCCTTCGGCCGTGCTCACGCGCCTCCGCGCTGCCGGCCACCACCCCCGCTTCGCGAATCGCGTCCAGGCCCCACGCGCCGTCCTCGCGCTCGACGCCCTCACGTAGGGCGCGGTCGGCCTCGAGCAGATCGATGGGTTGCAGCGGGGGCGACTGGTTGAGCACCTCTCGGGCTGGGTCCAGCGGGGTCTGCAGCGTGGCCATGTCCTCTCCTCCTAAACGGCGACGGCGCTGATCGTACGTTCGGCGACACGATCGGTGGCGTCGCTCGTGCCGCCGAGCAGACGCCGGGACAGCTGGGCACGCCGAAAGTACAGCGGGGCGTCGTGCTCCCAGGTGGCGCCGGTGCCGCCGTGAACGTTGATCATCGCCCGGGCGGCGAAGTCCAGCGCGTTGCCGGCGGCCGAACGCGCGGCACTGGCCGCCAGCGGAAACTCCTGAGGAGCCGAGGCCCGCGCCCAGCCGGCGTAGTACTGCAGCCCGCGGGCATTCTCGAGCCGGCGGAGGATCTCGGTCAGCTCGTGCTTGACGGCCTGGTAGGAGCCGATGGCCCGGCCAAACGTGAACCGCTCCTTGGCGTAGGCGACGCTGGTGTCCAGGCACGTCTGCACGGCGCCGATCGACTCACCGGCGATCAGGGCGTGGGCCAGGTACCAGGCGTCGGCCAGCCCGTCGGCACCGACCTCGAGTCGGCGGCCGCGGGCCCCGGAAAAGGCCACGTGGCCGAGCGACCGGGTCGCGTCGTAGCGCATCACCGGCTCCACGCTGACTCCGTCCGCATCGCCATCGACCGCAACCGCGACGGGCTCACCACGGTCGTCGACCCCGATCGCGACGAGCAGTCCAGCCCCAGGCGCGTCGGGGACAAAGGCCACCGTGCCCTCCAGGGAGACCTGGCCGCCCTCGATTGTCGCCCGCGGCGCGGACGCGCGGGCCAACCCGCTGCGCGGCTGCACTGTCCAGCGGCTCTCGCGATCGCCGGGGGGTCGGGCCGGAACGTATGCGGGGCGCAGTTCGCCGCTGGCCACGGCATCCAGGGACTCGTCGCCCGCGGCGTTAAGGATGGCCGAGGCCGGAAGCGCTCCCAGCAGCGGGACGGAGGCGAGGACACGGCCGCATTCCTCGACCACAAGCAGCGCGTCAAAGGCATCCAGGCCGGCGCCCCCACGCTCCTCGGCAACCAACAGGCCCGGCCAGCCGGCCTGAACCGCCATCGGCCACAGGTCGGGCAGCGCGTCGGGTTTCTCGAGGGCCTCGCGCGCGGCCTCGACCGTCTTGACCCGGCTCAGGGAGCCGCGGGCGGCCTCGCGCAGCAGGATTTGCTCATCGGAGAGGGCGAAGTTCATGACTTGACCGCCTGCTTCTCGATCGCGCGCAGCTCGCTGAAGGGCACGCCCTTGTCCAGCCTCGGTTCGGGAGGCAGCCCGAGCACGCGCTCGCCGATCGTGTTGCGCAGGATCGATTCGGTACCCCCGGCCGACTTGAGGCCGGGCAAGAAGGAGATGAGATAGCTCCACTCGCTGTCGGCCTCGAGCGCGTCGGGGCCGACGATGTCGGCCCCCAGGTCACTGGCGGCAATGGCCGCATTGACCATCGTCACCTTGGCCAGCCCCGCCTCCGGGCCGGGAATCTGGCCCTGGGCCAGCGCGGTGAGCGCCCGGTAGCCGTTGAAGCGTACGGCCAGCAGCTCGGTGATCAGCTCACCGAGGCGGTGGCGTGCCTCGGAGTCGCTGCGGGCCACCTCATCACGGGCCAGCGTCTGCGCCAGGCGCGCCGGGGACCCGAACGACTCCGAGCCGAATCCGATCGTCAGTCGCTCGTACATGAGCACGGTGAGGGCGGTGCCCCAGCCATTGCCGACCCCTCCGACGACGGCGTCGGCGTCCAGCCGCACATCGTCGAAGAAGACCTCATTGAACTCTGCCTCACCCGAGATCTGGCGCAGGCCGCGGACCGTCACGCCGGGGGCGTCCATCGGGACGACGAACATGGTCAGCCCCTTGTGCTTGGGAACATCGGCGTCGGTGCGGGCCAGGAGCAGGCCGTGGGCCGCGAACTGGGCGTTGGTGGTCCACACCTTCTGCCCGTTGAGCGTCCAGGTGTCATCGTCATTCTGGCGCGCGCGGGTCTGCACCGCGGCCAGATCCGAGCCGGCACCGGGTTCTGAGAACAGCTGGCACCAGACCTCGTCCCCGTGCAGCATCGGACCGAGATAACGGCTCTTCTGATCAGGCGTGCCGTGGGCGATCAGGCATGGCCCGAGCATGCCGATGCCGATTACGTCAAGGATCCCGGGAACCTGGGCGCGGGACATCTCCTGGTTGACCGTGACCTGCTCGATCGGACCGAGTCCGCGACCGCCGACCTCGGTCGGCCAGGTGACGGCGGCCAGTCCGGCCTGGGCCAGCTTGCGCTGCCACCCGCGTCGCGCGTCGATGTAGTCCGAGTCCTGGTAGGACCCCGATCGCGCCGGCGCCTCGGACTTGTGCTGGTCCAGCCAAGCTCGCGCCTCGGCGCGGTAGGCGGCCTGCTCGGGGGTGTCATTCAGGTCCAAGGGGCTCTCCCGGGTGCGGGGGTGAATTCAGATTCACAGCTTACGCCATGCACAGGCCCCAGCCAGGGGACGCGGCGCGGCGCCACCGCCGGCAAGCTCCGCGGGCTCGCTGCCCGCTACCCGATCACGTTCATCGCTTTGGACCACCGGGCGACGGTCGGATCGGGCGGGGCGTCGGGCCGCAAGACACCAACGGCGCGCCCCCGGTAGGGAGCGCGCCGTGGTCAGACTGCGTGGTTGCGGCGGGAGCGGCGGGACTACTCGCTGTCGCCGGAATCGCCGTTGCCCGAAGGCACATCGAGGTCGGCCAGCTCCTCGGCGAAGCCGAGTCCGGACCCACCGTTACCGAGGTTCTCGAGGTCGGAGATATCGGCCTCGATACCGCCACCGAATCCGGTCAAGCTCTCGCCATCGGTCAGCCCGAGCTCGGCGGCGAGATCGTCGTGGTCGAGCAGCCCGACCTCGTCGATGCCCCGGGGCAGCGGCTCCGACGGCTCGATCTCGATCCGCCGGTAGCGCTTGAGCCCCGTGGCCGCCGGGATCAGCTTGCCGATGATCACGTTCTCCTTGAGCCCGTTGAGCCGGTCGATCTTGCCCTCCAGGGCAGCGTCGGTCAGCACCTTGGTGGTCTCCTGGAAGGAGGCCGCCGACAGGAACGAGTCCGTGTTCAGTGAGGCCTTCGTGATACCCAGGATGATCTCCTCGGACTGGGCCGGCTCACCGCCGGCGTCGATCACGGCCTGATTGATCTTGGCGTAATCGTTGCGATCCACGAACTGACCCGGCAGCAGGTCGGTGTCGCCCTTCTGGTCGACGCGGACCTTCTTGAGCATCTGCCGGACGATCAGCTCGATGTGCTTGTCATTGATGTCCACACCCTGGGACTTGTAGACCTCCTGTACCTCGCGGACGAGGTACAGCTCGGTGCTGGTCCGCCGGTCCTCGGGCGTCTTGCCGCCGAAGGCGAGCAGGTCATGGGGATACAGCGAGCCCTCGTTGAGCTGCTGGCCGATGGTCACCGTCTGACCATCCTCAACGTAGAGCAGGGTGCGCCGCGGGAACGTCTCCCGATGCTCATCGCCACCCTCGTCGGTGATGACCACGGTGATCGCCTTATCGGACTCCTCGATCGTCACCTTGCCGTCGACGGGAGCCATCTTGGCCAGACCCTTGGGTCGCCGAGCCTCGAACAGCTCCACCACGCGGGGCAGACCGTGGGTGATGTCCGCGCCGGCCACACCGCCGGTGTGGAACGTCCGCATGGTCAGCTGCGTGCCCGGCTCGCCAATCGACTGGGCGGCGATGATGCCCACCGCGTCACCGATCTGGGCCAGGTTGCCGGAGGCCATCGAGCGGCCGTAACAGGCCTGGCAGACCCCGGTGGGTGCCTCGCACTTGAGCACCGAGCGGACCCGGACCGTGACGACCTCGCCCTTCTCGGAGTCCTCGCGCCAGGTCTCGACCAGGTCAGCCAGCTCGGCACGATCGATCTCCTTGCCCTGCTCGACAATGACCCGGCCACGCTTGGTGGTCAGGTCGCGCGCGGCGATCCGTCCGACCAGGTCACCGTTGACCTCGTCCGTCGGCCGCAGCTTGCGCGTCTCGGGATTGATCTCGAGCTGGAACACCGGGCTTTCGATGTACTCCTCAGTCGCGCAGTCCTCGCCGCGGATGATCACGTCCTGAGAGACGTCGACCAGGCGGCGGGTCAGGTAGCCGGAGTCAGCGGTACGCAGCGCGGTATCGGCCAGACCCTTGCGGGCCCCGTGGGTCGAGATGAAGTACTCGAGCACGGTCAGGCCCTCCATGAAGTTGGCCTTAATCGGGCGCTCGATGATTTCGCCCTTCGGGTTGGCCATCAGCCCGCGCATGCCGGCCAGCTGGCGGATCTGCGAGAACGAGCCACGGGCCCCGGAGTTGGCCATCATGAAGATGGGGTTCATCTCCTCCAGGTGCGCGTAGAGGGCCTCGCCAACCTCGTTGGTGGCGCGATCCCAGAGGCCCGTCACCGCTTCATGACGCTCCTCCTCAGTGATCTCGCCGTCCTCGTACTGGGCCTCGATGACCATCAGCTCCTGCTCGTAGCGAGCCAGGATCTCGGGCTTGGACGGGGGCGTCTGGACGTCGTTCTTGGAGATCGTCACTCCGGCACGGGTTGCATACTGGAAGCCGACGTCCTTGAAGGCGTCGAGCACCTGGGAGATCGACGGCGCCCCGTAGCGCTGCACGAGATCGTCGACGAGCTTGGTGGTGTCCTTCTTCTTCATCGAGCGGTTGATGAACTCGTAGGTGGCGGGGTCGAACTGCCCGCCGAGCGCCTCCTCGAGGGCACGCTCGATCTTGTCGTTGTAGATGATCCGCCCGACCGTGGTCAGCACGTGACCGAAGTCGCGCCCCAGGGGCCGGTACTCGGCCAGGTCATGGAGCTTGACGATGCGGTGCTCGTAGGACCACTCAGCCTCCTGAGCGGTGCGGAACACGTGCGGCCGCGGCTTCTGGGCCGACGGATCGATGCTCGACAGGGCCTCGCCCTCCGGCCCGTAGGTCAGGTAGTAGGCGCCGAGGACCATGTCCTGCGAGGGCGTGGCCAGCGGCGCGCCGTGCGCCGGCGAGAGGATGTTGTTGGCCGACAGCATGAGGATCCGGGCCTCGGCCTGAGCCTCCGCGGACAGTGGCAGGTGCACGGCCATCTGGTCGCCGTCGAAGTCGGCATTGAAGGCGTGGCAGACCAGGGGATGAACCTGGATCGCCTTGCCCTCGACCAGCACCGGCTCGAAGGCCTGGATGCCCAGGCGGTGAAGCGTCGGCGCGCGGTTGAGCAGCACGGGATGCTCGTGAATGACTTCCTCGAGCACGTCCCACACCTCGGGGATCATCGAGTCGACCATCTTCTTGGCCGCCTTGATGTTCTGCGCCGACTTGCGCTCGACTAGCCGGGCCATGATGAACGGCTTGAACAGCTCCAGGGCCATCAGCTTGGGCAGACCGCACTGATGCAGGCGCAGCGACGGACCCGACACGATGACCGAGCGGCCCGAGTAGTCCACGCGCTTACCGAGCAGGTTCTGACGAAACCGGCCCTGCTTGCCCTTGAGCATGTCGCTCAGTGACTTCAGAGGACGGTTGCCGGGACCGGTGACCGGTCGTCCGCGACGGCCGTTGTCAAACAGCGCGTCGACCGACTCCTGAAGCATGCGCTTCTCGTTGTTGACGATGATCTCCGGCGCGCCGAGGTCAAGCAGCCGCTTGAGGCGGTTGTTGCGGTTGATGACGCGGCGGTAGAGATCGTTGAGGTCCGAGGTGGCGAAGCGCCCACCATCCAGCTGCACCATCGGGCGCAGCTCGGGCGGGATCACCGGCACGGCCTCCAGCACCATCATCTCCGGCTTGTTGCCGGACTGCAAAAAGGCCGAGACGACCTTCAGGCGCTTGACCGCACGGGCCTGCTTCTGACCCTTGGCCGTCTTGACCTGCTCCTGCAGGTCCTCGGCCTCGGCCTCGAGATCGACCTGCTGAAGCAGGTCGCGGACCGCCTCGGCACCCATGCCGCCGCGGAAGTACTCGCCGAAGCCGTACGGGGAGCCGAACCGATCGCGGAGCTCGCGGAAGGTGGTCTCGTCGTTGACGACATCCTTGGCCTTCATCGACTTGAACAGGTCCCACACCTGGCGCATGCGCTCGGCTGCGTCCTCGATGTAGGCCTCGGTGTCGTCGATGTCGGCGCCGAAGCTCTTGCGCAGGTCCTTGAGCATCTTCTCGCGCTCGTCGTCGGACAGCTTGGCCACGTTGACGTCCAGCGTCTCGGCCCACAGGTGATCCTCGTCAGAGAAGTCACGACCCGTCTTGGCGCTGTTGAGATACTCCTCGCGGCGAGCCAGAGACTCCTTGAGCTCCAGCACGCGCTCTTCCTTCTCGGCGGCGTAGGCGTCAAGAACCTTGTTGACCTCGCCCTCGAGCGACTCGACGTCGCGGTCACGGGCCTCTTCATCAACCCAGGTGACCATCGAGGCGGCGAAATACAGGACCTTCTCGAGCTCCTTGGGAGCCATGTCGAGCAGGTAACCGATGCGGCTCGGAACGCCCTTGAAGAACCAGATGTGGGACACGGGAGCGGCCAGGTCGATGTGACCCATGCGCTCGCGCCGCACCTTGGAGCGGGTGACCTCCACGCCGCAGCGCTCACAGACGATTCCCTTGTAGCGCACGCGCTTGTACTTGCCGCAGTAGCACTCCCAGTCCTTGGTGGGACCGAAGATGCGCTCACAGAACAGGCCGTCCTTCTCAGGCTTGAGCGTGCGGTAGTTGATGGTTTCCGGCTTCGTGACTTCCCCTGAGCTCCAGGAGCGGATCTGCTTGGAGGAGGCGAGGCCGATCTCGATGGCGTCGAAGTTATTGATGTCGATCAAAGTGAGTCCTTCGTTTCAAAAAGCTTTTATGGGCACTGATGCTGCGGGTGCTGCGCCACGCCTTCGGCCGAAAAATCGTGCTTCTCGAGGGCCGCAAGGCGTGACGTCAGTCCCGCCAGCTCACGCCTCGTCTTCCTCCTGCACGCCTTCGGCGGCTCCAGCGGTGACATCTGCGGCCAGCATCGGATCCTCGGTCGTGCTGAGATCCTCGGCCACGAGATCCTCACCGGACTCGAGGTCGGGATCCTCGGACTCGGTCTCCGCCTCGGAGGCCTCGACCGTCTCACCCTGGTGCTCGGTGCTCTCATCGGCGGCTCCGCCGTCGGCGGCACGGACACCGCTGAGATCAATGCCAAGCTCTTCGGCAGCGCGGAGCAGGTCGTCATCCTCCTCACGCATCTCAGCGCGTTCGCCCTCCTCGGAGACCACGTTGACGTCGAGCCCCAGTGACTGCATCTCCTTGAGCAGCACCTTGAAGCTCTCGGGGATCGACGGCTCGGCGATGTTCTCGCCCTTGACGATCGCCTCGTAGGCCTTCACGCGGCCGACCGTGTCGTCGGACTTGATGGTCAGCATCTCCTGCAGGGTGTAGGCGGCACCGTAGGCC
>JAXDGI010000274.1:0-2934 GCA_034665145.1 Solirubrobacteraceae bacterium
TGTATTCGGGCAGTCCGAACCGCACCGTGAAGTACCCCTCCGGGGTAGCGCGCATTTGGGTGAGCATCTCGTTCATCGATTGCCGGCCATCGACCATCTCTCTCCTCCTTGGGTGTTCTGAAACCTATGACATTGCCATCGCGTCGCCTGCAGGCGAGCGGCCGTGATGGTGTTGGACATCAGACAGGCGATCGTCATCGGCCCCACCCCGCCCGGCACCGGCGTCAGATGACCGGCGATGCCTCGGGCCTCGTCAAAGGCGACATCGCCGACAACTCCGATAGGGGTGCGGGTGATGCCGACGTCAATGACGACGGCGCCGGGCTTGATCCAGTCGCCGCGCACTAGTCCCGGCACGCCGGCGGCACAGATGAGCACGTCAGCGCGCCGGCATTTGCCCGGCACGTCGTGCGTCTCGGCGTGACAGCTGGTCACCGTCGCGTCGGCCGCCAGCAACATGTGGGCCATCGGTTTGCCGAACAGGTTTGAGCGGCCCACGACGGTCACGTCCCGTCCGGCGACATGGATGCCGGCCTCGCGCAGCAGCCGCATCACGCCTAGCGGCGTGCAGGGGCGCAGTCCCTCCATTCCCATTGAGAGTCGACCCACCGAGGCGACGCTCAAGCCGTCGACGTCCTTGACCGGGTCAACGGCATTAGTGAGCTTGGTGCCCTGCAGTTGGGCTGGCACCGGGAGCTGACAGATGATCCCTGAGACGTCGTCGTCGCCGTTGAGCTCGTCGATCAGGCCGAGCACGGTGGGCATGCCGACATCGCCCGGAAGTCGGTGATCAAAGCCGCGGATCCCGACCTCTCTGCAGGCGCGCTGCTTGGCCGAGACGTAGACGTGGGAGGCCTCGTCATCCCCGATGAGGATCGTCGCCAGGCCCGGCGGACGCTCGTACTCGCCGACGAGCTCGGCGACGTCGGCTGCAACCTCGTTGCGCACCTGCGCCGCAATCGCCCGGCCGTCGATCATCTTCGCGTCAGGCATCGGCTGACTAGAAGACGACGGTCGTGTTGCCATGGCGGATCACCCGGTCTTCGCAGTGCCATTGGACTGCCCGGGCGAGGACGGCGCGTTCGATCTCCGCGCCGCGGCGCTTGAGCGCGTCGACGTCGTGCGCGTGCGTGACGCGAACGACGTCCTGCTCGATGATCGGCCCCTCGTCAAGATCTTCGGTGACGTAATGGGCGGTCGCGCCGACTAGCTTCACGCCGCGCTCCTTGGCGCGCTCATACGGGCCAGCGCCGGCGAAGGCGGGCAGGAACGAGTGGTGGATGTTGATCACCGGGACCCCGACACGCTCGAGGAACTCGCCGGACAGGATCTGCATGTAGCGCGCCAGCACGACCAGGTCGCAGCGGCCGTGAAGGACCTCGACCAGCTCAGCCTCCGCGGCTGGCTTCTGACCCTTGGGCACGGGAATGTGATGAAAGGCGAAGCCGGCGCTCTCGACCTCGGAGCGATGCAGATCATGGTTGGAAGCCACCAGCGCGATCTCGGCCCCCAACAGCCCGCGCCGCGCCCGCCACATCAGATCCTGCAGGCAATGGTCCTCCCGCGAGACCAGGACAGCGACGCGTTTGCGCACGTCGCGGCGCCACAGCCGCCAGCACATGCCCAACGGCTCGGCGACGAACATGCCAAACCGCTCGGCGAGATCCTCCGCGCCGCCGGCCGGCAGCGCAAGCTCCATCCTGATAAAGAACTCGCCGCCGGCTGGGCTGGTCGAGCACTGGTCGCTGGCCACAATGTTCGCGCCGGCCTCAAAGAAGAAGCGCGACACCGCGTTGACGATGCCGGGACGATCGACGCAATGCGCGAGCAGACGCACGACGGGAGCACTCTGCAGCCCCGCGTTATCAAGCTCCGCGAGTGCCGTCTCAGTCTTGGACATGAACATAGGCCCAGTGTCCGTCACAAACGTTATCGTGTAAAGCACAACCTTCTCGACATTCATTTGAGCTAAACTCAAGAATCGTGCTGAACCTGCGGCAGGTCGAGAGCTTCATGGTCGCCGCCGAGCTCGGCACGATGACCGCCGCCAGCGAGCGGCTCCATGTCACCCCGTCGGCGGTGTCCCTTGCTGTCTCGGGGCTTGAGCGCTCGCTCGGCACCCAACTGGTCATCCGGCGCCCCTCGAAGGGCCTGACGCTCACGCCCGCAGGCCGGCGGTTCCTCGGCGAAGCGCGGCAACTGCTCACCTACGCCGAGGATGTCCGGGTCGCAGCCGAGTCCGACGGCGGCACCCTATACGGCCGACTGACCATCGGCTGCTACCGCACCACCGCGCCATTTATCCTGCCCGGCCTGATCAAGAGCTTCACCGAGATCCACCCCGAGGTTGAGCTGGACTTCATCGAGGCCGACCAGCCGGACATCGAACAGGCGCTGCTGGACGGCCGCTGCGAGATCGCTGTCATGTTTACCTCCGACATCGGCCCCGGCGTCGAGATGGAGTTCATCTACGCGACCGCCCCCTATGTCCTGCTGCCCGCCGACCACCCACGCGCGAGCGACGAGCGGATCGACGTGCACGACCTCGCCGACGAGCCGTTCGTCCTGCTCGACGTCCCGCCCAGCGGCCCCTACCTTCTCTCCGTGCTCGAACGCGCCGGCGTCGCTCCGGAGATCCGCTACCGCTCCAGCGGCTACGAGCTCTGCCGCTCGCTCGTCGCCCACGGCCTTGGCTGGGCTTTGCTCATCAGCCGCCCACACGGTGACCTCAGCTACGAAGGCCTTCCCCTCATCGGCCGCCCGCTGGTCGGCCGGGCGCCCCGAATGCATGTCGGCTTGGCCTGGCCTAAAGGCGTGCGACGCACACGCCGCGCACAAGCCTTCGCGGAACACTGCAAGCACCTCATCCCCGATCACATAGGGTCAGGCGTCGGCCGACCCGTCAGCGACTGAACAGCAACCATCCGAGGTGCG
>JAXDGI010000275.1:0-39132 GCA_034665145.1 Solirubrobacteraceae bacterium
CGGCGTCGATTGAGCGGATCGCGAAGTCGTGAACCGGGCGGATCTTCTCATGCCCACGTTCAGCGAGTTCAACGCTGGCGGCATTGGCCAGGGAACGAAATCCCCCAAGCAGCAGCAGCGCGAGATCCGCACCAGAGCGAGACATTCCCAGAGCATAGACAACCTGGTTGCAATAGCGACAACCAGGTTGCTAGTGTTCGGGACAACCAAGTTGTCTACCTGAAGGAGCACGCATGCCCGGCATCGCGACCTGCGCCTCGATCCCCGAGGTCACCCACCACCACACCACCCTCAACCAAACCGACCTGCACTACGTCAGCGCCGGGTCTGACGGCAGCCCGGTCCTGCTCGTCCACGGGTTCCCCGAGACCTGGTGGGCGTTTCACAAGCTCATCCCGAGGCTGGCTGCCGAGCACCGCGTCATCGCCGTAGATCTCCCCGGTTTCGGAGACTCCGGCAACGCACCGCACGAGAACACCAGCGTCACCACGGCGCAGACCCTGCGACAGTTGATTCACGAGCTTGACCTCGGAGCGGTGCACCTCACCGGCCAGGACATCAGCGGACCCACGACCTTCCGGCTGGCCGCGGTACATCCCGAACTGATCCGCAGCTTCGCCGCGATCGAGACCGGCCTGCCCGGCTTTGGACTGGAGATGCTCGCCGACGTCACCCACGGCGGCACCTGGCACATCGGGGTCCTCGCCGCCCCCGGCATCCCCGAGATGCTGCTCGCCGGCCGCGAACGAGAGTTCCTGGCCGGCTACGCCTACCCGACCATGTGCGCAACCCCCGGCGCGATCACCGACCAGGACGTCGACGAGTTCACCAGGACCTTCGCCCGTCCTGACGGCTTCGCAGGCGCGAGCGGCCTGTACCGCTCCATGCTCAACGAGGGCGAGGAGATCCAGGGGCTGGCAGCTCAGAGCAAGCTGCAGATGCCAGTCCTCGCCGTCGGCGCCGGATCCGGGAACTTTCCGCACCACACCATGACCCAGGTCGCCGAGCACGTCAGCGCCGCCACGCTTGACGGCGTTGGCCACTACGCCGCAATGGAGGCCCCAGAGGCGCTCGCGCACACACTCATGGACTTCTACCGAAGCATCGACGCCTAGCCAGAGGAAACCGGCAGCTCATCAAGCCCGGCAACCAACGCCCGACCGGGGCAACCTCCTCGAAGACCCCGGTCGAGCCGTGCACGCTCACGGCCCGAGCCACGTCTAGGTCATCAACATCACTTCCCCATCGTCGCCTCAGCAGCCAGGAGCCCGGCGCTTCCGCTCTCGGTGCGGGACCCGAAGCGGCAGCGAGACTCCCGGTCTGGCCTTCAATCGAGATGACTTCTGGTGCGTGAATCCGGAAGTCTGGCAATCCGCAAGCCGGCGGACTGGGCCCTGCCTCTGGCGAGGAGGAGAGACGCAACCTGTCGGTGACGTCAGACCTGCGTCTGCGTTCGGGGATCACTCGGCCGCACGGTGCAACGAGCTCGCGCCGGGGACGCTTCCGGTCGCCCTGGGAGGGAAGCCGGGGCCACGCTGTGTTCACTGCGCGACGCGGTAGTGCAGATGGGTGACACCGTCCTCGCCCTCGAGGATTCGGGTGCGCTGTAGCTCGATGTGCTCGGGAAGGTTGTCGAACAGACGGCGTCCTTGCCCGAGGAGCACCGGAATGAGATGGATCTCGAGCTCGTCGAGGAGGCCGGCAGCGAGCGCGAGCTGGGCGGTCGCGGCGCCGTGAACCAGCACGTTCTTCTCGCCCGCAGCTCGCTTGGCCTCGGTCATCGCGGTCGTGACGTCATTGACGTAAGTCACGAGCGGCCACTGGCTCACGTTGATGCCCGGCTGGCGCCGGCTGAGGATCCAGACCGGTACGCCGTCGTGGTGGTCGCCGCCCCAGCCGTCCGCTGGCTCGAAGGTCCCCCGGCCGGCGACGACCGCGCCGGTCGCCATGAACTCGTCGAACACCTGGCCGAAGACCGGCTGCTGGCCGTTGAACAACCACTCGTGCAGGCGTTCTCCGCCGTCGCCGAGGCCGTTACCAAGCCCCGCATTGGGGCCGGCGATGAATCCGTCGAGGGACATTGACATGTAGAGAACGGTTGCGGACACGGCGTTTCCTCTCCTCGCGTGCTGTTTCCAATGAGACCGTGGGGTGCCGCGAACCTCATCGCTCGGCCCGACGCCGGCTCCCCGGCACTCTTCGCGTGATGAGGACCGGGTGCCTCTTGCATTACGCCGGGACGCACGAGCGAAGACCTAGCGGCCGGACGGGCGACCAGGCGTGACGGTCGGTTCCGCGGGCGGTAATCTCGCGGCAGGTTGAGGCTTGCCGTGAGCCGGTGTGAACCGTTTCGTCCAGGAGCGTGAACGTGCGCGGATCAGTGGCCCGGCGGCCGCGGCATCGAGCTGGGATTGGGGAAAGCTACCGAGCGACGCTTGCCGCGATTTGGCTGCCGGCGCTCATCGTGATCGTCGGCGTGATCGCGATTTACATTCTGACCCGGTCGCCCGGGCAGGAACAGGTGAGCACCAGCGTCCTGCCAGTTGTGTCCGGCGCCCGAGTTGAACGCAGCTTCACGGACTGCTCCAAGGTCAATTCGGTTACCTACGATCCGGAGCAGCCGTGCCAGGCGTTTGTCCTGGTGAAGAACCTCCGATTTGCCTCTTCGTCGGCGCTCACTGCGCGCGAGCGAGCGCGGCTCCAGGTCGGCGGCTGGCGTCGCTCTGCCCGGCCGCTATACATGGATAACGACACAGGCCTGACGTTCGCGCCCACAGCGGCTAGTTGGGCGGCACCGAGCCACCAGGCATGCGCGATCGTGGTGACCGCCGCGGCGGGAGTCAAGGCCGAGGGCAAGGTGCTCTTCCCCTATGACCGGTACGACATTCCTCGCGGCCTGTATCGCTTCTACCGCGCTGCAAAGGCGGGCGCCCTCAGCCAAACCCTGTGGGTGCAACTCATCCCTGGATATGACAAGAACGGCCACCCGGCCTGTTGAGGGAACCTACGCCGTTGCCTTGACAGCACCGACGCTATTTACTGCACTGCTGAGACGCTACCTGACTGCGTGCCGGACAGACCGCTCCATCGTCTCGCCAGCTGAGCTGTCTAAAGGCCGGCTGCTCTGCTTCGGCTATGGCAAGCGCCGTACCGACCGCTCGCCACACTGAGCACCCCGCCGCCCGCCATGCGTCGGCGCGGCCGGGACTTACGCAGTGAACTGCTACTTGCCGCTGGGCCGGGGCGCCGGAGGAGTCGAGCCGCCGCGGCCCTCTTGGATCCCGATCTTGATCGACGGGGTCTTGATCTGGTCAGGTGAAATGGGGCGAGGTGCCATCACAACCGATTTACCGGAGGGCTACAAGCCAGAAGATGGTTTGTAGGACCATCAGAGCGGCAGCTTGGTCATAGAGCTCGGCATAGAAGTCCGGCGCGTCGACCGCGAACCGAAGTTTCCAGTCGACGGCAGCACGGCCGAGATGACCAAGCCAAGTACCAGCGCAACGAGCGCCGCCCAGCTGAAGGCGTGAAGGCCCTTTGCCTTGACCGTCGTGGCGCCCAAGAAGGAGGCAACCAGGGCGTGGGCGGCGAGGAGTGTGCCGTGCGCTGCCGGATCCCGGTGACGACGCTGTCTTGATCTACGAGCGCGTCGCGACCAGCCTGGAAGACAATCTCTTCGAGGGTGGGCACGCGTCGAGCGTATGAGGCACGGCGGACGAGAGAATGACTCCAGCGCGGAGGTTCCTTGATCACTAATCCGCGGTTCCTGGACGTCGAGCCGACCCATGTGTCAGGAGTTGGGCGCCGAGCGCCACGGTCATGTGGGGCCGGTCTCCTGGATTCCTAGCCCGCTCAAGTCACGGACGGCGCTCGGTGTCGCCGACAGCCCGACACCGCCCCTTCGTCGCCGCTTGGGAAGCCGACTTGAGGACTGCTGCTTCATCTCTCCGCGTAACTGGAGCAGAAGATGCGGGAAGCGGCGAGCACCTCGGCAAGGCCGGGGAGCCCGCGCGACTGCGAAGAGACGATGAGGCATGCGCAGGCCGTTATCTGCCGGTGCGCTCGCGGTGCTTGCAGCCCGGCCAGCAGCAGGGTCGGCGCTGGCCCTCCTCCAGCTCCTCCTGGGTTCGGCGGATGCGGCGCTCCCGGGTGACCACCTGCTTGGCATCCTCGACCCAGCAGATGAACTCATTTCGGGCCAAGGGTGTGATGTCCCTCCAGGCCTCGAGTGCCGCGGCATTCGCCACGAGCGCCTTGCGCAGGTCCGTGGGCAGTTCATGCACCACCCCACCGGGCACATTCCGGGTGCTCACTTGACCCATGGTAGGCAGCCGACACGAGCCCGCTTCACCACACGTATGCGTCACCGCTTCACCCGCAGAAGCCGGACTTCTCGTTTGTGGCCATTCGGGGAAACTAATGCGCGGAGTGCCGCTTCGCGACTGCTCAGGCCGGCAGCGGAAGTGCGGGCCGGTGGCATTCCGGGTCTTGATGGGCGACGCCGGCTCAGAGCTTGAGCGGTTCAGCGGTCATATCTCCGCCCGTGGCTCCGGTATTGACGGTCCCATCAGGTTCGATGAGCAGCACCTCGGTCTCCTGCTCGGCATCTGGGCAATGCTCGACGCCGCGCGGGACAACAAAGATCTCTCCCGGGTCGAGCGTCACGTCGCGATCTCTGAGGTGGATCGTGAGACGGCCGCGGATGACCAGGAAGAAATCGTCGGTTTCATCGTGCTTGTGCCAGACGAACGGGCCCTTGACCTTGACGATCTGCAGCTTGTAGTCGTTGATGTAGCCAACGATCCCCGGAACGTAGGGCTTGTCCAACAACGCCAGCTTCTCAGCCAGGTTTATCTTGTTGTCCATAACCTCTACCTCCCGAGATCGTGTGGGCGAGATTGCCCCATTGTCGCCGTTCGGAGGTGGAGTGCCTGACTGGCGCTTTGCCCGTCGCGTCTGCGCGATAGGTGGCCGAGTGGCGGTGGCGATCTGAGATGCGCCGATTCCTGCGGTGAGCGCGACCCGATTGAAACCTGGATTTCGGATCGGCCAGTCGTTCATGGCGCGGTTTGACGACAGCGGGCAGCGCTTGGTGACGCTGGGTAAGCGGATCACGCTGTGGAATGTCGCCAGGCGGGAGCGGATCGAGAAAGGACCGTCCCTGGCGCACGCCGCGCAGGTCGACTTCTCACCGGACGGGAAGGTCATCGTGGCCAAGAACACGTTGGGCGATGTGTTGCTGGTTGATGCGGCACACTCGACGAACGGGCTCGGTTCCGGGGCGGCCCCTACGGGGAGGGTGCGGAGATCCGGTTCTCTATCGACGGCGCGATGATCGTTGATGGGACCTGGGCGGGCCGTTTGCTTGTCCGCGATGTGACCAGCGGCGAGGTGGTCTGGGAAGAGGATCACCCCGGGGAGATGATCTCGGCGCTGACCTGCACCCGCGATCGACGCCTATGGGCCTACGGTCGCGCGATCTCGGAGGGCGATCGGGTCGTTCTCCGAGCCTGGCCGTTTTGGAAGCACCCGGCCGTGGCGGTGACGGTGATCCGACACTGCACGAGTCTGGCCCTGTCCGACGATGGCCGCCATCTGGCGGCGGCCCACCGGGGTGCGCTGCGGACGTTCGATGTAGCCCACGATGGCTGCTCGGCACGACCATCGGCCGTCCTGGATGACATGCCCCTGTCCGGAACGCACGACTCCGTCTCGTGGACTCCTGACGCGACGGCGATCGCCTACGCGGGCGCTGAGGTCACACAGACCTTCGATCGAGCGCTCCGTCAGATTCACTCATCGCCGCTGCCTTACCCCTGCGACGTGGACTTCTCGCCGGCCGGGACGCTCCACGAGCGTTATGGGGCCGCTTCTCCGATCGACGACGAACCGCGTGAGCAAAACGATGCCACCGATGGACAGCGACCTGCGAACCCGTCCAGACGGGTCGCGGTCGGGCGTGCGCGGAGGAAACCACGTCGCTCTCGCTCTGATCTCGCTGGTGCACGATGGGGTTGGCGCGCGGGACGTGGCTGCGCCGGCATCGCCGATTCGGGGGGATCGTCGTGTCACTGTGCTGCTCGGCCACGATGTCAGTGTCGGCGTTCCGCGGAACGCCGGCGCCAACTGCGGCCAAGGCGATCGTCAGCCGTGAGCCCGATCCCGGCCGGCCCGGGCCAGCGCTTCGTCGCCGATGCTTTGCGTGCATGGGAGGGACGCCACGCGAGAGGTGGGCGCGTACTGCGCCGAGTTCAAAGCAGGTCCGGTAGCGGCAGGAGGCCGGATCCTCACGGCGTGCGAGGATGGGACGCGTGAGCAATGACGCGCCGTATTCGATCCGAGCGGCGGTCCCTGCCGATGCCGGCGACGTCACTGAACTGCTCGCTGAACTCGGCTATCCGGACGAGGTCTCGAACGTTTGCGAGCGGCTCGACAGGCTCAGCACGCGCCAGGACACCGGTGTCCTGGTCGCTGTGATCAACGAGACCGTGGCAGGCGTGGCCGCCTACCAGCTGATGGACCTGCTCGAGCGTTCAGAGCCGCAGTGCCGCATAACCGCGCTTGTGATCCGGGCCGACGAGCGCCGGCGCGGATTGGCCCGGACGCTGATCATGGCGATCGAGTCGCTCGCGACAGCGCGCGGCTGCTTTCGACTCGAGGTCACCACGCGGCCACAACGACCGGCGGCAACAGGCTTCTACCAGGCGCTGGGGTTCCACGAGCGTCCGCGGCGGCTGATCAAGCCTCTCCCGGACCGTGAACGGTCCTCAACATAGGGAGCACGATCGCACCAAGATCGCGAATCCCGCGCGAAGCAGGCCGCGCCCAGGCACTAACCCGAAGGCCGTCCGGTCAATCACGCCGGTATTCGGTCACACCAACCACGACCGCAGGATCGATTGCTTCCACTACGGCGGCAATCAGCCGTCAGGACCGAGTGGCGATGAGTGATGCTGAGTCAGAATCTGACCAAGCTCCCCGCCGCCAAACAGCCGCGGTGCAAGGCGTGCCCGTCGAACAGGCGCAGGTGGCCGCCCGTCGAGGTCATCGAGGCGGGTGTGTGTCGGCACGCGCCGATGTCGGCAGCAACTGCGGACGAGAACCAGTCGCTACCGCGAGCTCACCGCCCGCGGCGTGCCTGGTGTGTGCCGCCGCCCGAAGCCGCGCGTTTAAGGCCGACTTCTCGAAGCGCGGGGTCGAGGTACCGTCGAAGAATCGTGAACACCATGGTCCGCCTGTCGGCTGGCTCGCGGAGTTCTGCGGCCCTGCTCTTCGCGGCGGTCGGGTGCGCGCTCGTCCTCGTTCTCACGGGCTGCAGCCGATACACGGGAACGGCCGTGGCCGGGTCGTCGCCCGGGGGCTCGACGTTCACGTTGATGCAGATGAACCTGTGCCTATCCGGGCTGGCCGGCTGCTACGGCAGGGTGGAATATCCGGCAGGGGTACAGGAGGCAGTGGTCCGCATCGGTGAAGCGCATCCGGACGCGGTCACCATCAACGAGGGTTGCCGCGGTGACGTCGCGCTGATCGCCCGGCGGACCGGCTACCACCTGCGCTTCTCGAGGGTGATCTACCACGGCAAGCCCCTATCTTGCGTCCGGCCGGGCGGCCGCGGACTCTTCGGTGACGCGGTGCTCACCAAGGCAGCCGTCGAGAGCACCGACAGCCAGGCGTTAAAGGCACAATCCGGCCCCGAGCGGCGCCAGTGGCTGTGTGTCAGCACCCGGGTCGGCGTCAAGGTGTGCACGGCCCACCTTGCCTCCCGCGAGGTCGACGAGGTGGCCGCGAACGACCCACAGTGCGCCGAGCTCAGGGCGCTCCTTGCCCGTCGCGCGGCCGCTCGCACCGTCATCTTCGGGGCCGACGTCAACCGTCGGCCCTCCTGCGCTCCCCACGGCTTCTGGACCCGCGCCGACAGCTCCGCCCACCAGGACCCTGGGAGTCAGCACGTCTACGGAACCGGAGCGCTCCGCTCGCCCTCGGCGCAGGTTGTTCCGGCCACGCACACCGACCACGACTTCCTGCTGGTCCGGGCGCACCTCACCGGGCAACGATGATTGCCTTATATGCCCGTCGGTCTGCACGCCGACCCTGATCAACAACGGGGAGCTTCCGGGTTTCGTGGGACTCGGGGCCGAGCGGACGACCTTCGGGGCCAGTGCTGCGCCGCCCCGCGCTCCTTAATACCCACCAGTGGCCGTCGTGCCGTTTGGGTCCCGACAGTCGCAGGCGGCATCGCAGTCCATCCGCTGCTGTTCTTGGTGGCTCTTCCGGCGCTACTGGTATTCCTCGGAGGCCGCCGTGCGTGGACCCGAGTGCCAGCGGTAATGAAAACGCCCTCCGGTGGAAGGAGGGCGTTTTCGGATTGGTTCGCCCGACCCTCAGGGCAGGGTCGGTTGATACGGGAAGGTTGGGAACGAGAAGGTTGGGAACAGCGATTGCTGGGGGGCCGGAGCCGGGCAGTTAACCGAGGCTCCCGCTTGGTTCAGTACGTTGCCGAGAGACGCGCCCCCGACGGGGAACTGCGCGGGACCGAACGGGCCCTCGGCCCAACTGAGCAGCTGGCAGACCTGCGGGTTCACGGTGGGACCCGAGGTCGTGGCCGCACTCGCGGTCGCTGCGGGGACAGTGATAGCTAGCGCGGTGATCATGGTCGCCAGGGCAACCAGGGGCTTACGGCGGCGAGAAAACATTTGAGCTGACGCTCCTTCGTGTCGGACGGGCGGTGCTGCCCCGTCGTTCTTGAGCACATCCTGTAGCGAGTGCGAGGCACTCCGTAGGGATGGTGCCGTCGCGGCGCCACTTCGCCCGCTGTCCCGTGGAACCGTTGGTGCTGGCATCCCGGGCCATCTGAAAGCCTTTGGGTACGGGCCTTTCTCAGAGTCACGCGCCGAAATCTCCGTTAGGCCAGGGCTCCCCAAGCGCCTCATCACCGGGCACGCCACCCCCGGTGATAGGCGGCCTAGCCCGCGCTCACCGCAATGGGGACGACTCCGGCGCTGGTTGCCGGCCGGCCTGATCGAGAGTGCGGGGCGGTTCTCGTAAGGCCAGACCCCAGTGTCGAAGCGCGACGGCGAGCACAACTGATTCGACCGTACCGGCGGCGCGCCTGATCGGTTTGGGATGGGCGCGATACATCGCGTTTGTCCCGGCGCCGCGGTCGGGCGGCACGTGGGGGCGGTGCGTCCGGCCTTTGCCGGTTAGGCGGCGATCGCCTCGGTTTCCCAGAGGGCGTCGATCGCGGTCTCTGCGGCGCTGAGGCTTTCGGCCGCCAGCGCCTTGAACGGGGCCATCGCGGGGTTCCGGTCGGCGAGCGTCAGCTCAGCGGTGATAAAGCGGGGTGTTAGGCCGACGACGGAGACGCCGTGGGGCAGCCATTGCTCGGCGTGGTCCCATCCCTCGCGGGGTGTGCCGGGCGCATAGCCGCCGCCGCGGGCGATGAGCACGATGAGCTCGCGTCCGCCCAGGAGCCCTCCTTGGGTCGCGGGATCGACCGAGAGTCCTAGAGCGACGAGGTGATCGACCCAGGCCTTGACCGTGCTGGGCGCGCCGAAGTTGTAGACGGGCAGCCCGAGCAGAATGGTGTCCGCGCGCTTGACCTCGTCGATGAGCTGCTCGGTCAGCGCCCACGAGGTGGCCTGAGCGGGCGTGTGCTCGGCGGGCGCGACCATCCGGGCGAGGCCACCGTCGGAATCGAGATGCGGCACCGGATCGGCGCCCAGGTCGCGGTAGGTGACGGTCCCGCCCGGGTGTGCGTCTCGCCAGACCCCGGCGGCGCGCGCGGTGAGCCGGCGGCTGACAGACCGGTCGGCCTGGATGCTTGAGTCGATATGGAGGAGATGATGACCCATCGTCGTTTGTCCTAACTCACTCGTTTGTGGAACACAAATGAGTTATATCACAATAATGATCAGCGCCATGGCCTAAACTGCCCCGTCAGCATGTCTCTGCCTGTCGTCAACCAGCCGACCCACCGCACCGCGGCGCTGCTTGACTATCTCGCGCGACGCATGCGGCTACGCGCCGAGTCCGCGCTCGCCCCGCTCGGGCTGCGCTCGCGTCATCTCGTCGCGCTCACCGTGCTGCGCGAGGGCGGCGGCAGCACGCAACAGGCGCTCTCAACCACGCTCCAGATCGATCGCACCAACCTCGTCGGGCTGCTCAATGAGCTCGAGGCCGACAGACTGATCGAGCGCCGCCGCTCCAGCGAGGATCGCCGACGCCACATCGTCGAGATCACCCCCGGCGGCGTGGAGCTACTCGCCAAGGTGGAAGCCGCGCTCACCGCGGTCGAAGACGAAGTCCTCGGTGGCCTCGACGACGAGCAGCGCGAAACGCTCTACAGCCTCCTCCAGCAGGCGACCAGCGACCACTCCCCGAATTGCTCCAGCGCGGCCGACGACTGCTGACAGGCTAGGTCGCCTGGCACCAGCGGGCCACTCCCTGGGCACCCGCTTCAGCTGATGCGGGACCGGCCGACCACGAGGTCTAGCGCGGGCGCAGCATGTCGATCACGAGATCGAGGTGCCGCTCCCAGTCAAAGCCCCGGAGGTGGAAGCCCATCGATGAGCAGACGCCGCACATCAGCATGCCGATATCCGTGGCGTGGACGTCGGGACGGATCGTCCCGGCGTGTCGCGCACGGGCGATCAGCTGCTCGGTGAGCGCGAGCAGCTCCTCCTGCTCAGCCTGCGCTTGACTCCAGATGGGCTCCCCGGCGCTCGCGAGCGCGTGCTGAGTCGCCGCATCGCGCGCCGCGCTCTGTGCGTTCCGGCGCATGACGTCCGTGAGCGCGGCAAACGGCTCGCCGTCCTGTGCCAGGGCCTCACGCGCTCTGTCGGCGAACAGCCGGAACTTCTGGCGCACCAGCTCCGCCATCAGCGCCTCCTTGGTGGGGAAGTGCCGGTAGACGGTCCCGACCCCGACGCCCGCACAGCGGGCGACGTCGTCCATCTGCGCCTCGGCTCCACACTCGGCGAACACAGCTCTCGCGCTCTCGATGATCCGTTCGCGATTGCGGCGGGCGTCGGCTCGCAGCGGGCGATGACTTTCGCCTGATGGGTGTGTCTCAGTAGCAGTCACGAAAAGTTCACCCGGGTCGCTTGACAACCGGAATCGTAGTTCACTATAGTGCCGAGCGCAACCGGAACCGGAGGTCAGCTTCCAAATGAGTGCCTTAAACCAGCCCGACGACTCGCCCCTGTACACCCCCCGCGCCAAGAACCTTGCCCTGCTGTTGCTCGCGATGACGCAGTTTGTGATCGTGATCGACGCCTCGATCGTCAACGTCGCACTGCCCTCGATCGGAGCCCATCTTCACTTCGTCCGCGCCGACCTGTCGTGGGTCGTGAACGCGTACACGCTGACCTTCGGAGGCTTTTTGTTGCTGGGCGGCCGGACCGCGGACCTGCTCGGTCGCAGGCGGATGTTCATGCTCGGGCTGGTGGTTTTCTCGCTCGCATCGTTCGCGGGCGGGATCGCTCAGTCCGAGGGATGGTTGCTGGCCGCGCGGGCGGTTCAGGGCCTGGGGGCCGCGATCGTCTCCCCGGCGGCCCTGTCGATCATCACGACAACGTTCGCCGAGGGTTCCGAGCGCAACCGCGCGCTTGGCATCTGGGGTGCGGTGGCCGGCGCCGGCGGTGCTGCCGGCGTCCTCCTTGGCGGGATCCTCACCAGTGGCTTGAGCTGGCGGTGGGTGCTCTTCGTCAACGTTCCGATCGGCATCGCCGCAGCGGCGCTCGCTCCACGAACGCTGGTCGAGAGCCGCTCCCAGGACGGAGCGAGCACATTTGACCTGCCCGGCGCGGTCACGGTCACCGCGGGTCTCTCACTGCTCGTCTATGCGATCGTGGACGCGGTCAACGCCGGCTGGGGATCCTCGACGACGCTGCTGAAACTTGCCGGCGCCGTGATTCTGCTGATCGCGTTCGTCACCATCGAGTCACGCCAGCGCCACCCCCTGATGCCGTTCTCGATCTTTCGCCTGCGGACGCTACGCGGCGCGAACATCGTCGGATTGCTGATCGGGATGTCGCTGTTCTCGATGTTCTTCTTCATCTCGTTGTACCTCCAGAGCGTGCTGCATTACTCGCCGATCAAGACCGGGATCTCCTACCTGCCCCTGGCCGTGGGGATCATCCTCTCGGCGGGAGCCGCTTCGCAGCTGGTCACGCGCCTGGGGTTCAAGCCGCCGTTGATCGGCGGACTGTTGCTGATCGCCGGCGGCCTGCTCTGGTTCTCTCAGGTCCCGGCCACTGGTGGGTCCTATGCGGCGGACGTGCTCGGCCCCTCGCTGTTGGCCGCGGCCGGACTTGGGTTCGCATTCGTGCCGGTCACGATCGCCGCGGTCACCGGCATCGAGCCGCACGAGGCTGGGCTTGCCTCTGGACTGATCAACACCGCGCAGCAGGTCGGCGGCGCGCTCGGGCTTGCCATCCTCGCCACGATCGCCAACTCGGAGACGCAGAGCGTGTTCCACTCCGGTGCTCACAACGCGTCCGTGGCCCTGACCAAGGGGTTTGATCGCGCGTTTCTCATCGGCGCCGGCTTCGCCGTCGTCGGGGCCATCCTGGCCGCGGTGCTGATTTCCTCGCGCGAGAGCCGTGAGCATTCTCTGGCCGCCCGCAACGCCGAACCTGTGACCGTCGCGGCGGTAGGGTGACGGCCCCGGACGCCACGAGCAGTTGCGTTGTCAAATCAACCCCGCCCAGATCACGAGGGACCGGTGGTTGCTGAAGGGGGAATCCGAGCGGCGGTGGCCGCGGCTGATGCCCAGTGGGCGCAGGTGTCGGCCAGCGCGGTGGACAAGCGCGCAAGGGTGCTGCCGTCGGCCGCGCCGTGCAGCGGGTTGACTTCGGTGACGGTGAGGGCGGTCAGGCGAGGGTCGGTCACGAGCGCGTCAAGTGTGGCGAGTGCTTGGGCGAATGTGACCCCCTGATTGGCGCCGGTGTGCTCTGAAAGGGGCGCATCGTTGAAGTCGATCAGGTCAACGTCGAAATGCACGGCAATCGCGGTGAGGTCACCAGCCGCCACGAGTGCTCGGCGAGCGGCAGCGGCAGGGTCGAAGGCCAGCTCCTCTCGGGTGATCACCGCGAGCCCAAGCTCGGCGACGTAACGGCGCTCAAAGTCCGTGGCGTGGCCTTCGGCGAACCCCAGCAGGACGACCTGCTCGGGCGCCAGCGAGCAGGACGCCGATACGGCCGGCACGCACCCAGGGACATCGAGGGCATGAGCCAGGCCCATCCAATCCAACGCTCCGTCACTGACGCTGTCCGGGACGTTCATGTCGGCGTGCAGATCGAGATAGATGACGCCGTGGTCTACCCCCTGTTGGCCCATGGCCTGGATCGTTCCCAGCCCCGTGGTGCAATCGCCGCCGAGCACCAGCGCCAGCTCTCCGTCGGCCAGAGCGGATCGAACCAGCTCGCCGACCCCGGTGATGTTGGCCACGACGCGGTCGACGTTACGAGCCAGCGGCGAGGTCCGATCGGGCGTCCAGCGCTGCACGGGGAGATCACCACGGTCGCGCACACGGACACCACGCCCAGTCAGCTGCGTGATCAACCCGGCCTCACGAAGCGCCCGGGGTGCCTGCTCCTGCCCAGGCGCGTACGCGCCGGCGCTTGACGGACTGCCTATGACCGAAATCGGCCGCATCGACTCACCTCCTTGAGACACACCACGCGTGGAAGTTTTCCATTCTCCCCGCGGCCCATGCCGTCACGGGATCGGCCGCGGCGGCGGCGATCGTCTCGCCGGCTTCGAGGAGGCGAGTCAGGGCGCGGCGGCCGGCTCGCCGAGGCTGACGTTGCGCTCGGGCCGTTCGCCGCCGAGCGTGATTGACCCATCGATCAGGGAGGCCCGGGCAGCGTTGATTGACTCGTCGGTCAGGTAGGACCGTTCGGCGGAACAGGCCTCGCCGACGGTCGCGGACGGCACATTGATCCTCCCCATGCGGAGCGTGCAATCAGCCCGAGCGGCCCAAGCGACGGAGGAGGCTGACCGGCGCTTTCCGGGCGACGCGCCACAGCCGAGTAGCGGCTGGTGTGCGCCTGCCCGCCGCCGGGGCGATGGCGGGTTTTACGCCGCCATGGGCTCCCGCGGGCCGCTGGGCCGAACTGAACGCCAAGGACCAAGGCACTAGCCAGACGGGTCGTCCACGACTTGACCCACCCGGGTCGGGTCGGACAGCCCCCGCGGCCTGCTGAGCGCACCCTGATGATCACCGGCTTCTTCTGCACGGCCATCGTCACGGCCTGCGCCGGCCTGCCGAACCAAACGCTGGTTCAGGCGACCCACATCCTGCCGCAGTGCGGCACGGTCTGGCAGGTGACGCGCCGAGGACAACAGGTCGGCGCGTACGTCGACGACACCGCGGGCGCGGCGGAGACGAAGGACATCCAGTGTGTCCAGAGCGCTGGCCTGCCGATCTACTCCGGCGAGTGGGGGCACGACACCGGCATGCCCGGTGGAATGGTCGAGTGGTACCCGGTCCTCGATCACCGGTCGCGGGTCGGGACGCCCCCCGGTCCAGGTCAGCGTGGGTACATCCTTCAAGCCTTCAGTTGGGGGGACAACGTCGTCGACGGTGAGACGATGGGCCGGTGCGCCAGCTCGGACACTCAGACATCCTGTTCGGCCCGTTATTCCCGTCCTGGTTTCACGCAGCTACGACAGATGTGGTGTGCGGCGAGGGCACGTAAGCCGAGGGAGGTCCTGTGGTACTACGCCGGTGGCGAGCCGGAGGCCCAGGTCTTCAGGGTGATGCGCAGGCCATGCGGGGCGAGTCCGCTGCGGTCCAGGCGATCAACGGGCCTGGCGCACCCCTTGCCACCCTCCCTCCCAGGCCTGACCGGACCACCCGGAGCGGCTTGGCTGTGGACCCTCGTCCTCATGACGGTGCCGGCCCTGGCCGCGAGCTCGGGCTACGGGACGGGTATGAACACCCGGCCGCGGAGAGAGCCGTGGGCGGTGCGAGCGGCGGTGATGAGCCACGCACCGATGAGAAAGGCGTAGAGGGCCACGCTGGCCCAGGTCAGGAAGTTGGCGTGAGTGTGCAGCGCAAGCTGTGAGGTCCCGGTGACGAGCGTGCCAACCGGGAAGGTGAAGCTCCACCAGCTGAGCGAGAACGGGAGACTGCGCCGGGCCGTGCGTAGCGTGACCGTAGCCACGAGGAGCAGCCAGATGATCGCGAAGCCCCACACGGGCATCCCGTAGAGCACGGGTGCCGCCTGCAGCGCGGTCGCGTAGGGCTGGGGCAGGGTGTGGCCCGCGGCCCCGGCGAGCAGTCCGACCGCGGTGATGGATTGTCCGAGCGGCCCGAGGACGATCCAGAGCGTCGGGACGGTCCGGGCCGGCCCGACGCCGCCGTAGGCGAGGCGTCCCCAGAGCAGGGTGATGGTGGTCAGCGAGGCGAGCAGGCTGATGCCGAACATTGCGTAGCAGGCGAGCAGGAGCGAGAGCCGGTCTTGTCCTGCGGGGAGATGGGGGATCAGTGCCGCTCCGGTGGCGGCGGAGACCATCGGGGGAACGATCGGCAACAGCCACGTGCCCAGCGTGTGCCTGAGCTCGAGCTGGTGGCGGGTGAACATGAGGTAAGGGATCAGGATCGCGCAGGCCAGGCCGCTGAGCGTGCCCAGCGTCCACAGGATCTCGTCGACCGTGATGGCGGCCGAGAGGCCGATCAGGTGCCTACCGACGAGCAGCGCGCCGGCGCCGACGGTGAGCAGCGCCATCGGCGGCGCGCCGTAGAACGGGGCCATGGCTGGGTCGCGGTGATATTGGCGGGCGTTCTTGGGGTGCGCAAGCCAGTTCACAGCAGTGGCCACCGTGAGCGCGACGAGGAGCGCGGCGGCGAGCACCCAGATGACGAGCGCGAAAACCTGCAACGCAGGAGTGTGGACGGGCAGCAGCGCGGCGGCGTTGGCGACGATGCCAGTGCCCATGATCGATGCGTACCAGTTTGGCCCGACATGGCGAAACACATCGCTGGGGTGGTCGAGGTCGGGAAACAGCCACCGGGAGGACGCCAGAGCCGGCGGAGCGGACAAGTGGAGCGGTGTCGTCTCGATCGCGGTCTGACGCGTCATCTTCCCGCTCACGTCGAAGTCGGTTCTGGTCGGGAGGTTTGGTGGCTCTCGCGGGGGCCAAGAAGCGCCGGTCTGGCGGCGAGGATGCCGGCGGCCAGCAGCCCGGCGAACACGAGCATGCTCACGCGGGTCGAGGCGATCTGAGTGAGCGCGCCGAGGCCGATCACGGGACCGGCGAGGCCGAGGTACGCGGCAAGGAACAGGCCGGCGAGCGCCTCGGCGCGATGCTCCGCGGACGAGATGGCCGAGACGGTGACGATCGCGCCCTTGAACATCAGGCCCGAGCCGGTGCCGACGACCAGGTCACCGGCCAAGAAGACGCCAAAGCTTGGCGCCGGCAGCCAGATCGCGATTGTCAGCAGGCCCAGGCCGGCCAGCATCGCCGTGATCGCTGCGACCAGCAACTGCCGCTCCGTGCGCGAGGTGGCCAGCGTTTGGCTGAGCGCGGCGGTGGCGAACACGACAAACGACGCCGCACCGGCCAGCACGTGTGAGGGTTGATGCAGTGTGTCGGCCAGGAAGGTCGGAGCGAGCGAGGTCAGCAGCCCGAACACCGAGAACGTCATCGCCGCGCCGATCGCGGCGGCCCAGAAACGGTTGCGGGAGGCCGCCGGAACCGAGATGCGCTGGGGGCGGTAGGGCGGTCGCGACACCGGCCGCCCCCGGGTCTCGGGTGCGACCAACAGCGCCACCCAGACCAGCGCCAGCGCGATCGTGAACACCACGAAGGGCACCAGCAGCGACTGTCCGACCCACTCGGCCAGCGCCCCGGAGATCAGCCCGCCGAGGGCAAGGCCGCCGAGGTTCGCGCCCGTGGCAACGATCTGCGTCCGCCGGCTGCCCGCGCCGCCCAGCTCAGTCAGCCAGGCCGTCGCGGTCGCCGTCGCCACGCCGATGCCAAGGCCGCTCAGCACCCGGGCGAGCAGCAGCCCCGGCAGTGCGGGCCAGACGACAAACACGACACCGGCCACGATCTCCAGGGCGACGGCCGGCAACAACAGGCGGCGACGGCCGTACCAGTCAGACAGATGGCCGGCCAGGAACAGGCTGAGCGCGACGGCCAGCGCGTAGGCGGCGAACACGATCGTGACCATCAGCGAGGAGAACCGGTCCCGCTGCGCGTACAGCGACCACAATGGAGTGGGCACCGTCGTAAAGGCCATGGCGGTGGCAAAAGCGACGGCAACGACCCAGAACCCGAGCCGACTGCGCGCGGGGCCTCCGAGCGGTGGGCGGGGAGACTGGGGATTGGGCATGCATCGATCCTGCGCTCTGTGCGCGGGTTCGGCTACCGCTCTTGGGGAGGGGTCCAGTCCGACTGGGGATCAGCTGGTGCTCCTGAGAAGCCAGCGTCCACACGTCTGGGCCGACTGGTGTGACGGGGCCCTGGAGAGGCCACCCCACCCCCCCCCCGGTCTCACCGGGAGCACCGCCGGGTCAGAGCTCCGCCAGGCGGCGTCTGAGAAACCGCCGTTCCGGGTCACCAGCGGCCAGCTCCAGAGCCCGCCTGTAGGCGACGCGGGCTTCACCGGTACGGCCCAGCCGGCGGAGCAGCTCGCCCCGGGTGGAGTGCAGGTACTGGTAGTCCTCGAGCTTGAGCCCGTCGAGGAGACTCAGGGCGGCAGCCGGACCCTGCACCTCGGCCACCGCGACGGCACGGTTGAGCTCGACGACCGCGGACCCGGTCAGCTCGGCGAGCTGCGCGTAGAGAGCGGAGATCTCGACCCAGTCGATCTCGTCCTCGACCTGCAGCGAGGCGATTGCGGCCTGCAGCACGTACGTGCCACGGCCGCGGAGGGCGATCGCGCGCTCGAGGCGAGCCCGTGCCGCCGTAATTTCCGGCAAGTCCCACAGCGACCGGTCCTGATCCTTGAGCAGCACGAGCTCCGCGCCGGCGAATCGCGCCCGCCGCCGGGCGTGGTGAAGCATCATCAACGCCAGCAGTGCGTGCGCCTCGGGCTCATCGGGCATCAGGTCCGCCAGCACCCGCCCAAGTCGGATCGCCTCCGCGGCCAGGTCGACGCGGCCGCTGTACCCCTCGTTGTAAATCAGATACACCACGGCGAGGACCACGGCCAGGCGGTCGGGGAGCAGGTGATCGGCCGGGACGGTAAAGGGAATCCCCGTCGCCCTGATCTTTGCCTTCGCGCGCGACAGCCGACGCTTCATCGCGTCCTCGGAGACGAGGAAGGCACGGGCTATGTCCTCGGTCGAGAGGCCGCCGAGGGCCCGGAGCGTGAGGGCCACCTGCGTCTCGGGGGCAAGCGCCGGGTGACAGCAGGTGAAGATGAGCTCCAGGCGCTCGTCATCGATCAAAGGTTCCTCGGGCATATCAGCCTCGGTGTGCTGGGGTGTGGCAAGCAGCCGGACCTTGTCGGCGAGGGTGCGCTCGCGGCGGATCCGGTCGATTGCCCGATGACGGGCCGTCGTCACCAGCCAGGCCCGTGGATGGGCGGGGATTCCCTCCCGCGGCCAACGGTCGGCGGCGATCGTGAACGCGTCCTGAACGGCATCCTCGGCGAGGTCGAAATCGCCGAGGACGCCGATCAGGTGAGCCAGGACGCGACCCCACTCCTCGCGGAAGATCCGGTCTATCAGCGCTAGCGCTCCACCAGCGGACGGACCTCCACCGAACCGCCCAGCCGAGCCGCGGGAATCCGCGCCGCGAGCTCCAGCGCCTCGTCAAGGTTTCCAGCGTCGAACACGTAGTAGCCGCCGAACACCTCCTTGGTGTCGGCAAACGGGCCGTCGGTGGTCAGCGCCCGGCCATCCTGCACGCGGACCGTGGTCGCCGTCTGCACGGGCTGCAGCTGGGCGCCGTCACTGCAGCGCGCATCGCTGGAGAGGGCGAAGTACTCCCCGTAGACCGCCTCACGCACCTCCGGATCGAGTGCGTCATGGGAACCGGGCTTCTCGTAGATCAACAGTGCGTACTTCATCACGGCCTCCTTTTGGAGTTGGTTTGTGCTCTTGAGACGAACGAGCGGACGGCCAGGGGACATCCCCGCGTTGAATCTTTGCCGGGCGGCCTACGGGTGCCAAACCTCGAGGTCCCGTGGTCGGTCGCCCCACTGTCGACGTGTCACGCGGCTCGTCGCCGCGCGGCGATAGGACCACCGCGACGGGTTCCCGGCCAACGGTGGCCAAGGGTTCGCTCGAGCAGGGTCAACCAGACGATCACGAGCAGCCAGGCGGCGAGGACGTCGGTCGGGTAGTGAACGCCGAGATAGACACGGGAGAGGCCGATCGCCGCGAGCAGTAGGCCGACGAGAATCCGGACCGCCCAACTCGCGGCGCGATGGGTCAGCGTTCGCGTGCCAAGGGCGATGAGGACAATCGCGCCAAACAGCGCGGCAGAGCTTGAGGCATGGCCCGACGGCCAGCTGGGACCGGCGGCGTAGCTCAGATGCACGCCGCTGGGTCGCGTGCGGTCGACGATGGCCTTCATGGTCTGCACCATCAGCACGATGCCGGGGCTGGCCAGAGCCAGAAACAGGACCTCGCGCCACGACCGCGTGAGGAGCAACGTGAGGAGAGCGACGGCGAACACGACGTCCAGGACCAGCGGCGAGCCCAGCCACGTGATCGCGCGCATGATCCCGGTGAGATCGCTGTGCGACGTGCCGCGAAGGTCGCTCACCACCGAGGCGTCAAAGCCAGGGTGAGTGTCGGTGACCAGGCTCCCGACGAGCACGCCCGCCCCGAGCAACACCAGCCAGGCCAGGCCGAGAAGGCCCGCCGTAGCCAGCTTGGATCGTCGGGAGGCAGCGGACGAGATAGCGGCCAAAGGTAAACGGTTGGTGCGCCGAGCCTCCCTAGTACGGTCTCACCGGTGATCCTCGCGTCCGCTGCACCGCACCTGCCGGGCGTGCTGCAGTCCCTCGAGCCGACCCTGAACAACTACGGGTACCTGGCCATCTTCGGGCTCGTCCTCATCGAGGACTTCGGTGTCCCGGTGCCTGGGGAGACCGTGCTCATCCTCGGAGCGGTGTACGCCGGGACCGGCCGCCTCTCCATCGTGCTCGTTGCCCTTCTGGGCTTACTCGGAGCCATCACGGGCGACAACATTGGCTTCGCGATTGGTCACTTCGGCGGCCGGAGGCTCGTCGAGCGCTACGGGCGCTACATCCTGCTCACGCCGGCCCGGCTGGACAAGGCGACGGCCTTCTTCGAGCGCCACGGCGGCAAGATCATCACGGTTGCCCGGTTCATCGAGGGCCTCCGCCAGGCTAACGGGATCATTGCCGGGACAACGGGCATGCACTGGGCCCGGTTCCTGGTCTTCAACGCCCTCGGCGCGGCGCTCTGGGTGGGCGTCTGGACGGCGGTGGGCTACTTCTCGGGCAGCCACATCACGTCGATCTACAACGCCGCCAGCCGCTATTCCACCTACCTGGCCATCGCCTTTGCCGTGCTGGTCGTCGGCTTCATCCTCCGGCGGGTGTGGCGAGCGCGGCGCGAGCCGCGCACCGATGCCACCTAAGGGTCGTACGGCGCGTAGCGGTGGTGCAGCATCAGCTCGTTGCCATCGGGATCGCTGAAGAAGGCCATATGGCAGACACCCGTGTCCAGGGTCTCGCCGGTGAACGGAACGCCCTTGGCCTCGAGTTCGGCCCGGGTGGCGGCGACGTCATCACAGGCCAGCGCCCACGGATTTCCCCTCTGGGCGACAAAGGGCAGACCGATCCGCTCCGGTTCCCAGACGGCAAAGCACGTGTCTCCCGCCCAGCTTTCGTAGCGGGCGTTGATGTCTGGCTTGAGGCCGAGGACCTCCTGGTAGAACGCCCGAGCTCGATCGGGGTCGTGGGAGGGCACGCCGATGAAATCGACTCCCGAGATCACCGGTCAAGCCTACGCCATGGGCGGGTCACTTCGGCGGCAGAACCGACGCTCCGGCTTGCCTGAGGTCTGACGCTCCGGAATGTGCCAAATGACGTGGAGGCCGCCCCCCGCGACACGGCACAGTGGTCGCTATCGCCCGTTGCCCTTAACAGCCGGCGCGGGAGATGGCCACACGGCCCCGAGCTGGGGGCGCGCCCACGACTACTCGTCGCCCCGGGGCGGGGGCGGCGAGTCGTCGACGCCGAGCGCTTGGCGCCGGAGCCGGCGAACTGCTCCTGGGGCCCCCCCGGTCACGTCCAGGGTCGGCCATCCGTCTGGGGGTGGAGACGTAGCCGTCGGCGCTGATGCTCATGCGGCGTCGCGTGCGGTACGGGGTCAACGGTAATCACCGCGGTGGCAATAGGCTCGCCAAGATGACGGTTCTTCATCACGCAGGCGGTTGACCCGCGATGACCGAGGCCGACGAATACGCCCGCCGCGCGGTGCGTGGCCACACGGCCCTGGAGAGCCGTCTGCGGCGCCGTGACGAGGTCTACCGGCGACCGGGCTGGCCTGGACGCCTTGGCTTCTCCGAGCACCTGTGGCCCGTGGCCCGGGCGTTCACGGCCACGCTTGATGTGGCCGGAATACCGGAAAGGCTCGTGTCCGGGTTTGACGTCGGTGAGGCGATCACGCGGGACCTGCGCGGGCTCGAGCGCTACTGGGACCCGACCGGTCCCCGGCCGGCCTATGCCTCGGACCCCCACCGGACCCCGTGGGGCGGGGACCGCTACTACGACGACAACGCCTGGGTCGGCCTGGCCCTCGTTCAGCTGGCCCGACTGCGCCCCGATGCGGCTTGCACCGGTCGGGCCGCGGCTCTCTTCGAGTTCGCTCGCGGGGGGTGGGACGAACGACCGAATGTGCCCCATCCGGGGGGAACATTCTGGGTCGAGCAAGGGCGCGGGACCGGCCGGCGCAACCATGACCGCAATACGGTCTCCAACGCTCCCCACGCCGAGCTGGGCCTGCACCTCGACGAGATGGGCGGCGGGGATCAGTACCGCTCCGATGCCGAGCGCATGTACGCATGGGTGATGACAGCGCTGCGCGGCCCGGACGGCCTGTACCTCGACAAGGTGCGCGGCGATGGCTCGCTGGATCGAACCCTGTGGAGCTACAACCAGGGGAGCATGATCGGCGCCGCCGTGCTGCAGTACCGAGCGCGGGGGATGACCGAGTTCATGAGCGCCGCCGAGTCCACCGCCCGGACCGCGCTGGACCACTACGCCGGGCGGTACTTCGATCAGCCTGCGGCCTTCAACGCGATCTTCTTCCGCAACCTGCTGCTCCTTCACGCCGTCAGCGGGAACCCGGCGCTGCGCACCCAGATCAGCGACGCGTTGAGCGGATACGCCGACGACGCATGGGCGCGGACCAGGGACGACCTCCTGACCCGCGACGACGGGTCGGTGACCGTGCTCGACCAGAGCGCATTGGTGTCGGTCCTCGCCCTGCGGGCCTGGGACCCGGGCAATTACGGCCGGCTCGCCTAGACTTGGCTTCGGTGCCCTCTGGCTTTCTCATCCGCTCGCTCGGTCATGCCACCGAGCGGGTTCCCGGTCTGCGCCGGATCCCCGTGGTCAGGCTGCTGGCCATTGGCGAGGTGGGCATGATCGCTCGCGACCACGTCCTTCGCCTGACTCCGGACGAGCGCCGGCGGGTGCTCGGCCTGATCCGCACCGCTCGCGGTCATCGCGGAAACCTGAGCCCGGCCGAGCGCGACGAGCTGGCTGATCTGGTGGCCAAGCTCGAGCCGCGACTGCTCGCCGGAGAGGCCATTCACCGCCTGTCCCCGGTACCGGTGCCCAGACGCCTGGCCTACGGTCGCAGCGGACGGCGGGCTCGGCGCTCCTCGGCCTAGCGGGCCGCCGCCACCCGGTGGCAGTAGCGGTAGGCCTCGCTGAAGCCGAGCCGCTCATACAACGCGCGGGCCGCGAAATTGCTCTCCTCGACCTGGAGATAGGCCCGTCGCACCTGGCCGGCGGCCGCCCTGCTCAGCGCCTCGGCCAGAGCCGTGCCGAGTCCCGCCCGCCGCCGTCCGGGATCAACGGCGAGGCAGAACATGCCCAGCCATTCACCGGCGGGCACCCCGATTCCGACCGCGCTCGTGCCAAGGCGGACGAACGCCGCCCGCCCGCGGAGAAGCCTGAACACCGTGGCCGCGTGCCCGGCGACGTCGCGCCCGGGCTCACAGCGATCCCAGGTGAGCAGCCACGTCTCGTCGGCGTGATCGGCGATGACCAGCCCGAGGCCCGGCGCCGGCGCCGGCGCCGAGATGACCAGCGGTCCGGTGAGGACGAGGGTTGGCCACTGGCGCGTCCAGCTCCGGGCGTCGAGCGCCGCCATGAGCCGATCGTGGCGATGCAGCGGGCTGACCTGGACGCCGGTGGTGATGCCGTGCTCGACCGCGAACTCGTGCACGCGCTTCAGTGCCGGGTCTATGTCCGCTGGGTCGAGCTCGTGGCCCGGAGTCAGGGCGTGATTGGAGCGGCCCCGGTCCAGACCGGGAGTGGCCCTGAGCAGCCAGCCGCCCGGGGCCGGACGTTGGATCGGGGCCGGCCAGCCGGCCAGAGCGGCCCGTTCGAGTGCGGCGATGGTCGCGGCGGGGGCGGGCACCGTGGGCCCCGGCTCAGCCCACGCGGTAGCGCGCCAGCGCCTCGGCCCGCGCGTGTTGGTGATCGACGATCGGCTCAGGGTAGTCGCGGCCGATGCGGCAACCGGCCTGGGCCTGCACGTCCTCAGGCATCTTCCAGGGCTCGGCCAGGTAACGGGCCGGGACCTTTGCCAGTTCGGGCACATAGTGGCGCACGTAGACGCCGTCCGGGTCGAAGCGCTCCTGCTGGCGCGCCGGATTGAAGATGCGCCGAAAGGCAGGCTGAGGATCCACCCCGACCGAGGCGATCCACTGCCAGTTGCCGTTGTTGGAGGCCTCGTCGCCATCGAGGAGGAGGCGCATGAACCAACGCTCTCCCCAGCGCCAGTCGATACCGAGGTCCTTGGTCAGAAAGGACCCGACCAGCAGCCGAGCCCGGTTGTGCATCCACCCCTCCCGGCGCAGCTGGCGCATTCCCGCGTCGACGGCGGGAAAGCCGGTCTGGCCCTCGCACCAGGCGGTGAACGCCTGCCGGGCATGGCTCCAGCGGATGGTGCCGCGGTAGCGCTGCTGATACTCCGAGCGGGCGTTGGCCGGGAAGTGGCCGAGCACGTGGGCATAGAAGTCTCGCCAGCACAACTGCCGGCGCAAGGCCTGCGCCCCCGGGCCGTCGCCCAGACGAGACTCGACCTCCCGGGGCGACAGGCAGCCGAAGTGGAGGTAGGGCGAAAGGCGCGAGACGCTGACTCCGCTGAGGATGTCGCGGCCGTCCTCGTAGTCGTCGACCGGGCCGGCGAGGAAGCGCTGCAGGGCCGCGCGGGCCGCGCTCTCTCCGCCGGGCATGGGATCACGGCATTCCTGCTCGAGCCCCAGAGCGGTGAGTGTGGGCAGCGCCCCGGCGCTGACCGTCCGTCCCGGAGCGCCCATCTTCCGCGGCGCGCCGAGCACGGGCCGGCGCCGTTGCCCGTCCCAGTTGCGATGGAAGGGCGTGAACACCGTGTACGGATCGCCCGCGCCGGTGGTCACATCGCGCAGGCGATCAACCACAAACAGGCCCGGGTGGGCGTTGGCGGCCACCCCCTCGGCCTCCAGGGCCCGGCTGACCGCCGTCTGCCGCGCGCGGGCAAACGGGGAGACATCAGCGCTGAAATGGACCGACTCGGCGTCGACCGCCCGGGCCAGCGCCGGCAGTTCGCGGTCGGGGCGCCCCCGGCGCACGAACAACCGGCTGCCGTGCCGACGCAGGGACTCCCCGAGGTCGGCCAGGCATTCGAGCAGGAACTGCGTGCGCGGACCGGAGGCGTGGCGGCCGCTGAGCAGCCCGTCGTCGAAGCAGAACACGGGGACCACTCGATCGTTGCCTTCCAGCGCCGCGTGCAGGGCCGGGTGATCGTGGAGGCGAAGGTCCCGGCGCAGCCAGAGGATGGCCGTGCTCACGTTCCGGCGACCGGCGTGGCCGGACGGGCCGCGAGGGCGTCGACGACGGCCTGGCGGCGGTACTCGAAGATGCGCTCGAGGTCGCGGCGCACGAACAGCGGATGGGCCATTTCGCCGAGCGGGCTCAGGGGAAGCCCGTAGTCGACCGCGTCGTGGACGATCGTGTCCTCACCGTCGACGACAAAGGTGTGGCGGTGATGCCAGAGCCCGTAGGGACCGCGAAGCTGGCGGTCGACAAAGCTCCGCCCGGGGTCCCACTCCTCGATCCGGGACTGCCAGCGCAGCGGGATCCCGTGCACGCGCAGGCGGTAATCGATGAGCGTCCCGACGTGCATGTCGATTGGCTCGGGCGTCAGCACCGCGAAGGACAGCCACCGGGGCGTGAGGCGCTCGAGATTCCGGGCAGCGGCGAAGAACGCGAACACCTCCCCCACCGGCCGCTCGACCCGCTGCTCGCGCTCGAGGCGATGAACCCTCATGAGTCCGAGAGCACGTCTCGCAGCGCCGGCTCGACGTCGGGATGGCGGAATCGGTAGCCCAGCGTCTGCAGCCGGGCGGGCACCACGCGCTGACCGGTGGTGACCATTTCCGCCATCTCGCCGTAGAGGAGCCTGACGGCGAAGCCGGGTACGGGCAGGAACGCGGGTCGGCCCAGGGCCCGCCCGAGCGCGTGCGAGAGCTCGGTGTTGGTGACCGGGTTGGGCGCCGTCACGTTGACCGCACCCTCGGCGGCGGCGTCGTCCAGGCAGCAGAGCAGCGCGCCGACCACGTCTTGAAGGTGGATCCAGGGGACGTACTGGCGCCCGCCGGCCACCGGCCCGCCGAGGCCGAGCTTGAAGAAGGGAAGCATCTTCCCCAGCGCGCCGCCGTCCGGGGAGAGCACGACACCGGTGCGCGTGAAGGCCACCCGCATCAGCCCGTCGGCGGCCCGTGCCTCCTGCTCCCAGGCGACGACAACACCGGCCAGGAAGTCATCGCCGGCGGCCGCATCCTCGGCCAGTGGGGCCTCGCCGCCCGGTCCGTAGTAGCCGGTGGCGGACTGCGAGACGAGGACCTTGGGCCGGTCCGCCTCGGGAAGCCCCTTCAGGGCCGTGACCAGCTCACGAGTGGCGAGCACGCGCGAATCTCGGATCCTCGCCTTGGCCTCATCGGTCCAGCGTTGGGCGACGGGCTCGCCGAGCAGATGCACGACGGCGTCGGCGCCGGCCAGGGCCTCGGCCGGGGGCGGCTCGTCGGTCGGATGCGCCCACGCGTGCACCTCTGCCCCCTCGCCAACAACGCGCTGTCCGCGTTCGGGGTCGCGCGAGAGCCCCACGACCTCGTCGCCCCGTGCCCGCAATGCGTCCGCCGTGGCCAATCCGATCGTGCCCGTCGCACCGGTGATGAGGACGCGCATCAGATTCGCCCGCGTGCTGGGTTGAGAGAGTCACGTGTCATGGGTCGGCACCCTACCTTGTCTGTTGGAAAAAGCGCAACAAGGTGTATCGTTCCCCGTCATCGAAACGGGAAACGGAGAACTGAGCACCGCCCAGCTGGCCGAGCGGACCGGTGTGCCGGCTGGGACGCTGCGCATGTGGGAGAGCCGCCACGGCTTTCCCGCGCCTGAGCGGCTGCCCGGTGGCCACCGGCGCTACCGGGCACGTGACGTCGAGCACGTGCGCGCCGTGGCCCGGCTGCGCGAGCAGGGGCTCTCGATGTCCGCTGCCATCACCGAGGTGCTGCGCTCCCAGGAGTCGCTTCCCGCCTCGGTCTTCGCCGGCCTGCACGAACGCCACGCCGAGGTGCGCCCCGCCCGCCTGTCCAAGCGGGCGGTCCTACGCCTCACCCACGCGATCGAAGACGAGTACTGCGCCCGCGCGAGCCGGGGGCTGCTCGTGGCCTGCTTCCAGCACGAGCGCTTCTACCGGCAGGCCGAGCGTCGCTGGCGCGAGCTGGCCCGGACCACGCAGCTGGCCGCTGCACTGGCCGACTTTGCGCAGCTACGCGAACCCGACACCGCGCCCGTCGAGGTGCCGCTTGCCGCCGACCAGCCTGTCGCCCGCGAGTGGACCCTGATCATCGACGCACCGGGCGCCCAGGCCTGCCTGGCGGCGTGGGAGCAGCCCACCCCGAGCGAGCTGCCCGACCTCGAACGCCGCTTTGAGGTGCTCTGGTCCTTTGAGCCGGCCGTCGTCCGCTCCGCCAGCCAGGTCGCGATCGAGGTCATCCACCGCTTTGCGCCGTCCGTGGCCGAGCGCGCGGCGGCGGCACTTGGGCATCCCGCCGCCGCACCCGCCCCCGAGCTGCGCTTCGCGTCGGCCCTGGCGCACCGCATGGTCGGATACCTGGCCACGTCGCTCGACGGTGGACAGGGCGCCGGCGGAAGGGCAATATGAGTTCACACCCCGAACCGGCGGAGAGGTCATGCAGCTCGTAGGCCTGCATCACATCACGATGATCACCGGCGACGCGCAGCGCAATGTCGACTTCTATGCCGATTTGCTCGGCCTTCGGCTGGTCAAGAAGACGGTCAACTTCGACGCGCCCGACGCGTACCACCTCTACTTCGGCGATGAGGCGGGCTCCCCCGGCTCGATCCTGACCTGGTTCGAGTTCGCGGGCGCGGCCCGCGGCCAGCCGGGGCGGGGCATGATTCACACCCTGCGTCTCGGCGTGGGCTCGCCGGCGGCCCTCGAGTTCTGGCGCGAACGCCTGCAGGCGGCCGGGACCGCCACCGAAGATGACGCCGAGCATCTGCGCTTCAGCGACTACGACGGCCTCCAGTACACCCTCGAGGTGAGTTCCGCCACCAACCCTCCTCTGCGGGCCCGGCACCCGGAGGTCCCGGCTGAGTACGCGATCGGCGAGTTGATCGGCGCTCGTGCCTTCGGGAGCGGCGCGGCAGGCGAGGGCGACTGGTTGGTCGAGACGCTCGGGTTCGAGGCAAGCCCGGGCGACGGGTTTCGCCTCGCGGGGGCGCAGCGGACCTTCGAATGGGCCTATGACCCGCCGCCGCTCGAGTGGGGTTCACAGGGCGCAGGCTCTGTGCATCACATCGCCTGGGCCTCACGCGACGGCGATCATCTGGACTGGCAGCAGCGCGTGCGCGAAGCGGGTGGCCTGGTCACCGACGTCCGCGACCGTGATTACTTCCGCTCGATCTACTTCCGGGAGCCGCGGGGCATCCTGTTCGAGATCGCCACGCTATCCCCCGGGTTCGCCGTCGACGAGGAGCCCGAGCACCTCGGCGAGGGATTGCGGTTGCCGCGCATGCACGAGCATCTGCGCCCGGTGCTCGAGCAGACCCTCGCGCCGATTGTCAACCCGCGCCAGCGTCGCGAGGAGCTCGCCTCCTGAGCTCGCTGTGCTTTCTCGAGCGTCCCGCCCGCCGCGCGCCGCAGGGACTGCTCGTACTGCACCACGGACGCGGATCGGACGAGTGCGACCTGCTGCCTCTGGCCGACGCACTTGATCCCGACGGCGCCTGGCATGTCGTCACCCCCCAGGCGCCGCTGACCGTACCCGGATGGCCCGGGCGCCACTGGTATCACGTCCCGCGCGTCGGCTATCCCGATCCGGACACGTTCTTCGCCTCGGTGTCGTTGCTGGGCGCTCTCCACGATCACCTCTGGGCCCGGACGGGGATCCCGCCGGCCCGAACCGTCCTGGGCGGATTTTCGATGGGCACGGTGATGAGCTACGCCCTCGGGCTGCACCCCGAGCGCCCGGCCCCGGCCGGGATCTTGGCCCTGTCGGGCTTTATCCCCACGGTCGAAGGCTGGGCGCCGTCACTGACTGATCGCTCCCAGCTGCGGGTCTTCATCGCGCATGGGCGCCGCGACGGCACGATCTCCGTCGACTTCGCCCGCCGGGCCCGCGCGCAGCTGACCGAGGGCGGACTGGCGGTCGAGTACCAGGAGACCGACGCGGGACATCACGTCGACCCGGCGTATCTCCGCGCGGCGGTCGGCTGGCTGGCGGCCGACGCTCCCGCCACGCTGTCCCCCGACGGCTGAAGCATCAATCGGCTTCAAGGCGCGTTTCGGTCACGCACAGGATCCCCACGATCAGCGCGCACCCGGCGGCAATCGTCCAGGCCGGGATCGCTCCCCCCGCGGCCGCCAGCGCGACCAGGATCACCGCGGCCAGGAGGCGGGCGCTGCCCATCTCGCCGGCGATCCGCCAGCGGAAGCCCGAGAGCCCGAGCAGATAGACCGCCACTCCGCCGCAGAGCATGAAACGGCCGCTGCTGGGCATCGGCGCCGAGACCGAGTCGTGGATGACGAGGCGAACGCCCCCCGCGAAGACGATGATTCCGGCGACGATGATCAGGTGGATGTAGCTGTAGGCATCGGCGGCGGCGAGGACCGGATCGGGATGGTCGCGCAGCCGGGCCTGGGCGCGCTCGGCAAACCGATCGAAGTACGTCCACCACAGGCCGATGGCGATGAGCAGGGCGAGCCCGCCGCCGACCACGAGTCCGATGGTCAGCGCCCCTTCCGGCCTTCCCAGCCCGACCCCGATGGCCAGGATCGACTCCCCCAGACAGAGGATCACGAACGACCCGTAGCGCTCGGCGAAGTGCGCCACGGCGACTCGCTGCAGCCCTCGCAGCCGTTTGCGGGTCAGCCAGGCCGGACCCGAGTAGTCGATCGCCGCCGCCAGCGACCAGACCAGCCCTCGCCCCCAGGTGTGGAGAAAGACAGCGCCGGCCAGCAACAGGGCCATGCCGATGAGCACGGTGATGGCAAAGCCGACGATCGCCGACCAGGCCGCTTTGCCCCGCCGGCTGGCATCGACGTACAGACCCAGGTGCAGCAGGCGGACCAGGACGTAGGCGACCGCGAAGAGCACGCCCTCCGCGCCGAATGCCTGCGGCAAGGCCAACCCGACAGCGAAGATCAGGACGGTGGCGGCCAGCAGAAAGGCGCGCAGGGAGCGGGAGTCCTCGCTCTGGGCGTTGGCCGCCCATACGAACGCCGACCATGCCCACCACACGAGGGTGAGCAGCAGCATGGCCTCGCCCAGACGGGGCCAGGTGGGGCGATGGGCGAGCAGCGCGGTGACCTGGGTGACCGCGAAGACGAAGACCAGGTCCCAGAGCAGCTCGACCGGCGCCGTACGGCGCTCGGCGCCCGGAGCAGCGCCCGGAACCGGGTCCGCGCTGGGCAGCGCGTGGGCAGGGTGCACCGGTAGCTCGGTCACGCTGAGGAAGTATCACCGCGTCGACGGGCGTCGCCTGATTGGATACCCGTCCTTCAAACGAGGCGAGGAGATGTGATGGCAGACAGAGCGGCGATCGTGACCGGAGGCTCCAGCGGGATCGGCTTGGCCATCGCCCGCATGCTGCTCCAGGAGGGCTACGGCGTGACCCTGGCCGCGCGGCGGCCGGACAAGCTCGAGGCCGCCGCGTCTGAGCTGAGCTCCGCCGGTGACGTGATCCAGGTCGCGGGCAACATGGCCTCCGAGGACGCCATCGGCCAGGTCGTGGCCGCCCACCAGGAGCACTTCGGCCGCCTCGACATGCTGGTCAACAACGCCGGCGTGGGCATCGGGGCCCCAGTGGCCGAGATCAACACCAAGCGCCTGGACATGCAGCTGGATGTCAACCTGCGCTCGGTCGTCCTCTTCTATCGCGCGTGCGCGCCCATGCTCCGCTCGGCCGCGGCCGAGCACCACAACGCGATCGTGGTCAACACGGCCTCGATCTCGGGCAAGGCGGGCGAGGCTTGGCTGTCGGTCTATTCGGCCACCAAGGCCGGCGTGGTCGGCTTCACCGAGGCCATGAACAAGGAACTCGGCGCCGAGGGCATCAAGTCCTGCGCGCTGTGCCCGGCCTTTGTCGATACGCCGATGACCGATTTCATCAAGCAGAGCGTGGCCGCGGAAAACATGATCCGCTCCGAGGACATCGCCGAGGCGGTGCGGATGCTGATGCGGGTCTCCCCCGCCTGCGTCATCCCGGAGATCATCTTCCACGCCCCGGGTGGGATGCCGGGGGGCCTCAGCGTCACCGTCTGAGGGCGGGCGCGCGCTCCGGCGGGACGCTGGCGCGCCGGCCGCCGGCGGTGCGGGTGACAGAGCGCTGAGCCGGGCGTGGCTCACCCGCCTCGCGGAGCCGAGCCTCCCCGGGCTGCGCCTCGAGCCTTTGCCGGGCCAGTTCGTACTCGTCGTAGCGCCGGAAGAGGCGCGTCCACGACCATCCCGGGCGGCCGCCCAGCTCGCCGCTGCGGTCCGGGTCTCCGGGGCGGGGCCTCCGGGTCGCGCGGGTCCGGGCCCGGGCCCGGGCCTCGGTCTGCTTGCGGCGGCGCTGGAGTTCGTGATGCTCGTGCCGGGCCGCGGTCAGGCCGGCCCGCGGCGCCTCGTCCTCGAGCAGGCTGGTCTCCAGGTAGACCTTGAGGACCCTCAGCTCGCGCTCGGTGGCCCGCCGGGCCCGCGCCTTGCGGACGTCGCGAAAGGCAAAGCGATCCCAGGCTCGGGCAAAGCTGATCAGACTCGTCCGGCCGCCGGCCCGATGGGCGGCGAGCATCGGGCACACACCGTCCTCATTGGCGTAGGCGCCCACGATGATGGGGTTGGTGGCGATTCCCTCCAACATGGCGATCCGGGTCCGCTGGGGCAGGCAGTCGATCGCGCGGCGCAGGTCTGTGCTCGTTGTCCGGGACCGAGTTCGCATAGGGTGTGCCGCCCTGAGTGGCGGCCGCGCCACTGTACCCGCGCCCGTCGGCGCGCTCAAGCGATCTCCTCGCCGCGAAAGGAACCTTGCACATGAAACTCGGCGTCAACCTCGGCTACTGGGGCCTGGGCATGGGACCCCAGGATCAGCTTCAGACCGTCCAGGAGGCCGAGCGCCTCGGCTACGACTCGGTCTGGGCGGCGGAGGCCTATGGCTCGGACGCCGCCACGGTGCTGGCCTGGCTGGCCGCCGGGACAAGCAAGATCAAGCTGGGCTCCGCCATCTTTCAGATGCCGGGCCGCACGCCCGCCCTGACCGCGATGACTGCGGCCACGATCGACGAGCTGTCCGGCGGGCGCATGATTCTCGGTATCGGCTCCTCGGGCCCGCAGGTGGCCGAGGGCTGGCACGGTCAGCGGTTCGGCCGCCAGCTGCAGCGCACGCGCGAGTACGTGACCGTGGTGCGCAAGGCGCTCGCACGCGAGCGGCTCGAATTCAAGGGCGAGACGCTTGAGCTGCCGCTCCCCGACGGCCCGGGCAAGGCGCTCAAGCTGATGATCAACCCGGTGCAGGAACGGATCCCCATCTACCTGGCGGCGATCGGGCCCAAGAACACCGCACTGGCCGGGGAGGTGGCCGACGGGTGGATTCCCACCTTCTTCTCCCCCGAGCATGTAACGACCTTCCGCCAACGGCTCCAGGAGGGTGCCGACCGCGCCGGGCGCACGCTGGAGGGATTTGATATCGCCCCCACCGTCCAGGCCTACGTCTCCGACGACCGCGAGACGGCGCGCAATCTGATGCGGCCGGTGCTGGCCCTGTATATCGGCGGCATGGGCTCGCGGAAGCAGAACTTCTATAACAACCTTGTCCAGCGCTATGGGTTCGAGGAGGCGGCGGCCGAGATTCAGGACCTATATCTCGAGGGCAAGAAGGAGGAGGCTGGCCACGCGATCCCCGACGCCCTGATCGACTCGGTCTGCCTGTGTGGCCCCGCCGACGTGGTTCGGGACCGCCTCCAGGCCTTCCGCGACGCCGGCGTGGGCACCCTGATGGTCAGTCCGATGGCCTTCACGGCCGACGATCGGGTCAATCAGCTGCGCGCGGTGGCCGAGCTGGCGGAGTGACTCCCGCCGCTCCCGCGCAGGATCCAGCGGCGCCCGGCCTCGATCCTCCACTGCGGTTCTTTTTGGGCGCCTTCGGGCAGCCCGGGCACGCCTTTCCGATGCTGGCTCTCGGGGCCGAGCTGGTCGCCCGCGGCCATCAGGTCACCTACGAGACCTGGTCGCGATGGCGCGAACCGGTAAAGGCGCACGGGATGGCCTTCGTCGCCGCCCCCGAGTACCCCGCCTTCCCCACCCGCGAGCGGCCCGTCCAGCCCTACGAGGCCATGGTCCGGGCGGCCGCCATCACCCGGCCGGCGATCGCCGCCGCCACCCCCGACGTGGTCGTGCACGACATCCTCACGCTGGCTCCGGCCCTGGCCGCCGAGCTCGAGGGCATCCCGGCCGCCACGCTGATCCCCCACGTGTATCCGGTCAGCGCCTCCGGCTTTCCCCCCTACGCCGTCGGCGCCCGGCTTCCCCGGACGGAGGCGGGGCGGTGGCTGTGGCGACGCTTCGAGCGGCCAGTGGAGTCGGGACTGCGGCGCGGGCGCGCTGAGCTGAACGGTTCGCGCGCCCGGCTGGGGCTGGCCCCGGTCGAGCACTTTCACGGCGGTCTGAGTACCGAATTGGTCATGGTGGGCACGCTGCCCGAGCTCGAGTACCCCCGGAAGTGGCCCGACCACGTGCGGGTCGTCGGGCCGCTCATCTGGGAGCCCCCGTCTGAGCCCGTGGAACCCCCACCCGGCGATGAGCCGCTCGTCCTCGTCGCGCCCTCCACGGCCCAGGACCCTGATCACCGCCTGCTTCGGGCCGCGCTGGCCGGGCTGGACGGCGAGCCGATTCGGGTGCTGGCCACGTGGAACCGTCGTCCCCTCCCCGGCCCGGCCCGGGTCCCGGCCAACACGCGCCTGGTCGAGTGGATCTCCTACGCGCAGACGATGCCGGGCTGCGCGCTGGTTATCTGCCACGCCGGCCACGGCACCATGGCCCGGGCGCTCGTCTCGGGCGCGGCCGTCCTGGCCGTCCCGCACGCCGGCGACATGGCCGAGAACGCCGCGCGGGTCGACTGGGCGGGGCTGGGCGTGCGCCTTCCTTGGGGGCTGCTCACCGCGACGACGCTGCGGCTGGCCGTGCGCAGGGCGCTCGCCATGCCGTCCGTCAGCGAGGCCGTGCGCCGATTGGCCGCCGGCACGAGCGCGGGCGCGGGCGCGGTCCGAGCCGCGGACCTGGTGGAGGCGATGGCCCGCCGACGGCGCACCGGTTAGCGGCGCCGCGGTCGTCCTCAGCCCGCCGTGGGGTGAGCGCGCAGGAAGGCGATCACCTCGGGATCCGTGCAGCGCACGCGGTCCACCGCCTCGCCGTAACACGTACAGAGCTCGACCTCGATGTGATCCTGAGTCAGCTCCAGGAGGCGCCAGGTCGCGCCATGATCACGCCAGCGGTCCAGCTCGGCCACGGTGACGGCGTGGCGCATGGCGACCACTAGGACGACGCGGCGGCTGATGCCACCGGCCCCGCGCCGGGCGCGGCCGGGTTGGCCCGCGCCCAAGCGATGATCTTCTCCGAGCCCTCGATCACTGTCCCGTCATCGAGCATCAGCACCGGAACCCAGTAGCTGCCGGTCAGCGCCTTGACCTCCCGGCGTCCGGCGGTGAGGTCATTGATGACCCCGGGCAGCGGACCGAGTCCGTAGGAGCGGATCACCTCGGGCTCGTGGCCGGCCTGCACGAGGGCTCTGTTGGCCTCACCGCAGGGATGGGCGTGAAGCGGCTTTCCGGCCGTCCAGGTGCCGTAGCAGACGTAGAGTTTCAGTGGCTCCCACCGCGGTCGAAAGCTCCGGGGGTGGGACTCGAACCCACAACTTTTCGGTTAACAGCCGAATACTCTGCCAATTGAGTTACCCCGGATTAAGGTGTATTGACTCGTCACAGCAAGCCTATGGAGAATCTATCGAGACTTCGGCAGCTCCGCATTCGACCTCGGCGTGGCAGTTCGCACACAGGAGAACGCACTTCCGCGCCTCTTCCCGCAACCGATCGAGGCCGAGGGAAATCCCCCAGGCGCTGACAACGAAGCGCTTCTGCGCCCGATCCAGATGATGGAATGCCAGCGCCGCGGGATGACGGTCATAGCCGCACAGACGACAACAGCCCCCGGCCTCCGCGACCAGAATCCGCTTTACCCGCCGGCGGCGCCGGCTGACCGCTTCAGCCCGGCAGCGCCGACAGCGATAGCAGCCCTGGCTGTCGATCACAAACGTCGTGCTCCCGTGGTGACGGCAGTCACGGGTGATCGTGTCCCGTCCCTCCTCCTTGGCGCTCATGATCTGCTCGCGAGCGGTCGCTCCCGGCGACCGCTGCGTCTTCAGTCCGTACTGGCCCAGCCAATACCTCACCGCCGTCCGACTCCGCCCCGCGGCCTCAGCGATCATCGCGACGGTCATGTCCGCGGCGACGTACCCGGTGAGCACCTCGCGTTCGATCCCGCCCTTGGCCGCGTACTTTTCGCGGTTGGGCGCGTCCAGGCCGTGCTTGCGCATCCAGTAGGCCACGGTCGACGGGTGACGCCCGAACCGCTCCCCGATCTTCTCGACGCTCATGCCCTGGGCCAGCAGGAGCCGCAGTGATTCTCTGTCCATGACCGCCTCGCACTCGCTTACGAACGTATGTTCGCAGGCGCTGCGGACGACCGGCGTAGGCAGTCGGCGGAAGTCCCTGCTCAGAAGGCGTTTTCGAGGTCGGTCGCCACCGCCCGGATGGCCTCCCGGACGACCTCGCGCTGGCGGGCCAGCTCGGCCGTGCCGGCGCCCTGGCCGCGCACGCGGATGATCGCTCGATCGAGGCGATCACGCTCCAGGATCAGGCGGGCGTGCTCGAGGCGATCCGGCGTGGGATCGGGCACCCGGCCGGCCAGCTCGACGAGGCCGGACATGAGGCGGGCGAAGTCCTCGTCGTCGCCAGGCAGGTCGCTGAGCGGCGCGCTCATGCGGCCGTTCAGGTGGCGGGCGGCGCCGCGCAGGGCCGCACTGGTGAGGATCTCGTCGGGATCAAGCGAGGCCAGCACGGTCTGGCCCCGCTCGGGCATGGCCAGGCACAGGGCCAAGAACAGCCGCTCGGAGCGGGGCCCGGGCTCGAGGTGCCGCGCGGCGGCGCCCTCCCCGTTGTCTCGGGCGCCCGGCTGGCCACCGGTCACCGCACGCGGCCGCTGGCCCCGCTCGGCGCGGGACGCGGCCGCCGCCAAGAGCGTCACGAGCCTACCCCCCGTGACCTCCAGCCGGTTGGCGATCCGGCGCATCAGCTCGTCCCGCAGGACGCTGGCCGGCACCGCGTCCATGACCGGCCCGAGCTCATCCAGCGCCCGGTCACGACCCTCGGCGCTGCGCAGGTCCGCGCGCTCGAGGATCCGCTCGACGTTGAAGACGACAAACGGCTGGGACTGGCGCACCCGCTCGGCCAGGGCCTCGGGCCCCTCGCGCTGGACGAGGTCGGCCGGATCTGTCCCCTCCGGCAGCGCGACCACGCGCAGTTCGAGCTGCCGGGCTCCGGCCAGCCGGGCGGCGCGCAGCATGGCGTCCTGGCCGGCCCGGTCGGCGTCGAGGCACAGCTCGAGCGTGTGGGCAATCCGCTCGAGCTCCCCGACCTGCTCCTCAGTCAGCGAGGTGCCCATGATCCCCACGGCGTTGCGCATTCCGGCCTGGTGGAGGGCGAGCACGTCGGTGTACCCCTCGGCGAGGATCATCCGATCGGACTTGGCGGCTGCCGCCCGAGCGAGGTCGATCCCGAACAGGACCTCACGCTTGTGGTACAGCTCGCCGTCTGAGGTGTTGAGGTACTTGGGCCGCTGGTTGTCGCGCATGGCCCGGGCCCCGAAGCCCTGCACACGGCCCCGGCTATCGGTGGCCGGGAACATGATCCGCTCGCGGAAGCGATCGTACATCTGTCCCGGCCGGTTGCGCGAGCGCTGGGCCAGTCCGGTGGCCAGCAGCTCCTCCTCGTTGTAGCCCGAGCTGCGCGAGGCGCGCAGCATCCGGTCCCAGGCACTGGGCGCATAACCGACCCGAAACTCGCGCAATGTCTGCTCGGTGAGTCCGCGCCCGAGCAGGTATGCGCGCGCCCCCTCGGCCTCCTTGGCCTCCCACAGATAGCGCGCGTAGTAGGTGGCAGCACGGCCCAGCAGCCCATGGAGGCGCTCGCGGCGCTCGCGCCGGGTGGCCGCTCCCGGGTCCTCGTTCTCGGTCTCGAGCTTGACGCCGAAGCGCTCGGCCAGCGTCTCCATTGCGGTGCGGAAGTCCAGCCCCTCGGTCTCCATGACGAAGTCGAACGGATCACCGCTGGCCTGGCAGCCGAAGCAGTGGTAGTGCTTCTCATCGGGGCGGACGTGAAACGAGCCACTTCGCTCGTCATGAAATGGGCACAGGCCGAAGTAGCTGTCGACCCCGGCGCGGCGCAGCTCAACTCGCGATGAGACGAGCGAGAGCATGTCGACCGCCGTGAGGACGCGGTCCTTGGAATCCGCGGTGTAGCGACTCACGGCGCGAAGGCGACGGGAACGGTGAGTTCCTCGTAGCGCTTGATGCAGTAGCGGTCGGTCATCCCGGCGATGTGGTCGGTGACCCGGCGCGACAGCTCCCCGGGAGGGATCGACGCGGCGATCTCCTGCGGGTGCGCGCAGTAGTGAGCGAACAGGGTGCGGATCACGCCGTGGATCTTGGCGTGCTCTCGCGTCGCCACCGGCCCGAGGTAGACGCGCTCGAACATGAACGTGCGAAGGGCGTTCATCGCCTCGCCCACGGTGTGGCCCTGGACGATGTTCCCGGCCGCCTCGGACTCCTCGACCAGGTCATGGACGAGCCGGTCAATCCGGTGCGGACCGGTGTCACCGAGGATCGCGATCGCCGCGCTGGGCAGCTCGGAGACCTCGAGCACCCCCGCCCGCAGGGCGTCGTCGATGTCATGGTTGATGTAGGCCACCCGGTCGACGAGCCGGACGATCTTTCCCTCGAGCGTGGCCGGTTCGGGGGCCCGACCCGAGTGGCTGATGATTCCGTCGCGAACCGGTTCGGTGAGGTTGAGCCCCTGCCCGTCGCGCTCGAGCACGTCGACGACCCGCAGCGAGTGCTCATGGTGCAGAAAGCGAGTTCCGAAGTGCTCGCTGAGACACCGGTCAAGCGCCTCCTCGCCGACATGGCCGAAGGGCGGATGCCCGAGGTCGTGACCCAGTCCGATGGCCTCGACGAGGTCCTCGTTGAGGGCCAGGGCCCGGGCCACGGTCCGCGAGACCTGGGTCACCTCCAGGGTATGCGTGAGTCGGGTCCGGTAGTGATCGCCGGATGGAGCGACGAACACCTGGGTCTTGTGCTTGAGGCGACGGAAGGCCTTGGTGTGCACGATCCGGTCCCGATCGCGCTGAAACGGGGTGCGCAGACCGCACTCCGGTTCGGGGCGCCGGCGCTGTTCGGGGTAGGAGCGTACGGCCAGCGGGGAGAGTTGCGCCTCCTCCTGGGCCTGGATGCGGGCGGCAAACCGTTCGGCCACCGAGCCGCCGGGATGCTCATAGCCGATGCTCAGCGCCTGGTCGGTCATCCCCCGATTCTGACACCGCTGCCGGGACCGGGTCCGGCCCCGCCACAGATGCGGCACACGTTAAAGGCGACCGCGGTGGCTCAGGCGGCCAGGAGCGGGCGCAGGCGCACGTGGGCGTGGTGCTCGGCGATCTCGGTGATGGCCCGCTCGACCTGGCGCAGCGCACGGGGGGAGGCGTCGGGCGCGCGGATCAGCGGTGCCCCCAGCGCCTGGACGAGGAAGCGGTAGGCATCCTCCTCGAGCACGAAGGCCGCGGCCTCGCACGAGCTGCACACCACTCCGCCGGCCGCACCCGAGAATCCGCTGAGGTGATCGGCTTCACCGCACACGGTGCAGGCGGCGAGCTGGGGCACGATTCCCGCCGCCAGCAGGAGCTTGAGTCGAAAGGCGAGACCGTTGCCGGTCCGCGCCTGGGCGGCATCGCCGCTGAGCACGGCCAGCTCGTTGGCCAACAGGCGAAACACCTCGGGATGGGGATCGGCGGTCTCAAACAGTCTCCCGACGGCGTCACAGGCCCGGGCGGCGGCATCGAGCGTGGCGGCATGCTCACGCAATCCGGCGTGCACGGCGACGGTGTCGACGCCGGTCACGGTGAGCAGATCACTGCGCCCCTCGTGCAGAACGGCGCGGACGTGCATGAACGGCTCCAGCCGGGCCCCAAAGCGGCTCCGCGAGCGACGGGCACCCTTGGCGATCGCGCTCAACCGGCCACGGGCGGGCGTGTAGAGGTGCAGAATCCGGTCAGCTTCGCCATAGCGGATCGAGCGCAGCACGATGGCCTCGGTCT
>JAXDGI010000276.1:0-2792 GCA_034665145.1 Solirubrobacteraceae bacterium
CCGAGTTGATGGCGGCCACCGCGGGCAACTCTGCCGCGATCAGTGAACGGGTGCTCGCCGACCTGGTTAGCCACCTCGGCGTAGACTCCGGCTTTCTGCGTCACAATGACCACGCGATCCATGCGACAGTGCTCATCGCTGAATGGCCGGCGCCCGAGAACGTTCCCGACCCCGACCCGATTGGTGTGGTGTATTTCGCCGACGCCGACTCGGTCTTCGCGATGGCCGAAAATCTCAAAGAGCCCTTCGTTGTGCGTCCCGAGCCGGCGAACGACGACTTTCAACAGCTTGTTCAGGAGGGGAGGGCCATTCCTCAGAACTCCCTCGCGTGCGTGCCTCTGCTTTCCGGGGACGTCACCACCGGCACCCTGGGCTTCGCCAAGGTCGGCGACCGGGAATGGCTGCCGGAGGAACTGAATGCGCTCCAGGCGATCGCCACACTATTCGCACAGCTGCAGGCCCGCATCGTCGCCGAGGAGCAACTCCGTTACCTCGCTGAACACGATGATCTGACCGGCCTGCTGAACCGCAGGGCGCTGATCGCCCTTCTCGACGAGCGGCTGGCTGCGGGCCAGCCGGGCCCAGTCTCGCTATTGCTCCTTGATCTGGACCGTCTCAAGGTGATCAACGACCACGTCGGTCACAACGCTGGCGACCGGTTCATCAAGGCCTTCGCCGAGCTCCTGCGCGAGGCTGCTGACGTTCCCTCGGTCATTGCCCGCTTCGGCGGCGACGAGTTTGTCGTAGTGCCGACCGCACCAATGGATATCGAAGGCGCCGAGGCTTTCGCTCAGTGGGTGCAGAACCGAGTTCGCCAGCAGGTCATGATCGACGGTGAGATGCTCAGCCGTACCGTCAGTATCGGCGTCGCTGTTGGCGTACCGGGATGCGACAGCACTTCGGCGTTACTGCGCAGGGCAGATCAGGCCGCTCTGTCGGCCAAGAGTTCCGGCGGGCGTAAGGTCGCACGTTTCAGCCCGGAGATATCCGAAAAGTACGCGATCCGTAATGACATCGAACTGCAGCTGGAAGAGACCATCGATAGCGGTAGCGGCGCCTTGGTGCTGCATTACCTCCCGGAGTTTGACATGCGCACCGGTGAGGTCCTCGGGGCCGAGGCGCTGATCCGTTGGCAACATCCCACTCGAGGGCTGTTGATGCCTGAATCGTTCATTGGGGTGGCCGAATCGATTAATCTGGCGGGTAGACTCGGCCGTCTCGTAATGCGCTCAGCCTTCGAGCGATTCAAACTTTGGCGCTCGCGCGGCGTGGGGCTGGATGCGGTGCTACGCGTCAACGTATCCCCTATTCAGCTTGTTGCGGAAGGCATTGTCGACGCGGTCGCCGCCACCCTCGACGCGTTCGGTCTGGATGCCAGCGCGGTATGCCTTGAGATCACCGAAAGCGTCGTAGTCCAAGATATCGACGCCACGCGCAAAACACTTGCCGGATTGAAGGATATCGGCGTGCAGATCGCCATCGACGATTTCGGCACCGGCTACAGTGCGTTGACATATTTGAAGTCTCTTCCAGTCGACGCGCTCAAGATCGACAGAGGGTTTGTCCGCGATCTCGGCACGGACGCAGGTGATCTGGCGATCGTGCGGTCGATCATGTCCTTGGCGGAGGCCTTCGGACTGGACGTCATCGCCGAAGGCGTCGAGACCGCAGCCGCGGCGAGGGAACTGCTCGCTTTGGATTGCTATCGGGCGCAGGGCTTTCTGCTGTCACGCCCGCTCGATAGCGTGGCAATGGAGTCGCTGCTCGCCAGGCGCTTCGTACCAATGGACTTCTCCGACGTGGGGGTTTCGGCACCCGACGATTCGTCTGCATCGAACAACCATGGGACCGGCAAGGCCCCGCCCGAAGGCCTCCACCCCCACGTTGGGGTCTGATCCGCCGCGGTGATGCACTACCGGAGCCTCCCGCTGGGCATTCTCGGTCTCACGCTTCACCGAAAAAGACGGACTTCGGTCTCACGCCCCCTGGGTACCTGACTCTTATCACCGTGGTGGGTTTAGCGGTGCACCTCGGCTCGGCCCTTAACGAAGAGGAACTGGGGGCGCCCAAGGCGGCTACGAGGCAGCGGCTTGTCGACGGGCAGGGCGAGTTCGACCTCGGCGGACAGTTCGGATCGTGATCAGCAAACCATCCAAAAGGCCGCCGCATATGACTGCTGCCACCTCGGCTAAACCTCGGCTCGCGGCGGTAGCGAAAGCTTTTGGGCCACGATGGTTCAGGCGCCCCAAATACGGCATCTTGGAGCGCCTCGCGGAATCGAGCCCGCCGGTGCGACTGGCTGCCTCGCTCTGCGACTCGACCGCGGCTCACCGGGCGCGGAGCCGACGCGTCGTTGAGTTCGCGTCGAAGCTCCGTCGCCAGGACTCGAACCTGAACCCTCAGAACCAAAATCTGATGTGCTGCCGATTACACCACGACGGACCACGCATCAGCGGCGAGCAGGTCCGCTCGCCCGTGCCCGGCCACAATGACCGACCGCGCTCACTGATGCCTTCGTCAGACTGTAGTGCAACCCGATAACCTGTTAGGCGTGGCCGCGCCGGACAAGGAAACGCGAGCGCCCCGCACCAGAATGACCGGTAGCGAGCGCCGCCATCAACTCATCGATATCGCCCGATCGCTGTTCGCCGAGCGGGGCTACGAGGGAACCTCGATCGAGGAGATCGCCCTTCGCGCCAACGTGTCCAAACCCGTCGTCTACGAGCACTTCGGCGGCAAAGAAGGCTTGTACGCGGTCGTCGTCGACCGGGAGATGTCGGCGTTGCTGGACG
>JAXDGI010000277.1:0-18081 GCA_034665145.1 Solirubrobacteraceae bacterium
GTCATCTACTACCTGGCCATCTCCCGCCGCCTGCCCGAGGAGAAGGTCGACTACTACGTCCGCGAGGTCTATCCGCCGCCGGTCGCAGAGTAGGAGGCGGCGTCCCGGGAGGCCCGGACGCGCAACGCCAGGCCGAGCTCAAAGCGGCCGGCGGGAGTGTCCAGGGCGTCCCCGAGGATCTCGTGGAGCCTGGCCATCCGGTAGCGAACGGTCTGAGGATGGACGTGGAGCCGGGCGGCGATCTGGGGTGTGTGGCGCTGATGGTCAAGCCACGCGGCCAGGGTCTCGAGCAGGCGCTCGCGCTCGACCGCGGGTAGCGGGTCAAGCGCAGCCAGCGCGCGACGCATGAGGGCGCCTGCGAGTTCGGAGTCACCAAGCAGGGTCATGGCGGCCAGATGCTCCTCGCTGCGCACGGCGCCCGTCCCGGGGTCGACGGCGCCGCTGCGGGCCAGAGCGAGCGCGAGCCGCGCCCAGCGCAGCGAGCGCGGGGCGTCCCCGCTGTGGACGGTCGGACCGAGCGCGGCCCGTTGGTCACCCAGCGCCCGGTCCAGAGCGCCGCGGCGGCCGGGGCCGTCGGGGTCGGGAATGACCAGCCAGGCGCCGGCGGCGTCGGTTCCGGTCAGCACATCGGCATCCAGGCGCCGCGTGAGCCCGAGGGGACTGTCGGCCTCCAGCGCCAGCACGGCCATAGAGCGAGGGACCGTCCAGCGGGCCAGCTCGGCCGCTCGGGCCAGGACCTCGGGGTCGTGGCCGTCGGGATCGAGTAGCAGCTGAGCCACGCGCCGACGCCGCCGCTCGAGCTCACCGGCCTCGTCGGACTGCATACGCAGGTATCCCTCGACGACGTCGGCGGCGAGCTCGTCCGCGTAGACGAAGATCGCCTCGGCGGTGGCGATGGCCACCGGGGCCGAGACCCCGGCCTGCAGGGCGAGGTCGGCGGCCCCGCGCCAGGCCGCCCGGGTCCCGATCCGGAAAGCGGACCGGAGATCATCCAGGCTGCGCCCGGACTGAAACTCCGCCTCGCCCAGGCGACGCCAGAGCTCATCGGTCTCCCCCGCCGGCCGCTGGCCATGCTCGATCGCGGCCAGGAAGGCCTGATGGGCCTGTTCGATGCCGAGCCGGATGGCCATTCCCTCGGGGCCGGCCAGCACCTCGCCGTACACCGGGCTGCCCCGGCGGACCGCCGCGACGATGTTGTCCACGACGTCGGGCAGCTGGGCCCGTACCGCGGCCACGGCCTCGGCGGGAATGGCCTCGGTGCGCCAGGCCTCGGGGTCCATTAGCAAATTGTGACAAACCGCGGGCCTCAAGACGTTGCCGAGGAGCAGAGATTCGCTTCGCCGCACAGGCGTAGCGTGCTCCGTCATGAGCGCCACCCCACGCCGTCGCAGCATCACCCAGACTCACGACCGGATCGCACAGCTGGGGTGGGAGCCCGATTACCACGAGCCCGTGGTGCGCTACCCGACCCGCTACCGGTTCCCCCACCGGGCCAAGGATCCGATGCGCCACATCATGCGCGAGTACCTGCCGATGGAGCTCGAGAAGGACGAGCGCGTGTACGGCGGCCACGAGGCGGCGGTGCGCGCTGACATGCCGGCCACAGCGCACGAGCGCTGGCTGGAGATCCTCAAGCCGTTCATTGTCATCACCAACTACGCCGAGGTTGCCGCCGGGCGCTGCATGTCGATGCTGATGAGCGCGGTGCCCAACAACGAGCTGCGCAACGGCTATCACATTCAATTCGTGGACGAGATCCGGCACACCGGGCTGCAGATGGCGCTGGCCCGCTGGTATGCCAAGAACGTGCCCGACCCGGCCGGCTGGCACCTGGGGCCGAAGGCGTTCAGCGGCTCGGTGCTGACCAACCCGGGTCTGAACATGCTCAGTCATTTCCTCGTCGGCGATCCGATCCAGTGCGCGTTCACGCTCCAGGTGGTGGCCGAGACGGCCTTCACCAATGTGGTCTTCGTGGCCACGCCTGACGTGGCCGCCCGCAACGGTGACTTCACGCTGCCCACGACATATCTGAGCGTGCAGTCAGACGAGGCCCGCCACATCTCAAACGGCTACGCGACGCTGCTCACGGTTTTGCAGGACGACCACAACGCGCCTCTCATCGAGCGCGACCTGCAGCAGGCCTTCTGGATCAACCATGCCTTCATCGACATCTTCGCGGCCGTCGTCATCGAGTACTTCTCGCGCGATCGCTCCGACCCGGAATGTTTTTTGGACAAGTGGGATCGCTGGGTGCGCGACGACTGGCATCGCGCCTACATCATGAAGCTCGGCAAACTCGGGCTCGATATCCCGCCCGACATGTTCGAGCGCGCGCGAGAGCGAATCGTCAACGGCATTCACCACCGTCACGCGATCCTCGCCTTCGCCGGCTGGCCGCTGTCGTTCTGGCGCTTTGACCCCCTGGACGAGCGCGACTTCGAGTGGTTTGAGCGTCATTACCCGGGTTGGTATGCCCAGTACGGAGCCTTCTGGGAGGCGTACCGGCGCGGCGTCGATCCGGGCGCGGGCTTCCTGCCGCTGGACTTCATCAATCTCGCCCCCCCGTTCTGCTGGACCTGCCAGGGGCTGTGCGTGGCCGAGGCCGACCGCCGCCACCGGATCGTCGGGAGCCGGACCCGCTTCTACTGCTCGGGGGAATGTCAGTGGCTCGACGAGTCAAACCCAGGTCGCTACATGGGTGATCGCAACTACCTGGACCGCTACGACGGATGGGAGGCCTCGGCGGTCATCCAGGACCTCGGCTTCGTGCGGGCCGACGGCGAGACTCTGGTCGGCCAGCCCCACCTCAACCGGGACGGCGGCGCCCCGCGTCAGTGGACGCTGTCGAACATCCGCGCTCACGGACTGACGCTCCAGAGCCCGAACATCCGTGTCGCCCGTGAGCTCGGGCTGCCCAGCGGGGACTGGAGCGACGCGGTCGCGGGAGACGGCGCGGTACCGCTCGACCTGGCCCAGATGGTGCTGTAACCGTGAGGGTGCGCTTGCTGCCGCTGGGCGCGGAGATTGACTGCGGTCCTGCGGAGACGGTGCTCGACGCCGCCTTCCGCCAGGGCTACAACCTGGCCTACGGGTGCCGGGAGGGCCAGTGCTCGGCCTGCAAGTGCTTCTTGCAGGAGGGCGAGGTCGAGCTCAAACGCTACTCCAACTTCGCGCTCTCAGACGCCGAGCGTGTCAACGGCTACGCACTCATGTGCCGGGCCATGCCCGCATCCGACCTCGTCGTCGAGCTGCTGCACTTCGACCCTGACAACCACCGCCTGGAGAACGCCATCCGCGAGGTCGAGGCGACCGTGGTCGCGATCACTCCGCTCACGCACGACATCGTCGGGGTGACGCTGGCGGTGCCCGAGGATCTCTCGTGGCTCCCGGGCCAGTATCTGGACGTGCACGTGCCCGGCAGCGACGGTGAGCGGCGGTCCTTCTCGATCGCCAACCTCCCCGGCGAGGGGCGGGTCGAACTCATGATCAAGCGCTATCCGGGCGGTCGCCTCTCCGGCATGCTTGGCAATGAGATTGAGTCTCATTCTCATTTGCGCGTGACGGGGCCCTACGGCGCATTTCATCTGCGCGATTCCGCCGCACCGATCCTCATGGTGGCCGGCGGCTCCGGCCTGGCCCCCGTGCTCGGCGTGCTGCGCCAGCTCGCCGCCGAGAGGTGTGAGCGGCCCGTGCGCTTTTACTACGGCGCCCGCGAGGAGCGCGAGCTGTTTGCCCTTGACGCAATCGCCCGACTGGGCGAGCGCCTGAAGGACTTCCGCTTTATCCCCGTGACCGGTTGCTTCGTCCACGAGGCGATCGACGAGGAGCTGGAGAGCCCCGACGTGTACATGTGCGGGCCGCCGCCGATGCTCGACGCCGTGCAGGAGGTGCTCACCACCCGGGGGGTGGACGCTGCGCGGATCTTCGCCGACCGCTTCACGACCTCCGCGGCGGCGACGGCCCAAACCCCACCGGGCCAGGCGGCACAGCCCTCTGAGCGTGACTTTCAGTGGTTCACTCCTGCGGCGCGGCGGGCCACCCTCTACGAGGACGTGACCGTCGACACGCAACCCTCGATTCACCGCCATCTCACCCGGGGCTGGCCGCTTCATTTCGCCGACGGGCGCGGGACCTGGAACGACGCCTCAACCATGCTGCGCAGCTCGGATTGGTTTGCCTTCCGCGATCCCGGCCAGCAGTGGGAGCGAACCTATTACCAGACGGAAACCGCGGTCGAGCGGCAGATCGAGGGGGCGCTGCGCTCGGCCGTCGAGCAGGAGCTGGTCGCCGACTTCGACGCGGAATGGGTTCAGTTCCTCCGTGCCCGGCTGCAGATCCCGGCCTATCTCGAGCATGGCCTGTGGTTTGCCCTGGCCACGACCGCGCGCGACTGCCTGTCGGACACGGTCGCCACCTGCGTCTGCCTGCAGGCGGCGATGAAACAGCGCTCGGCCCAGGCCATCGTCCTCTACGCGATGGACCTCGAACAGCACTTCGAGCTCGGCTTCCCGATTGACGGCGCGCGTGCGGCCTTTCTGCACGACGAGGCCTGGCAGCCGGCCCGCCGCTACCTCGAGCGCCTCGCCGCCACCGCCGACTGGGCCGAGGTGGTGTTCGCGGCCAATCTGTGCTTCGAGCCTGTCGTGGCCACGCTTGTCCGGCGCGAGCTGGGCACACGAGCGGCGGCAGCCCATGGCGACACGGTCACGCCGGTGCTGGCCGGAGTGGCAACCCAGGAGTGGGAGTGGACCCGGGCGTGGACGGTCGCTCTCTCGCGCTTTGTGCTCGAGGACTCAGTACACGGTGAGCACAATCGCGGCGTCATGTCGGGCTGGGTGGGCACGTGGCTACCGCAGGCCGTGGCGGCGGGCACCGCACTGGCTCCCGTTGCCGCGGGTATTGGCCTCGACATCGAGCGAGCCACCGGCCGGGTCCAGGCCTACGCCGGGGCGATGCTCGATGACGCTGGCCTTTCCGAGCTCTGCGCGCTGGTCGGCTACGAGCCGGCCGCCCGGGAGGCGGGCCCGTCCGCCTCTGCGGTCTCATCCGAGCCGCTCGCGCGGGGCCACCCGGCCGGCATCGCCGCCAGCGGCGAATCCGGGGACGACAGCTTTGACTTCGTGGGCATCGTCATGGCCAAGAGCGCCGAAGGCGATGCGGTGGCGGCGTTCATGAGCAGGCGCGAAGGCATCGAGGTGCGCGAGCAGCCGGCCTTCTGGGACATCCGCGGCCGTGACCGGCTGGTCATCCCCTACACGGAGATCTCAGAGGAGATCGGCTACGAGCTCGATGCGTACTCCATCCAACACGAGATGTCGACACACTATGGGCGCATGGTCGCCACCGACGATGCCCTGATGCTGTTCTCCGACCCCACCGAGGCCATGGAGCACCTGCTGTCATGAGTCGCGTGATGCGCACTGCTGGCCGGTGGCTGGCGGCCGTGGATCGCCACCCGACCGGGCATCGCGTGATCGTGCGGGCGCTGCCCGGAGCGATCCGGCGCCGCTTTGACCCGCGATCGGCCGACGGCCTCGAAGCGGTGTTGGAGCTCGCCATCCCCGATCCGCACGGGCACGATCCCGCTCGCTTCGAGCTGGCCATCGCCGACATGCGCTGCTCGGTGCGCCGCGGCGCGCCCGAGCGGCCTGGGGCGCGGGCCTCGATCGGCTCAGATGACCTCATCCTGCTCGCTACCGGCGCGGCCAGCTGGCCGGCGTTGCTCTCCAGCGGCCGCTTTGAGTTGTCAGGCGATCCCTTTCTGGCCCTGCGCTTCGCGTCGCTGTTTCAGCTGCCGGTCGAGCTCGATCCGGTCTAGTGCGCGATTCGGAATTCGGTGGACTAGGTGCCCTGGGCAAAGAGCGAGTTGGACTCATAGCCGCCGAAGACGACGCTCCGCGCCAGCGGCATGTGGGTGTTGACGATCACGCAATAGGTCCGAGTGCCGGCTGCGTTGGGGACGCACGTCCGGTACACCGAGCCGGGCTGAATCGTGTAGGTGTCTGTATGGCGCACGTTGGCCCGGAACGCGTCGGGGGCGCGGTCGCCGATGTAGGCGATCGCGCGGATGATCGCGTCGTCGAGCATCCTGCGCTGGTCCTCGATGGCCCGATGATGCGCGAGCCCCAGCGCCATGAGCAGGACGGGCACCACGAGCACCGCGACGGTGCCGCCGTAGTTGCGGGCGACGGTGGCTGGCATGTCGGTACGCCGCCGGCGCAGCACCGCGCCGAGCGGGCGCGAAAGGAGCAGGACGACCAGCAGGTTGAAGAGCAGGCCGGCCACGGTGCCCCCGGCCAGAGACTGCGAGTCGCCCAGGAAGGGCAGCGCGTGGACGATCAGCGCGTCGAGCGCTGTGGCGGCCACGAAGGTCGGCCATAGCCACGCTCCCCGCCGCCGCCAGCGCATGCGCGCAAGCCAGGCACCGTCCATGTCAACAGATTAAAACGCGTGTTGGGACCGGACCGAGGAGTAAGCTCGAACGCCCGGATGCAGGGGTGGTGACGGAGATCCCGCCACCCCCCTCAATGGGAGCCGGACGGAGATCCCGCCCCGGCTCACAGACAGGAAGGGAAGACAATAAAGATGGCGACCGACATCGCTACGCCCACACCAGAACAAGTGGGCGAGCACCAGCACCTGCAGCTGGCCGACCGGATCTGGCTGCACCGCGCGATGCTCCTCATGCGCGGCATCGAGGAGCGCGCCATGAGCCTTTATCGCCAGGGCAAGGTCCCGGGCTCTTTCTACGACGGCTTCGGCCAGGAGGCGGTATCGGCAGGCGCGGCGTTTGCCATGTCGCCCGAGGATCGCCTGTGCATCCTGCATCGTGACCTGGCCGCCCACATCATCCGCGGCGTCACCCCGACCCGGATCCTGTCGCAGTACATGGGCCGCGCCGGAGGCGTCACCGCCGGCCGCGACGGCAACGTGCATTTCGGCGACCGCCAGCTGGGCTGCGTGGGGATGGTCTCGATGCTGCCCGACATGATGCTCGTGGCCACCGGCATGGCCATGGCATTCAAGCTGCGCGGCGAGGCCCGTTGCGCGCTGACGTGGTTCGGTGACGGATCGACGTCCCGCGGCGATTTTCACGAGGCGATGAACTGGGCCGGCGTCCAGAAGCTTCCCGTCGTGTTCGTCCTCGAAAATAACCAGTACGCCTACTCGACACCGCTCGACAAGCAGTTCGCCGTCGACCCGGTGGAGCGTGCCGCCGCCTACGGCTTCGCCGGCGTGACCGTCGACGGCAACGACGTCGAGGCCATGTTCGACGCCGCTCGCGAGGCCCGGGAGCGCGCCGTGTCCGGCGGCGGACCGACCCTGATCGAGGCGGTGACGATGCGCATGCACGGCCACGCCGCGCACGACGACATGAAGTACGTCCCCCGCGAGCAGGTCGAGGAGTGGAAGCTGCGCGATCCCATTGACCGCCAGGAAAAGCGCCTGCGCGGCCTCGGCGTCGACGTCGGTGCGCTGCGCGCCGAGGTCACGGCCGAGATCGACGCGGCGGCGGCGGAGGCGCTCGCCGGACCGATGCCCTCCCCGGAAAGTGCCCTGGACGGCGTGTTCTGCGCGGGCGAGTCCGAGCCGCTCGGCGACGGCCAGGCGCCGTGGAGTGGCTTTAGCCGTCCGCGGGGTGATCGCTGATGGCCACGATGACCTACCTGCAGGCCATCTCCTCCGCCCTGCGCGATGAGTTGCGCGCCGATGAGCGCGTGCTCGTCATGGGCGAGGACATCGGGGTGTTCGGCGGCGCCTTCAAGGTCACCGACGGATTTATCGACGAGTTCGGGAGCGATCGCGTCATGGACACCCCCCTGGCCGAGTCGGCGATCATCGGATGTGCTGTCGGCGCCGCCGTGGTCGGTCTGCGGCCGGTGTGCGAGATGCAGTTCGCCGATTTCATCTCCTGCGGCTTTGACCAGCTGGTCAACGTCGCCGGAAAGATGCATTACCGCCAGGGCCTGGCCGTACCCATCACGGTTCGCCTGCCCTCCGGCGGCGGATTCTCCGGTGGCCCGTTTCATTCCCAGAATCCCGAGGCGCTGTTCATGCACTCGCCCGGGATCAAGGTTGTGGCCCCGTCCACGGCCCAGGACGCCAAGGGGCTGCTCCACGCGGCCATTCATGATCCCAACCCGGTGTGCTTCATGGAGCACAAGCACCTCTACCGCCGGGTGAAGGGTGACGTGCCCGACGGCGTGTATGAGACGCCGTTCACCGCCCGCGTGGCTCGGCCGGGATCCGACCTCGTGGTCATCTGTTATGGGGCCATGGTCGATGTCGCCTTGTCGGCCACCGAGGACCTCGACGGGGCCTCAATCGAGGTGCTCGACCTGCGGTCACTCGTGCCGCTGGACGAGGAGGCGATCCTCGACGCGGTCGCCCGTTGCTCCAAGGTGGTCGTCGTCGACGAGGCCAATCTGACCTGCGCGGCCGGCGCCCAGGTCGCGGCGCTGATCGCCGAGAAGGGCTTTGAGGATCTCGACGGTCCGGTCGTGCGCGTCGCCTCGCCCGACGTCCCGATTCCGTTCTCCCCGCCTCTGGAGGCCGCCGTCCTGCCCGGCGTCGATCGAGTGAAGGAGGCGTGTCGTGAGCTCCTCGCCTACTGACGTCGGAGGCGCCCTCGTCGACGTCACGATGCCCCAGATGGGGGTGTCGGTGGCGGAGGGCACGATCGTCGCCTGGCGCGTCGCGGTGGGCGACACGGTCACCGCCGAGCAGACCGTGTGCGAGATCTCCACCGACAAGATCGACACCGAGGTCCCCGCTCCGGCGAGTGGGATCGTGGCCGAGATCCTGGTCGACGTCGAGCAGACGGTCGAGGTCGGAGTGGTGCTGGCCCGCATCGATACCGGTGTCGGTGGGTCCGGTGCGCCCGCGGCGCCACCCGCCCCCGACGTCGCGGCAGGGCCCACCGCCGCCGAGTCCTCCGCTGGCCCGTCCGGCAGCTCGGCCTCTCCCCCGGCCCGGTCCTCCGCTGGCCCCTCGGACAGCTCGACCCCGCCGCCAGCACCCCGTGCTCACAACGGCGCCGGACGGCGGTACTCGCCCGTCGTGCAGCGGATCGCCGCCGAACACGGCATCGACCTCGAGTCCGTGCCCGGAACCGGACGCGACGGCCGGGTGCGCAAACAGGACGTGCTCGCCGTAGTCAACGGAAACGGATCGCATGCCGCCCCCGAGGCCGCCGATCCGCCGCTGCACATCGAGAGCCCGTACCGGCCCGATCCGGTCGAGCCGGCCGCCGCCAGGCCGGCGGGGACCGGGGGCGCTGCGGCCGGGGCCGCGATCCCGGCTGCGGTGACGTCCAGTGGCGAGGGCCTGTCGCGCATGCGCCGCCAGATCGGCGAGCACATGAAGCGCTCGCTCGACACCGCGGCCACGTGCACGACGTGGATCGAGGTCGACATGAGCCGGGTCGAGGCGGCGCGCAAGCGCCTCGGCGTGACCGCGCTGGCCTTCGTGGCCCGCGCGTGCGTGGCTGCCCTGCGTGAGCACCCGGCGCTGAACGCCTGGCTGGAGGGCGAGAAGTACACGCGCGTCAATGAGGTCAACCTGGGCATCGCTGTGTCCCTCGGCGACGACGGCCTGATCGTTCCCGTCATCCACGGCGCCCACGAGCTCTCCGAGGAGGGCCTGGCGGCGCGGATCCGGGATGTGGCCCAGCGGGCGCGTTCACGTCAGCTGACCGCCGACGAGGTGCGCGGCGGGACGTTCACGATCACCAACCCCGGTCAATTCGGATCGATCATGGCCACGCCGATCATCAACCAGCCGCAGATCGGAATCCTCGACTTCGAGGCGGTGGTCAAGCGCCCGGTGGTGCTGACCGACGCCGAGGGCAATGACTCGATCGCCATCCGCCCCATGACCATCCTCGGTCTGAGCTGGGATCACCGCGCGCTCGACGGCGCCCTGTCAGCGCAGTTCCTGGCCGCCGTGAAGCGCAATCTGGAGGGCGTAGGCTCTTAGAAGATGAACGAGCTCTGGATCACGCAGCTGGGCACGGTCGAGTACCGCGAGGCACTGGACCTCCAGCAGCGGGTCCGGGCGGCCCGGCAGGCCGGCGCCGTCCCTGACGTCATGCTGCTGCTCGAGCACTGGCCCGTCTACACACGCGGCCGGCGCTCGGGGCCCGGTGAGCTGCCCATGGGCGAGGACTGGTACCGCACGCAGGGCATTGACATCGTCGAGACCGATCGCGGCGGCAAGGTCACCTACCACGGGCCCGGACAGCTCGTCGGCTATCCGATCGTGGGGGTCAGCGATGTGGTCGAGTACGTCCGCACCCTGGAGCGTGGGCTGGTAGCGGCGCTCGAGGACGAGGGCGTTGTCGGTGCCCGGGCCCGGGTCGACGACGGCCCCGACTACACCGGGGTGTGGGTGGAGAACCGCAAGATCGCCTCGATCGGCGTGCATGTCGCGCGGGGCGTAACCACCCACGGGTTCGCCGTCAACGTTGAGAACGACCTCCAGCCGTTCAGCTGGATCGTGCCCTGCGGACTTGACGGCGTGGCCATGACATCGCTGATCAACGAGACCGGCCGCAGCCGGACGACCGGGGCGCGGCCCGATCAGGCGAGGCCGGAGGCCGAGCGGGCCTCAAGCCCGAGCGGTCAGATGCGCTGCTTCCGCAAGCGGACGGCGTTTGAGGTGGCGCGCGCCCTCGGGCTCCGCCAGCGGATCATCTCGCGCGAGCGGCTCGAGGCTGCGGTGGGCGCGGCGCTGACGCCGGCCTGAAGCCGACGCCGGCCTGAGTTTGGGGTCGGCCAGACCCCTGTGGCGCCGGCCAGACCCCTGGGCGCACCCACGCCGGGCCGCCACCCCCGCACTATCCGCTGTCGGCCAGAAGGGCGCGGGTCGGGCCCGGGAGAGGACTCGCGGGGCATGCCCCCGATGGTGCAGGGAAAAACCGCCGCTCATGGGTGACAAAAGCGTCGCGGTACGATTCATCTTGTGGACGAGCGTCAACACTCCACCCGGTCACGCGCCAATCCGGGCGGAATCTCGGATGTACTGACCGTCCTGGGCCCCGATGTGGTGCCGCACAAGGCGCGCAAGCCGCCGTGGTTCAAGGTTCCGGCGCCGGGCGGTCCGCGGTACCGCGAGCTGCAGACGCTGATCAGCGAGGAGCAGCTGCACACGGTGTGCCAGGAGGCGGCCTGTCCGAACATCGGCGAGTGCTGGCAGCGCGGCACGGCCACGTTCATGATCCTCGGTGATACGTGTACGCGGCGCTGTGGCTTCTGCAACGTCAAGACCGGCAAGCCGACCTGGAACGATCCGCTGGAGCCGGCGCGCGTGGCCCGCAGCGTGGCCAAGATGGGTTTGCGTCATGCCGTCATCACCAGCGTCGATCGCGATGATCTTCCCGACTACGGGGCTTCCGCGTTCGTGGGCGTGATCCGTCAGATTCGCCGCCAGTCCCCGCGGACCAAGATCGAGGTTCTCACCCCGGACTTTCGTGGCGCCGAAATGCCGCTGGCCAAGGTGATCAGCGAACGGCCCGACGTCTTCAATCACAACGTCGAGGTCGTCCCGCGCCTGTACCCCGTGGCCCGCCGCGGCTCGACCTGGGAGCGCTCCAAGCGGGTGCTCCGTAACGCCAAGGAGTACGGCGGCGACGAAGTCACCACCAAGTCTGGACTCATGGTCGGACTCGGCGAGTCGTTTGCAGAGATGGTCGACGCACTGGGCCAGCTGCGCCAGAACCACGTTCAGGTCCTCACCGTCGGCCAGTACTTGCGGCCCACCGAGCGCCACCTGCCGATCGTGCGCTACTGGCACCCCGACGAGTTCAAGGCGCTCGAGGACGAGGCCTACAAGCTGGGCTTCGCACACGTGGCTGCCGGACCGCTCGTGCGATCGAGCTATCACGCCGACCAGCACATCGTCCAGGACGAGCCGGGTACGGGTCCGTTGGCCGAGGCCGCGTCGGCGTAGCCATGAGACGGCGTGCGCTCCTCATCGCGTTGGGCGTTGCGCTCATGGCGCTACTGGTCGCGCCCGCGGCACTGGCCGCAGCCGGCGGTGGGTCGGCGGGCTTCAGCGGGGGCGGTGGTGGAGGCGGCGGCCACGGCGGTGGTTTTGCCCTTTACATCCTCATCGATCTGCTCATCCACATCGCTCTGCTCGGCCACGGCCTGGGCGCCCTGGTCCTGATCGCGCTGGCCCTGGCCTACTTCTTCTTCACTCGCATTCTCCCCGGCATGCAGGCCGCGGCGGCCGAGCGCAACGCCGGACGCGCGGGCGGCAAGCGCAAGAGCTCCGCACGCGAGCGCCGCGTCGAGCTGGCGGCCGCTGAGGCAGCCGACGAAGATCCTGATTTCGCGCCCGACACCGTTCGGGCGACCGCGGCCAAGCTGTTTGTCGACATCCAACACGCCTGGGACGCCGACGACCGCATTGCCCTGCGGGGTCTGGTCGCCCCCGATCTCCTGGCCGAGTGGGAACGGCGCCTGGATGACTTCTCGCGCCGCGGATGGCGCAACCACGTTGAGCCGATCGGCGCGCCCACGGTCGAGTACGTGGGGCTCAATCGCAAGGGTGATCCGAACACCGACCGGATCGTGGTCCGCATCGACGCGCGAATCAAGGACTACGTGGTGGACGGGTACGGCCGCCGCATCAAGCGGACCGGCTCGCTTGGCGAGCTCAACCACGTGAAGGAGTTCTGGACCCTGCAGCGGAGAGCCAAAGGCCATTGGGTACTCGCCTCGATCGAGCAGGGTGCAGAGGGCAAGCACGCCCTCGATGAGCAGATCGTGGCCACCGCCTGGGGTGACGAGCAGAGCCTGCGCGACGAGTCGCTGATCGAGGGCGCCGTCGCCGATGCCGTGCCAGCCGGAACGCGGGTCGCGGAGGTGGCCGACCTGCAGTTCACGGGTGATGCGCGGAGTGCGGCCAACGACCTGAGCCTGGCCGACGGACGCTTCGCCCCCGATGTGCTCGAGATCGCGATCCGGCGAGCGATCGACGCGTGGGCGCAGGCCGTCGACGGCGACGACGCCATCCTCGCCCAGGCGGCCACTCCCGCCGCCGCGCATGAGCTGCTCTACGCCGGGGACACGAGCGGACACATCCGGGTCGTCGTCCGCGGGCCGACTATCAAGCGGATCCGGATCGTGGGCCTTGAGGCCGGGACAGAGCCGCCGACGATGACCGTCGAGGTCGATATCACGGGCCGGCGCTACCTGGAGGATCGCGACACCACCGCCGTCCTGTCGGGCAGCCGCTCGCGGCAGACGAGCTTTACCGAGCGCTGGACCTTCGCGCTCACCGATGACGTGTCGCAGCCGTGGCGGATCGTCGCCGCCGGCTCCGCGGTCGGCCTGGCCTGACCCCGGCTCGGGCCGCCCCCTGTCCCCGTAAGCTCCGCGGCGGCTTGATCGCGCTCAAGGTCAACATTCCCACCGACCGCCTGCCCTGGTTCACGATCACGCTGATCGCGGCCAACGTGATCGTCTACGCGCTGGCCGTCAGCTTGGCCTGGTGAGCGCAATGCGCATCGTCCTCTTGATCGTCGCCCTGATCTTCACCGGGGCGCTGGGCGTGGTGACCGCTCTGGACATCCGCAACAATGGCTTCAACGGCGTCGACGCGATGGCGCTGGTCATCGTCCTGCTGTTCGCGACTGGGATCCTGGGCGCCCTGTCTCAGCGCCCGCCGCGACCGCCCGGCGACTCCTGACGCGCAGCGCAGCTGAGCGACACCTCAGCTGGCGACCAGGTCCACGGCCAGGTGCTCGAAATGGGCGAAGTCCCACAGAGCCTCGACGCGCTGGCTGATCTGCTCCGCGCTCACTCCGCGCACCCGGTCGGTCCCGAAGCCTTCGACGTTGAACGAGGCCAGGGCCGTCCCGTAGGCCATGGCATTGCGCAGCACCTCATCGGACTGGCCGAACTCGAGCTGGCGCGCGATGTAGCCGACAAATCCGCCCGCGAACGTGTCCCCGGCGCCGGTCGGATCGACGACGGTCTCCAGCGGGAAGGCGGGCAGCGCGAAGAACTGATCGGCGGTGACCAGGGCTGCGCCGTACTCGCCCTGCTTGGCGACGATGATCGAGGGGCCATAGCCCAGCACCTCGCGGGCGGCGCTGACCAGGTTGGGCTTGCCGGTCAGCTGGCGCAGCTCCTCGTCGTTGAGGATGAGGCAGTCGACGCGGGAGATGACCTCCACGAGCTCGTCGCGGGCGATCTCGATCCATAGGTTCATCGAGTCCAGCGCGACGAACCGGGCTGCGTCGCACTGCTCACGGACCTGGAGCTGCAGCCCGGGCTGGATGTTGGCCAAGAACAGGACCTCGGACCGGCGGGACGCCGGCGAGAGCTTGGGCTCGAAGTGCTCGAACACATTGAGCTGCGTGTCGAGCGTCTCGCGGCTGTTGAGGTCCCATCCGTATTTGCCCTTCCAGAAGAAGGTCTTGCCCCCGGCGATGTGTTCGACATCGTCGACCGCGGTGCCACGCGTGGCGAGCACGGCCATCTCGGCCTCGCCGAAGTCATCGCCGACGGGGCCGACGACACGCACACGGTCAAAGAACGAGGCGGCGAGGGCAAAGTGGGTCGCGGCCCCGCCGAGCATCCGCTCGCGAACCCCGAGCGGTGTCTCCACGGCGTCAAAGGCCAGCGAACCGACCACCGTGATGCTCATACCGCGGCGACCTCCAAGTCACCCAGGCCGGCTGCCGCGCGCAGCTCGGCGGCAACGTCGGTGCGCTCCCAGGTGAAGTCCGGCTCCTCACGACCGAAATGACCGTAAGCGGCCGTCTGCTGGTAGATCGGACGGTGCAGATCCAGGCGCTGGCGAAATGCGGCGGGACGCAGGTCAAAGTGCTCGCCAACCAGGGCCTCGATCCGTTCCGCCGAGATGCCCTCGGCTTCGGTACCGAAGGTCTCGACCATCACCGACACGGGGCGGGCGACGCCAATCGCGTAGGCGACCTGGACCTCGCAGCGGTCGGCTAGACCCGCGGCGACCACGTTCTTGGCCACCCAGCGCGCGGCGTACGCGGCCGAGCGGTCCACCTTGGAGGGGTCCTTGCCGCTGAAGGCGCCGCCGCCATGACGGGCCATACCGCCGTAGGTGTCGACGATGATCTTTCGCCCAGTCAAGCCGCAGTCGCCGACGGGTCCGCCGATCACGAAGCGACCGGTCGGATTGACGAGAAAGCCCGAGCGCAGTTCCGCCTCGTCGTAGAGCTCGGCGGGCAGGACGGGCCGGACGACATGCTCGTAGAGATCCTCGCGCAGGGGGCCCTCGCTGCCCTCGGCGTGCTGGGTGGAGATGAGCAACTTCTCAACGGCGACCGGGGTGCCATCGAGGTAGCGAACGCTGACCTGCGTCTTGCCATCGGGGCGCAGGTAATCGAGCGTCCCATCTTTACGCACCTCAGCCAGCCGCCGCGAGAGGCGGTGGGCGAGCGCGATCGGAAGCGGCATCAGCTCGGGCGTCTCCCGGGTCGCGTAACCGAACATCATCCCCTGGTCGCCGGCTCCGGCCAGATCCAGCTCGTCGCCGCCGGCCCGGGAGCGGGCCTCGAAAGCCTCATCGACGCCCTGGGCGATGTCGGCTGACTGCTTGTCGATGGCGTTGAGCACGGCGCAGGAGTCGGCGCTGAAGCCGAGTTCCGCATCGTCGTAGCCGATGCGGCGGATCGTCTCGCGGGTGATCGCTTGCACGTCGAACGCGGCCGAGGTGGAAATTTCTCCCGAGACGACCACCAGTCCGGTGTTGACGAGCGTCTCGCAGGCCACGCGGCCGCTGGGATCCTGGGCCAGCACGGCATCGAGGACGCCGTCGGAGATCTGATCGGCCACCTTGTCGGGGTGACCTTCGGTGACCGACTCGGAGGTGAACAGGTATTGCTTGGCTGGGGTGCCCATCACGGGCCTCGCTTTCACGGTTTCCATCAGGTCGTCGCCAGCCGAGAGCGCGCCTGCGCGGCGGCCGCGAACCGGTGAAGCTAGCGGCTTCCGGATCCACTTGACCGGTCAACAAGCCCGGAGTATGTTGGCGATCTGAGGGACATGGCCCCGTCCGGCGCAGACAGCGACCGATGACGGTGCCGTCACGAACTGACCAGGAGAGGTCGGAGATGCCTATCCGCACGGAACTTGGGCTGGCCCCAGCGGCCGCTGGGACGCCCTCCGGCTAGACGCTCTTTGACAAGCTCGGCGCTCGGGTCTCAGCGCACGAGGGACAGCGGCCACCGGGCCTCCGTGCCCGGTGGTCGTCTGCTGTATTGCTATCACTGTCGCATGCCCCTCCGCGTGATGCCCGAGGTCGGACGCGGGGTGCTGATCGACTTCCTGGGCACGACCGTGGCCGGCACCGTGGCCAGCGTCGGGTCCGACGGTCGCCGCCTCGAGGTCGAGACCGAGGACGGGGGCCGCCTTGAGTTCACGCTCAACCGGGCCACGGCCACATTCACCGCCGACGGACTCCAGACGGGCCCGCGCCTGCGCTTCAAAAACCCGTGACGAGTTATGCGACCCTGTTCGGCGTGAAGGGATGCCTCATCCTGGCGTTCGCGCTCGGTGCGCTCATGTGCGCGAGTTGCGGGTCCGGCGCATCGAGCCCGCGGCCGAGATCAGCGAGCGCCCACCCAGCATCGAGCCCGCGGCCGAGATCAGCGAGCGCCCACCCGGCGCGCACCCACTACGTCGGCCTGCACCACGGCGCACGACGCTCCCGCCGGGCCGAAATGACCCGTGTCCGCGCACCGCGAATCGTGTGGGATCCGATTCCCTTCGGAACGACGCGCAAAGCACAGACGGTGGCCTACGTCAGGCGCCACTACCACAGCTTCATGAAGCCGACATGGCGGCTGGTCCATCCGCGCGTGATCGTCATCCACTACACCGCGGCGAGTTACAGCGCCACGTACAACACGTTTGCCGCAGACCTACCCGACTCCGAGCTTCATGAGCTTCCAGCGACCTCCGCGCACTTCGTGATCGACACCAGTGCAACGATTCACCAGCTGGTCTCGGTGGGGACCATCGCCCGCCACACCGTCGGGCTCAACTGGACGGCCATCGGAATCGAGCACGTCGGCTTCTCCGACGCCCAAGTCCTCGACAACCGCCGCCAGATGAGGTCGAGCCTGCGCCTCGTGCACTGGCTGCGCTGTCGGTTCCACATAGCGGTCGCCAACGTGATCGGCCACGCCGAGAGCCTGTCGAGCCCCTATCACCACGAGGACGTGCCGAGCTTGCGCACCCAGACTCACAGCGACTTCCAGCACCCCGACATGCAGACCTACCGGCGGCGTCTGCGTGCACTGGGAGGTTGCTAGATAGGTCAGCTCGGGCCGGGGCGGCGGCTGTGCTCGAGGACACCGGCGTGTCAGACTGAGGGGTATGGCGCAACTGACCCAGATCGGCATCGTCGGCGCGGGATTCATGGGCTCGGGCATCGCCGAGTCGGCTGCCGCCGCCGGCCTCCACGTCACCCTGCACGAGCCTGAGCAGGCTCCACTGGATCGCTCGCGCAAGGCGCTCGAGACCTCCGTCGCCCGGGCTGTGTCGCGCGGGAAGCTGGCCACTTCAGAGGGAGAGGCGCTGATCGACCGAGTGAGCTACACGACCGTGATCGACGAACTCGGCTCGGTGGAAGCGGTGATCGAGGCGGTGACGGAAGACCCGCGCGTGAAGGGCAAGCTCTTCGGCCGTCTCGACGCGCTACTTCCCGATGCCGCCTTTCTGGCCTCCAACACCTCGTCGATTCCGATCGCCGAGCTGGCTGCCTGGACCCAGCACCCGCACCGCGTCCTGGGACTGCACTTCTTCTCCCCGGTGCCCGTGATGAAGTTAATCGAGGTGGTGGTGGCGCTCGACACCGGCGACGAGACGCTGGAAACGGCCGAGACGTTCGCGACGCAGATCGGCAAGCAGGCGATTCGGACCAAGGACCGGTCGGGATTTATCGTCAACATGCTCCTCGTCCCGTACCTCATGGCCGCGGTGCGGATGTACGAAGACGGCTTCGCCACCCGGGAGGACATCGACCAGGGGATGCTCCTGGGTTGCGGGCACCCGCTGGGGCCGCTGACCCTGTGCGACTTCATCGGCT
>JAXDGI010000278.1:0-36234 GCA_034665145.1 Solirubrobacteraceae bacterium
GCACTGGTGACCAAGCAGGCCCCGGGCCCGCCCGGCTCACACCCTCCCAGCCCGCCCAGCGGGCACCGTCCCCGCCCGCCCAGCGGCACATAACGACCTCGACTGCCCCACCCACCCCGCGGTGGTAACACACGGTGCCGCATACCCCGCCGATCCCACACACCCCATCAAACCCCCGGCCGTCAGGGTCAAAATGTGCCGCCGCCCGCCGCCGACACCGCCGCAACCGCCGCAACCGCCGCCGCCGCCGCCGCCGCCGAAGCCTGGCTCGCGCAGCCGCCCCCGGCACCAGCCCCCCGCGTTTGACCCACTCAGCCCGGCCCCGGCGCGGGGCTGACGTGCCAACGGACCGGCGCAACCTGTACCAAATATCGTTAGCGGCCCCCGATCGGGCCCCTACGTTGCGGGCGTGCGTTTCTTGCTCTACAGCAGCCACGGCCTCGTTGACGCCGGTCTGCCCAGCGTGTCGGCGGTGTGCGAGCGGTTGGGACTCATGTCGCGTAAGCCGGGCGACAAATCAGGCGTGTACGTCCTCGTCTACGACGCTGAAACCGACCGCTACCTGGGTCGGCGCGACATTGTCGTCGATGACGGAGAGCTGGTGCTGGTCAGCCCGGCCGTCAGCCGCTAACCGCGGGCTGCCGCACCGAACTCCAGCCGGCCGCTCGCGGCCAGCAGGGACGCGGGCGTCGCTCGGGGGTGCGCGAGTCTGCGCCGCCGCGGCCGCCAGGTCCCGCCCTAGGGCGAGCCGGTGAGCGCCCGCTGCCCGGCCTCCCGCGTGGGCAGCACCAGCGTCGGCGTGCCGAAGGTGATCGAGCTCGGGGTGTCGTTGGGGCGCAGATAGGGCTGGTCGACCTGGGTGAGATCGAGGCGGATGCGATGGCCGGGAGCCAGGCGCCAGTCGTTGCCGAACAGCGGGAGGCGAACATCTCCCGCCGGGCTGTCGTAGCCGTTGAGCGTGTCGAAGCGGTACGTGCCCCGGGTGATGAGATAGGCGGGGCCGGTGGGCGGCACGTCCCAGACGCGGGCGTCGAGCTGCGCCTGGGTTCCGGGCGTCAGTGCATACTGGACGTCGACCTCGCCCAGGCCGACGTAGGTCGTCTCATTGGGAAGGGGATCGGAAACGCCCGTGTAGCCGCCCACCGCCGGCCCCTGGTCGGTGCTGCAGCCCTGATGGGGCTCGATTACGTCCGCCCCGACGATCGGGTCGGTCGCCGGCCCGTTGGGGTCGATGGCGCCGAGCGGGTTGGTCAGGGTGTGCGTTCCTCCGCCATAGGTGATGGACAGCGCGCCGCTGCTCAGGCCCTCGGGCGACGTCGCGGTGACATTGTCAGCGGCGGTCAGTGAGTCGCCCTGGCCGGGATCGCCCGCGCAGATCGTGCGCTGCGACGAGACGGTGGTCTGCTGGCGGTGCGAGCCGTTGATGTTGGCCTGCAGGAACTGGAACGCCTGGTCGTTGAGGCGGTGCCAGGTGGCCGGCTTGTTCTGCGCCGGGCTGTGTCCCACGTCAGCCACCGCGACACTCACCGGCCACATCGGGTCAAGCCGCTTGAGGTACTTGAACATGCGAAATGACTCGATCGGCTCAAAGAGATCATCCGTCCACCCGGATATCGAGAACACGGCCACCTCCCGCTGGCCAACCTGCTGCGGCCAGAGCTCATCCTGGTAGTAGGCCGAGCGCAGTTCGGTCAGGCCTCGCGCGGCCTGCTGCAGGATCGGGTCACCATCGACGTACGGGTCGCCCACGCCGGTGATTCGTGTGTTCCAGGCGGGGATGTTCTCGGGGCCGTTTTCATTGGTCGGCGGCGGCGTATCGGTGCCGACATCAAAGGCGCCGTTGGCCGTTCCCTCGGCAAAGAGACCGGCGACGTAGCTGGCCTTGGGCACGCCGAGCGGAGAGCCGGTGGCCGGAGTGCCCCCGCCGGTGTCACTGCTTTGCACCGCCTGAGAGGACTCATAGATGTCGTTACGGGAGGGGCCTCCACCGTGACCGTTGGGGGCCAGGGAGTAAGCGAGATCGGTCCAGGGGTACTTCGGGACCGCGACCTGCAGATCGAGTACCGGCAGGCCGGGGTCCTGTTCGTGGGGGAATGTCCACTGCGCCTGGCTGGCCTGCATCCAGCTCTCCCCGCCACCGTATGAACCACCGGTCACCGCCACCTCGCTCGGGTCAATGGCGGGATAGGCGGCGGCGACGAGCGCTGCCAACCACTGCGTGTCGCGAATCTCGTAATCACGGCTCTTGACGTGAATGGTCCCGTTGGGGCTGCTGGGGTCCAAAGAGCCGAAGGGCGCGCCGGACGGAGTGTTGGGCTGGTAGGCCCCGGTCGTGCCGTCGTCGCGGAAACCGCGTGCCGTGTAGGTCAACACGTAGTAGCCGTGCTGGGCGAACCAATGGCTGTTCCAGTCATATTTGTCAGCGCCGTCACCGGCGTTGGTGGACGACTCCCACTCGTGCTTGTTGTTGCCAAAGCCGTGCAACATGACGATGAGGGGATGGCGGGTACCGGGGCCACCAGTGGCGGGCAACGTCAGGTCGACGTCGAGCTTGGCGCCGTCGAAGCTCGGCACCTCGCCCGAGCAGATCTGATCGCCGGCGTAGATCGGGCACGGTAGGCCCGCGCCGGCAGCGAAGTAATCGGTAATCGGAGTGGCGGCTGACGCAGCGCCGGGAAGCGCAAGCGCGAGCGCAGAACTCAGTACCCCCAACAGCGCGATAACCCTGCCCATCCCGGCTCAAACTAGCGGAGCTTCACCGGCTTTCGCAACTAGTAACCGCACACCGGCAGATCGGCACCGGTGCGAGCGGCGCCTGGCACCTCACAATGCGGGAGGCGCGCCGAGCGCTGCGGAGATCTCATCCAGCGCTTGATTTTCCGCGTCGCTGACCTGCTTTCCCCCGATTCCGAGAAAGCCGCCCTCCTTGTGAGCACTGGCCACCGCCTGGGCGACGGTCATCACGAACGTCTTGTAGGCATCAGACTCAGCCGGTGTCGCCTTCGCCTCAACGATCCGCATCGCCTCGCGGAGTTTCTGCGCTGCCACCTGCGGGATATCCCCCCGCGCCGCGCGTGCCTCCTCAGCATTGATCGACGGCGGCGACTTGACCAACTCGTCGAGCAGCTCGCTGGCATCGTGCCGCTCCCGAGCCGCCTGGTAGACCCGGCCCATGGCCAGGCTCTCGCGCAGCGCGCCCCCGCGGTCAGCGGAGATCACCCACATCCCGGCGTACAGCGGGCCCTCAACGATCGTGGACCATTCCTCGGCGTTGAAGTCAGCTTTCCGTGTCATTCGCATCCTCTGCGTCGTGATGATTCATGACCGCATTGTCCAGCAGCCGCCTCTGCGCGCAAGTTCGCTCTCACCCGGCAGCGCCGAGCGGACCGCCGGCCTGATCGGGGACGCGCCGGGCCGAGAGGCGCGAAGGGTGTAGTAGGTTCCGCCTGCGGTCTCGGCGGCGGGCGCGATGAGCCGGGGACGGACCGCCGCTTACTCGTCTCGGGAGGTGGGGATTGTGCTTCGACGTTCTTGTGCGGTAGCTGTGGTCGGCTTGGTCTGCCTCGTCGCGGCTTCGCCGTCGCGTGCGTCCCGCCTCCCGGTCGTCTTCAACGGGCTGACCGGCTATGCGCATATCAGCGCGACGGCCCGTCCGCCCGGAGCTAATCACTGGGCCTGTCGGCCGTCTCATGCGCATCCGCGGCCCGTGGTCTTGGTCCACGGGACGTTCGCGGACATGTCGGACAGTTGGCAGGCGCTCTCGCCGCTGCTGGTCAATCACGGCTATTGCGTGTTCGCGCTGAACTACGGTGCGGATGCCGGCGGCGGCCGGCTTGGCATCTACGGCACAGGACCGATCGAGGCCTCGGCGCGCCAGCTCGCGACGTTCGTCAACCGAGTCCTCACCGCGACCGACGCTCGCCAGGTTGACGTTGTCGGACACTCACAGGGCGGGATGATGCCCCGGTACTACATCAAGTTCCTGGGGGGCGCGACCACCGTGCATACGCTCGTAGGCCTCGCGCCGTCGAACCACGGGACGACCCTCAACGGATTGGTCGGGCTGGCCCAGGCCTTTTCGGGCGCCGGAGCGCTGGTTGGTTCGCTGTGCCCAGCCTGCCGGGAACAGCAGCGGGGCTCAAGCTTTCTGCGCACGCTCAACGCCGGCGCCGACACCGCCTCGGGCGTGAAGTACACAGTCATCCAATCGCGCAATGACGAGGTCGTCACTCCGGCGAGGTCGGCGTTCCTCGCCGGCCCCCACGTCACCAACATCACGCTGCAGCAGCAATGTCGGCTCGATCACGGCGAGCACCTGTCAATGCCCTACGACCACATTGCCGATACTGATGTGCTCAACGCCCTCGACCCCCGCCACCGGGTGACGCCGCGCTGCCGTCCTGTGCTCCCCGTCATCGGCGGATGACCCCCCGGACCTAAATCGACGACCCGCTCGGTGCGGGGTTACGTGTCTGGCGCACGCGGAAGGCAGCGTGCCGGTCTCGTTTTCCTGAGTATGAGATCGGCGGCACAGGTTCACCCCCCGCGCCCGAGGCGGCGGAAGCCGGGGTGGATGCCGGGCGCCAGCCGCTGGTCTTCGGCGACGCGCCGCAGCAGCGCGAGCAGCTGGGCACGCTCATCGTCGTCGAGCGCCGCGGTGATGGCGGATTCGTGGCTACGGGCCACACCGGCGAGCTCGCCGAGCGCGCGCTGACCGTCATCGGTCAACGAGATCGCGTAGTTGCGTCGATCGTCGGGGTCGCGCTGGCGAACGACGAGGCCCCGGTCCTCGAGCTCGTCGATCAGGGCAACCAGCCGCGGAGCGTGCATCCCGAGCGCGTCGGCGAGCGCCCGCTGGCTCTGTCCCGGGACCTGCCCGAGGCGGCGGAGAACCCCGGCCTGGGGCGGCGTGAGGTCGAGCCGCCGCACACGCTCGGCAAACGCGGCGGCGGCATGCGCGCCGAGCTGGGCGAGGAGGAAGGCGACGCCACCATCGGGCGCAGGCCCTCGGTCGTCACTCGGGAGGGAGCTCACGGCTCACAAGATTACCGATAAGCACGAATCAGTACGATGAATAATCATTACTGCTAGTATCAGATTAGAACCACGACCTCCACCGCCTACGAAGGGATCACACCATGAACACCAGCCTGGCCAATTCAGTCGCGATCGTCACCGGGGCCAGCCGGGGCATCGGCGCCGCGACCGCCCGCGCCCTTTCCGTCGCCGGCGCCACGGTCGCGCTGGCGGCACGCGATGCAGAGCGCCTCGAGCAGCTGGCCGCTGAGATCGAGGCTGCCGGAGGCACCGCGCTGAGCCTTCCGACCGACATCAGCAATCCCCAGGACGTCGAGCGCATGGTCGCGCGCACTGTCGATGCCTTCGGCCGTCTCGATATCGCCGTCAACAACGCAGCGGGCGGTGGCCATCCTCCGACCCCCCTCGTCGACGTGGCGAGCGCGGACTTCGAGAGCGCCATGGCCATCAATCTGCGGGGCACATTTCTCTGTCTCAAGCACGAGATCGCCGCGATGCTCGACGGTGGTGGTGGCGCCATCGTCAATGTGACGTCGACCGCCGGTCTCGAGGCGGTCGGAGGTCTCGCCGCCTATGTGTCGACCAAGCACGGCATCGTCGGCCTCACCAAGGTCGCCGCGCTGGAATACGCGGCTCGCAACGTGCGCGTCAATGCCCTCGCCCCGGGGCCGATCCTGACCGAGCACCTGCAGCGTGCCGGCGACGCCGCACAGCAGAACGCAGCGCAAGCCATGCCGATGCGCCGCCTCGGCCGACCTGAAGAGGTCGCGGCGGCGGCGCTCTGGCTCTGCAGCGACGCGGCGTCATTCATCACCGGCGCCAGCGTGCCCATCGACGGCGGAAAGCTCGCCGGGATGGTCCCCTTCGCCCAGATGGCCCCCGCTCGTTAGTCCCGCCCACCCAGGAGAAGCGAACAGTCCCATGTACGCCATCGCCGTCTCAGATTTCGGGGGCCCCGGAGTCCTCGAGCTCCGCCAGATCCCGGTTCCCGAACCCGCCACCGGCCAGCTTCGCGTCCGCGTCCGCGCATCGACGGTCGCCAAGATCGACATCTCCACACGCGCTGGCGCCATTAGCCAGGCTGGGCTGCTCGCGCCCCACGAGGCCGTCGGACTCGGTTGGGACGTTGCCGGCACCGTCGACGCCGTGGGCCCGGGAGCGCGGCGGTTCACTGCCGGCGACGAGGTGATCGGACTCCGTGACCTGATGTTCACCTTCCCCGGCGCGCATGCCGAGTACGTCCTTCTGGACGAACGGGCCGTTGCCCACGCACCGCGCGCCACGCCGCACGAGCAGGCTGCCACCATCCCGCTGGCCGGCCTCACGGCCGATCGAGCGCTGGGCCTCGCCGGTCTGGAGCCCGGCCAGACGCTCCTCGTCACCGGGGCGGCCGGCGGCGTCGGCGGATTCGTCCTCGAGCTGGCCCGGCTGCAGAACCTCCGCACCATCGCCGTCGCCTCGCCCGACGACGAGGCTCTGGTCGGGGAGCTCGGCGCGACCGAGTTCGTTGCCCGAACCGAGGCGCTCGGTGAGGCCGTTCGCAACCGCGTACCCGGCGGAGTCGACGCCGTCATCGATACGGCGGTGATCGGCGTCGTCGCCCACGAGGCCCTACGCGGTGGTGGCACGTTCGTTGCTCTCGTTGCCCCGTTCGCCCCCCCACCGATCCGCGGGACGAAGGTGGTCGTGCAGGAGGTCTACGCCGATGGTGGCCGGCTGGCCGTGCTTTCGGCGCTGGCCGAGGCACGGCGCCTGAGTCTGCGTGTCGCCCACACCCTCCCGCTTACGGAGGCCGCCCAGGCCCATCGGCTCGTCGAACGCGGTGGGCAACGCGGGCGCATCGTGCTCCAACCCTGAGCCCCTGTCCCTGCCAACCCCACTCGCACTCGACAAGCAGTCGGGCGCCGGGCGTCCCGGAAACCGCAAATGAGCCCGGTGTCCGCCCGGCACGTTCGTTTTGCACGGCTTCGGGACGGTTTACGCCCGCAACCACGACGGCTTCGCAAACCGGGTGGGTGCGCTCACCATATGATCCGCCCAGCCGTCTCAGCCAGCCGAAAGAGCAACGGGGGCCCATGCTCAAACAGGCATTCGATCGCCAGGAAGTGCAGCGGTATGTCAGTGCGGTCCGGGACCAGCTCGGCTCTCCAGAGCTGCGCGGGTCGGTGACCCAGACCGCTGACGCCCTCGGCGTGCCGGGTGACCCGGTCACCCAACTCCAGGCCACGCTCCCTGACATCGATCAGGGCGTGGTCTCGTCAGGCGGGCAGCCAGCCGATGTCCCCTTCCTCTCGCGCAACCCCGTCCACAGCCTTGTGCAGAGTACGGTCGAGGAGAAGCTCCGCGAGCAGGGGACACAGGATGACACGCCGGTCCATCGGGACCTACGCGAGCGGATCATCCACACCCTGGAGTCACTCCTTCACCCCGTACGGTTCGGGCCGGAGGACCGCCACTGGGTCAGCGTGATCGCCGGCGCGACGCTGGACCGACTGGCCCGAGGCAACCATCCCTTCAACCCGACCCCGGCCGAGTATCAGGTCAGCGACGATGCCCGCATTGTCATCGTCGGTGACTGGGGCACGGGCCTTCCTCGTGCGCGATTGGTGGCCGAGTACATGGCCCAGGAGGTCAACGCGGCGCTGGCGGCGGGACGCCAGGCGCACGTCGTTCACCTCGGCGATGTCTACTACTCGGGGCTCGAGGACGAGGTCCGGCGCAATGTCCTCGCTCCAGGCCTGTGGCCTGTGACCGCCGAGCAGGCTCAGCGGGGGGTCACGTCATGGTCACTGAACGGCAACCACGACATGTACGGCGGCGGTTTCGGTTACTTCGAGACACTGCTGGGCGACCCCCGGTTCGCCACGCAACGCTCACCCGACGGGCGGGCCACGAGCTTCTTTCGGATCTCCTCGCCGTCGTGGGACTTCGTGGGCCTTGACACCTCGTGGGATACCGACGTGTTCTCCCAGGGCCAGGCCGGCGTGCTGGCCGACCCGCAGGCCCAGGTCGTCCGAGCCTGGGCTGCCGAGTCGTCACGCAAACTGTGCCTGCTCAGCCATCATCAGCTCGTCTCTGCGTACTCGACCCGCGACGTGGGGCCGGTTCTGGGCGCCAAGCTGAAGCCCCTGCTCGATGCCCAGCGCCTCACCGCGTGGATCTGGGGACATGAGCACCGCTGCATGGGCTTTGTGCCGATTCCCGGCGTTCCGCACGCCCGCTGCATCGGCCACGGCGGGGTGCCGGTGCAGATGACCCACACCACGCCGGTCCCGGCCCCGGGAGCGTGGGAGGAGCGGGCCTGCTTTGCGCAGAACGGCGACCCGTGGGCGCGCTTTGGCTTCGCCATCTTGGATCTGGAGGGCGACCGGATCGGCGTGCGCTACCGCAACGACACCGGAGCAACGACCCGTCAGGAGCAGATCGCCTGATTCAGCGCTCGCCGAGGGCGAGCCCGAAGTAGATCGCCATGGCCAGCCAGGACAGCGTCCACAGGGCGACGCGGAAACGGTTGAAGGTCATCCAGCGCGAGAGCGTGGCCCGCAGAAGCGCCGGGTCGCGGATGTGACCGGCCATCACCTTGTTCACTGGCAGGATCACCACCTCGGTCAACACCGTCGCAGCAATGACGCCGACGAGCACGATCACGGGGGCCCACACACGATGGTGCCATTCCGAGACGATCATGACTCCGGCAGCGCCGAGCATCACGATCGTCATCACCGTGAAAAAGCGGGTGGCAGCGGTGACCTGAGGCACGAACTGCTCGTAGTAGTTGTCGATCGTCAGGTTGGCCGCATTCGAGAACGAGAACAGGATCAGCGACCAGCCGGTGCCGAGGTACATCGAGCAGCACGCCAGCAACAGGACATCGTTGAGAACGATCAGGGTTGAGTGCATGCTCCTGCACTCAGCCGCCGAGAACGGCGAGACGAGTGAATCGCGTCACCGCGGCGGCGCCCTCCGTCATCGAGCCCACCCCGCGGGCGTGCACCGTCTGCCACGCTGGCCGCCCGGTCACGGCCAGGGCCCCGGCGGCGACCTCCCCCCCGGCGCTGTCCAGCAAGCTGGCATCGACCGTCGGCCAGTGACGCTGCGAGCGCGTGAAGACCAGACGCCCATCGGGCAGCCGCAGCTCGCCGTCCCATCGCCGGCCACGACGCCGGAAGCTGCCGTCACACGCGAGCACCCGCTCACCCAGGTGGGGATGTGAGATGTCGCCGACCAGCGAGCCCGTGCCGTCGGCCGCGAACCGCTCCAGGTCCTCGATCTCCCAGCTCAGCCGGACCGACCAAGCGCCGTCGTGGGCGCGCAGCGTCTCGCGAAAGGCGACTCCCGGCCGCGGATCCTCCATTCGCGTGGCTGCGGAATCGAGCGCAACGCCTTGGGGCGCCGGCGAGGCCAGGTACCGGCACGCATCGCGGTGACCCATGGCGACCAGGGTCGACGCATCGATGCGGCCGAGGAAGAAGTCCGGATCGAGGGGCAGGGGTGAGCGGGGACGGATGACGTGGAGTCGGATGGGTTCCGGCCGGGAGGCATTGAGCGCCCGCACCGCGTCCAGCTCCCTGAACAGGGAGCCGTTGGCGCTCATCTCGATCATGTGCACGTACTGCTGAAACGCGCCGTTGCGGTACACGCCATGGTTGCCGATCGCCCACACCAGCCACAGTTCGTCGGCTCCGCGGCCGACCGCCTCGGCCACGTTGGCGTCCGTGATCCAGACGGCGTCGACGTAGGCACGATCCTGGCGGCGCACGGCCGGGGAGAGCATCGGCAGCGAGACGCCCGCAACCAGCAGATCCAGATCGATCTGGTCGTGCGGGATGGCCACGCAGCGCTTGCTCTCGAAGTCGCACACGTTGAACGTGCCGGCGATCCCCTGCGCCGCTCGGATGCGCTCGGGCGCGATGCCTAGATGGGGAAAGACACGGTCGCGGATCCCCGTGCTCGAGCCAAGCGCCGGATAGGGCGGCCCGGCGAGCAGCCGCCGCAGCGGCCACAGGCTGACGAACCCGCGAACATCGAGCGTGCGCCAGCGCTCGCCGATCTGAGCCGGCGACAGGCCCGAGAGGAGCATGGCCAGGTTCATCGTCCCGCCGGAGGTACCGTCGCCGTGCGCGAACAGAATCCCCGCTCGCTCCAGGGCCGCCAGCACCCCCGCCTGATAGGCGACGCGCATGCCGCCCCCGGCCAGCAGCAGCGACCGCCGCGGCGCGCCCGAGCCGCTTCCCGCGGCCAGCGCCGGGGTGTGCGGCTCGGCGCTGGTCACCGGTGGCGCGTCCGGCGCCGGTAGTCGAGCACGAGCACGCCCGAGCAGAAATCAAAGCCGGCCACGAGCAGGGCCCGCGGCGAGAAGACCGACCGCCGAACACCCAGCGCCACCGCCCCGGCGGCCCCGAGCTTCTGAGCCGCTGTCCAGACGAGCACCTCCTGCGGATCGCCGCGCCGCAGGCTGGCCAGCAGCAGCCCGCCGACGACGGCCATGAACATTCCGATCGTGCCGAACAGCTGCCGGGTGGCCGGTGTGTCGTCGACGCGCAAAGGCCGCAGCAGTGCACCCGGCGCGGCCGCCTGCGCCACGCCGCTGACCGCCGTGAGGACGGCCACCGCTCGTACCGCACTGCGCTCCGTTTCCGAGATCATCGTTGGCGTTGTGCCATGGCTCACGGGGTGGCGACAATCGCATCGGCCTCGTGCAGCGCGGGATCGTCGGGCGGCGTCAGCCAGGCCTGGCTTTGCGCGAGGCCGACCACGCTCTCCATGCCCTCGGGGGCGACCGCAGGCGGCTCCGGGTAGGAGAGAAACCACGACTCAAAGTGGTCGTCGAGAATGCCCCGTGTCTCTGGCATGTAGGCCGAGAACACCGGCCGCGACGCGATATTCAGGCCGCGCAGCGCCGCGACCCGCGGATGATCTCCGATCTCGATACGTGCTGACCGCGCGAACGGCACGTTGAGCCCGATGTGCGCGTCGAAGTAGATCGAGGACTTCATCAGCAGGCCCCGGAACGCGCAGTAGTTGCAGGTCCCCATCGACATGGGCAGGCGCTCGAAGCGCGGCCGGTCGATCTCCACGCGGACGCACATGTGCCCGTCGAGGTCGTACTGGCTGGACACCGTCCGCGGCGCGATCACGAAGTCGAGATTGGCTTGGTGCTTGGGCATCCCCCAGATGCCCTTGCCGCCCTTGACCGAGACCTCGGAGGAAACCGGGAGGTCGATGACGTACTGCCCGGTGCCAAACAGCCGCTGCAGCAGGGGCAGACCCGGGATGAGCGGTGGCGCCGCCCGGGCGCCATGCGTGCAGGCGATGGCGATCGAGTACTCGATGTAGCGCCCGATATTGGTGGCCCGGTAATCGACGACGGTGATGACCAGGAGGCCGCGGTTGCCCCACAGCCGGACCGGATGCACCTCCCCGCCCGGCAGCAGCTCGGCGGCTCGGTCAAAGTCGACGGGGAAGGCGGCGATCAGCGCCGGACTGTCGCGAGATGCCACCGGGAGGGTGAACGGGATCGAGTCCACCAGGGCATGGCGTCCGGACAGGCGCTTGATCCGGGCGGGCGGGGTCATGTGGCCTCCTCGAGCTCTGAGACGATCGTGGGGAAGATGTCGCGGGCAGCGTGCTGGCCCATGAACACATCGAGGTGGCCGTAGCCCTCGAATACGTGCAGGGCGGTGCGCTCGGGCGCGTAGCCGGCGTACCACTGGTGCGAGGCCCGCTGGCTGTCGGCGGTAAAGCAGCGATTGACCGCGCCGGCCAGAAAAACGATGCGCGCGTCGGTGTCAGGTGGCTGGGCCGCGAAGTCCCGGGGCAGTCCGGGCAGATCCTCGACGGAGACCAACCGGCCGGCGTCGATGCAGCGGACGATCTGGCTGAAGAAGGTCAGCGGAACGTCGGCGAACTCGTTGCTGAGCCACTCGTGGGTCGAGGTATTGAGGTTCTCGTGGCGCCAGAGGGTCGGCCTGCCCACACCATAGGTGTAGCTGGACCACTTGCACACGCCGTTGTGACACTCGTGATGAACCAGCCTGATCCAGCCATCGACGAGCTTCGGGACCACCCACGGCGCCCCCTCTCGGCCCCACTGCGGGTTGAGGTAGCCGAGCAGGCGGGCGGTCAGCGGGACCATCGACTGCAGCTTCAGCTTGGCCAAAGGCGGCACCTTGGGATGGACCGAGACCGCGTTGGAGATGATCGTCCGCACCTGGGGGACGAGGCCGGCCAGGGCGCTCATCATGAAACTCGTCGACCCCTGGCAGTGGATCACCGCCTTGATCTCGTCGCGTCCGGTGTCGGCGCAGACTGCCTGAACGGCCTGGGGATGATCGTAGAGCGCGGCCTGGTCAAGCGTCCAATGGTTGTGGGGGATATCGATGGAGGCGCGCCAGTTCTCCAACCACACGTCCCACCCCTCATCGACGAGCACATCGACCAGGTTGCGCCCGCTGGGGGCACGGAAGATGTTCGCGCGCACTCCGGCGCCGTGCACGAGCAGGACCGGTCCCTTGGCAGGGGTGGCTGAGCCGCGAACGTTGATCAGGTTGCACGGCACCCCGTCCCCGGCCCTGAACGGGACAACGCGTTCGCTCTGGGCGGTCATGCCGAGGCCTTGGCGTGTGGCCCGTACACGTCCCAGAGCTCACCCGCGAAGAGACGGCCGAACTTGCCCACGGCGTCGACCCGATCGGGGGGATGGACACGGAAGGTGGTCATCTGACGGGCGAAGTCCAGGGGGTGGATGTGGATGATTCCGCCCGCCACGACCTCCGCCGCGTCCTCGGCCGAGAACGGGACATGCCCGGCGAGAACGTGGGTGTACAGCGTGGTTGTCTCCGGCCAGACGTGGAGCAGGCTGCCGTGGCGGACCTCCTTGAAGCCGGTCATGGTCAGTGGATGCTGCTGGCCATCGGCGAACTCCAGCCGGTAGAGCATGCGCCGGGTGCCCGGCTCTGATTGGTCGACGAACAGGTTGAAGTCCCCGCGCGTGACCTCGAGGCGCCCGCCGAAGACATCGGACTCGATCCAGCCCCGCGCTCTCGCGGCATGCTGGGCATCGGCGACGAAGCGATCAATGTCATCCGTCTCGATCGTCAGGTGGAACATGAAGGCGGTCTGTGCTTCCTGGCCGGTCTCGAAGCCGGCCTGAAAGTCGGTCTGGCCGAAGGTGACAAAGCCCTTCATCTCCTCGGTGAACTCCAGGGCCGTCGCGCCGCGCGCGCCCGCTAGGCCAGGGTCGTCGACATCCGCAGGCGGCGCCGGGTCGGGGCCAGACGCGGGAGGGTCGGGAATGGAGACCGACACGCCGGCCGGCTCCTGCAGCATTGCGGTGGCGAAGCGATCGGCGAGCGCGGCGATGGTGAGCGACGGGTTGGCGCCGACCGGCCCGGGCATGACCGAGCCGTCGGCGATGTGCAGCCCGGGGTGGCCGTGAACCCGACCATAAGGGTCGACCACGCCCTCCTGGGCTGAGCGGCCCATCCGGCTGCCGCCGAGGGCATGGACCGTGATCACCCGATGCTGGTGCCAGATCGGGTTGTCGAGAAAATCGGCGCCGAGCTGCCCGGCGACCTGACGCGATAGCTCGCGTACGCGATCGAAGTAGGGCTTGGACGGTCCGTCCTTGGACCACGCGACCTCGAGCCGGCCGTCCTTGAGGCTCATCGTCCCATCGGGGACGTCGCGACCCATCCCCAGCAGCGGCAGCAGGCCGGACGAGAGATCGCAGTCGCCGAACAGCGCCGACGCCATCTCGCCTAGCTCGGTGTCCTGGCGGCCGCGCATCATCGACCACACGAAGTCGGCCGCCCGCGGGAGGGCCCGGGCAATCGCCTCGGGCGCCTCCAGCAACTCCAACATCCAGCCAGCGAACTCGGGATAACCCGCGTCCTCGAGATAGAAGCCCCGCCCCTGACCCCCATCGAGGCTGTCGGCGACGCGGATCGCGCTCGTGATCACCGGACCGCGGCCTGGCTCGATGACCCGCGGCGACCTCCGTCCCTCGGCGTCAGCCTGCGTGGCGCGCAAGGCGAACGTCAGGAGGTCGCCGTTGCCCGAGAACCCACGGCCCAGGGCGGGCGAGAGGCCGGGCAGCGCGGCCCGGTTGCGCAGGAGCAGCCAGTTGGTGCCCAGCGTGCCCGCCGACAGGATCAGATGGGTGCAGGTGAGGCGCTCCGGCGCCAGCGTGGCGGTGGCGGTCGCCTGCCCCTCACGCTCGGGGCCGTGGATCACGTACTTCACCTCGTAGCCACCACCGTCAAGCGGAGCGAAGGACCGCACCTCACAGCGCGTGCGCAGATCGGCTCCGGCCCGCCACGCGTCGGTCAGGTAGGTGAAGTCGAGTGTGTTCTTGGAGCCGTAATTGCAACCGATATCGCACTCGCCGCATAGGCGGCAAGTCAAGCGCGTCCGTCCGTGCAGGTTGGGCTGCTCGGTGATCGGCTCGCCGGGGATGGCGGGCGCGTCCGGATTGGCGAAGGTGACGGCCAGTGGCACCAGCGACCAATCGAGCCCGAGCTTCTCAGCGGCCTCCCGGTAGGCCAGTACTTTGGGGGTTTGGTCATACGGTGACTGTTCGAGCGGGAAGCGCTGGACCCCGATCCGCCTCTCGACCTCGTCGTAATGGGGGTCGAGATCGGCTCGTGTCACCGGCCAGTCCTCGTAGCCGCCCTCGAGGAGGTTTTCGTTGACGAACCAGCGCTCGTCCTTGCGCAGGAACACGTTGGCGTAGATCAGCGAGCCCCCGCCCAGCCCACTGGCGCAGAGCGCGTCGAGATGGTCGAACTCCCACAGATCGAACAGGCCATGGCGGCCTTCGCTCGGATCCCAGAGGTTGTGCTTCATTCCCAGCGGACTGCGCGGGAACGAGTTCGGCGGGTAGGCCTTACCCCGCTCCAGCAGGCACACTCGCCAGCCGGCCTCGGCCAGCCGGGCAGCGGTCACCGACCCGCCGAAGCCCGACCCGACGATCACGGCATCGAAGTGCTCACTCGCACCCGGCGTCGCCCCACGCACGGTCATCTCTCGCTCCCGGTCCCTAGCACGGCATCCGCGCCCCTCGGCGGTGGCTCGCTCGCCGGTGAGACTTCCACGGTCGTCAGGGGCTGTCAATCACGGTGAGGCGCCAAATGACGCCTCGCGTTCGTCTCCGTTAGCTATTCGAGCGTTTCACGCCGGGGCCCGGTGCTTAAGCGCAGCGACGGGTGGTGCTGGGTCAGGCCAACTGGGGCAACGAGATTTAGCTCCAGCCGAACTGCCAGATGCTGGGAGTGACCGCGGCATGTCCCCAGTGCTCGATCACCGCTCAGCCCCGGGCCAACGCTACCACCGCCCCCAACATCCACGGCGGTGTCACCACCGGAACGTTTACCGATCGTTGACCGCTCGCGACCGCACCTTAACCGCCACCAGCAACGGTTCTCTCCATCGGATCGCACATCGCGCTCCACCACCCAAAAGGAGACGATCGCCATGACCACCACCCACCGCGCCGGCACCGGAGCCCTTCTCGTGCTCGTGCTCGCCGCCAGTGCAGGCCCGGCTGCGGCAACGCCCAACCAACTCACGCCGGGCGGTTCCCAGGTCGTCCGCACTCCGCACGGCGCCCATGCTGTCTTGCCCGCCGCTGCGACCACGCGGGCGGCCGTCCAGGCGGCTGAGGCGAGCACTCCGGTGAGCACTCCGGTAAGCGCTCCGGTGAGCACTCCGGCAACGATCGTGCATGTCACCGCGCCCAGCGGGTTTGACTGGGGCGATGCCGGCATCGGGGCCGCCGGCGGCCTCGGCCTGGCGATCGCGGGCCTCGGCGGAGCCCTCGCCGTCTCTCAACGCCACGGCCACCACACCGCGGGCCAGCACCGTCGTGCGGCGGGCTGACCACGCGCTTACGGCGCTTACCGCGCTCACCGCATCATGCCCACCACGGCCACGCCGAACCCCCCGTCCAACCTCGGCCGGGCACTCGAGATCGGCTTTCTGGCGCTGACCACACTGGTAGCCGTCGGCGTGGCCGTGGCCTTCCTCGTCCTGCTGGGCGGACCACGCACGGGTCCCGGGCCGCGACCGCAAGGGACCGGGGCCTACCGGCGCTCGAACCGCCCCTGCTCCTCCACGGTTCGCTCAGCGGTCGGAACAGCTTCAAGCCGCTCGTCCGGGATGGGCTCGCCGCTTTCGATCGAGAGTCCATACGTCCCGGCCGACAGCCGTTCCTCGGCGCGTTGGAGTCCCAGGAGCTGCTCCTGAAGATCTTTGCTACGACCGGCGTTGAACTCGTCCTGGTAGAGATCTTCCGAACCGCGGTCGCCCGGCTCCTGCCGATCAGACTGCGCCAAGGAGCCATCGCCTTGCACGCCGGCCAGCGCCTGCTCGAGCCGTGACCGCTCCAGAGCCAACAGTTCTCTTGCTCGCTCTGAATCCATGGCGCCAGCTTAGCCGGTGGCTGTCCGCGCGGGCGGATGTGGCGTGCTGGCGAGCGCGCCCTCGGTTTCCATCCAGCCGAGTCCCTTGGCCCCATCTGCCTCTCGCAGACTGCTCTGGACCGGCATGGCCGCGCTTGGCTCAGAGACACTGAGGTGGCGGCGCAGACCGGCGTAGGCCAGACCGCCACCGAGGGTGGGGATCCAGAAAGCGATCGCGTGGTAGACGAGCACGGCAGCCGCGGCGTGGGTAATGGGCAGGCCATAGAGGGTCAGGGCTCCCACCAGTCCCGCATCGAGCACGCCGATCCCGCCCGGGATGGGAATCGCGTTGGCCAGATATCCAGCCAGGTAGGCGACGAGCAACGGCGCCACCGGCGCGGTGGGACCGACCGCGGCCAGGGTCACCCACAGCACGGCGATATCGAAGAGCAGATAGCCGAGGGCGCCGGCGAGGCGCCAGCCCGGCCGGGTCAGGGTCACCCGGGCAGCGGGAATCCCGGCGCCGATGTCCTCTAGCCACGGGAGATGACGGCCCGCCCGCCGCCGGGCCAACCGCGGCAGGCCGAGCACGACCGCGATGGCCGTCACCGCGGCCAGGACAGGCAGCCCCGCGTGCAGCAGGTCATGCGGTCCGGGGCCGATCCCGAACAGCAGCGCGAGCCCGGCGGCGGCGAGAGCCAGCACGTTGATCGCACTGGTCAGAAAGAACAGGCCACTCGAGCGCTGGACGATCTGGCGCGTCGGCATCCCGATGAGGTGAAGCAGCCAGCCGCCGACGGCCACCGAGCCCACCCCGCCGCCGGGCAGCAGGGCCCCGGAGCCCATCTGCGCCCAGGCCAGCTCCCTCGCTGCCGGCGCCGGCACGGGCGAGAAGAACAGCCGGAAGATGACGACGAAGCTGGCGCACGAGGCGATCTCGAGGGCGATGGCGGCGACCACGAGGGCCGCGTTCATGTCGGCGATCTCACCGATCACCGGCTGAAGGTCGGGCACCGCCAGCACCACGGCCAGCAGGCACAGGCCGAGCAGCGGGAGCGTGATGACCCGCCGCCGGAGGGCGCGGCGGTCCAGCGCCGGCCGCTCAGGAGTCGAGGGCGAGCTCGGCATGCCCCCGCTCATGGACGACCTGGGCCTGAGCAGCACCATCGGAGGGAAGCACGAGAAGGGCGACGAGGAGCCCCACGGCGAACACCGCCGCCGCCCACACGAAGGCCGTCGTGTAGCCGTTGATGGCAGCGGCCGTGCTCAGCCCCGATGCGTGGATATGGCTGGATGCATAGCTTGAAGCCGCACTGGCGAAGATCGTGCTCAGCAACGCCGTGCCGACCGACCCACCGACCTGCTGGGAGGTGTTGACCATCGCCGAGGCGATGCCGGCCTCGGTGCTCCTGACGCCGAGGGTCGCCGTCGAGAAGGCAGGCGCGAAGATGCATCCCATGGCGAACCCGGTGAGGAGCAGACCGGGCAGAACTTGTCCGGCGTAGCTGCCCCCGGGGCTCAGGCGGGTGAGCAGGAGCATGGCGATCACCCCCACCGTCATTCCCGTGACAACGATCGGCTTGGCCCCCGTCCGACCCAGAATCCTCGTCTGCACAGTCGTTGCCGTGAGGACGATCATCCCGGTCATCGGCAGGAATCCAAGGCCAGTGGTGAGGGGCGAAAAGCCCAGGTTCTGCTGCATGTAATAGGTGAGGAACAAGAACACGGCAAACACCGCCGAACCGGCCAGGGCAATCGAGGCGTAGGCCCCGCCCCGGGCCCGGTCCCAGACGATGTGCAGCGGGAGCAGCGGGTTCGGCATCCGGCGCTCGAGAAAGACAAATCCGGTGAGCAGGACGGCGCTGATCGCCAGGGCGATGAGCGTCAGCGGCGCCGACCAGGAATGCGTCTCAGCGTTGGAGAAGCCAAAGACCAGCGCGAACAGGCCGGCCGAGGCGACGGCCACGCCGGGGAAGTCAATGCGCGGACGTTCGGACTGGGTCTCGTTGCGCAGCAGGCGCAGGGCAGTGATTGCCGTGGGTACCGCGATGGCCAGGTTGACATACAGGCACCAGCGCCAGGACAGCGCCTGGGTGAGGGCGCCGCCCAGCAGCAGCCCGAAGGACGCACCGCCGCCGGCGATGGCGCCAAAGATTCCAAACGCCTTTGCGCGATCGGGCGAGCCTTGGAAGGTGACCGTGAGCAACCCGAGCGCCGACGGGGCGAGCATGGCGCCGAACGCCCCCTGCAGCGCGCGCGCTGCCACGAGCATCGCAAAGGACTGGGCCAGACCGCCGAGCGCCGAGGCCAGCGAGAAGCCGACCAGGCCGCCGATAAAGGTCCACTTGCGTCCGAACAGGTCGCCGAGCTTCCCGCCGACCAGAAGCAGGCTCCCGAAAGCCAGCGCATAGGCGGTGATGATCCACTGGCGGCTGTCGGTGGAGAAGCCGAGCGCGCGCTGCGCCGACGGCAGGGCGATGTTCACGATGGTGGCGTCCAACACCACCATCAGCTGGGCGACACCGAGCAGCGCAAGCACGGCCCAGCGGCTGGGACTCGACGGCTTGGTTCGGGGGCTGCTGACACTCATGACATGACTCCGGTCTCGGGCAGAAAGACCTTAGCATGAATGATCCCTGTTACAGCTATCAACGACGCAAGAGGGACCATACTGGTGAGACGGAGGGTGCCCCGCTTAGCGCTATACTTCGGCGACCATGAGTTCGCAAAATTCCTGCCTCGCCCCCAGCTCGATGATCCTGCTGCCGCGGTTGACCAAACAGATCCTGCACCGCACCAGCGGGGACCTGTTGGGGATGGATCTCCGCCTCGTCATGGCCCTCAGCTACCTGGGCGACCACGACGGAGCGCCCCAGCAGGAGCTGGTCGATGCGCTGTGCATGGACGCCAAGAACGTGGTGCTGTTGCTCAACGAGCTCGAGGAAACCGGCCACCTCGTGCGTCGTCGTGATCCCGAGGACCGTCGTCGTCACCGCGTCCACATCACCAGGGCCGGACGCAATGCGCTCGAGCGCGCGTCAGACCGATTGGATGCCGTGGAGAGGGATGTTCTGCGGACGCTCGACGCTGACGAGCGGGCCACCCTGTGGCAACTGCTCACCCGAGCGTTGCGCGGCGCCGAACCCGACGCCGGCAACGTCGACGCACCACCCCTGGCGACCGCTCACCAGTAGCGCGCGACCGCGGCGTCACCGGCGCCGAGCGTCATCGCCGTCCGCCAGCCACGCCCAGCCACTCCCGAGTCTGCTCACGAATTTCCGACCCTCGACACTAGGGCGCCAGCAGGACCTTCACAGTGCCATCGGCCTTCTTTTGAAACTTCTCATAGGCCTCGGGTGCTTCATCGAGGCTGACCCGGTGCGTGGCAAACCCCTCGGCGCCGAGCGGGTCGCCGTCGGTGAGCAGCGGCAAGATCTGGGGCGCCCAGCGCTTGACGTTGGCCTGGCCCATGCGCAGCTGGATCTGCTTGTCGAAAATGGTCAGCATCGGCAGCGGATCGGCCATGCCACCGTACACCCCGCTCAAGGAGATCGTGCCACCCCGGCGGACGATGTCGATGGCGAGATAGACGGCGTGCAACCGGTCGATGCCCGCCTTCTCCATCAGCTTCTCGGCCAACACGTTCGGCAGCAGGCCCGTGACCTGTTGGGCCAGCCGAGCCCCCGGCGACCCGTGCGCCTCCATCCCGACGGCATCGATCACCGAATCGGTGCCCCGGCCATCGGTCATGTCGCGGATCACGTCAGCCAGGTCGTCCTCGTGCTGGCGAAGGTCGAGCACCTCTGCCCCCTGGCGGCGCGCCCGGTCCAGTCGCTCATCGACCAGATCGACCGAGATCACGCGATACCCGCGGTGCCGGGCAACGCGGGTGGCCATGTCGCCGATCGGGCCAAGGCCGAGCACGGTGACGCTGCCGCCCTCGGGGACATCGGCGTACTCGACGGCCTGCCACGCGGTCGGGAGCACATCGGACAAGTACACGAAGCGCTCGTCGGGCGGCCCCTCGGGCACCTTGATGTGCGTGTACTGCGCCTGGGGGACCCGCAGAAACTCCGCCTGGCCGCCGGGTACCTCCCCGTAGAGCTTGGTGTATCCGAACAGCGCGGCGCCCATACCCTGTTCGCGGACCTGGGTGGTCTCACATTGCGTCTGCAGTCCCTGGTGGCACATCACGCAGTGTCCGCAGGAGATCTGAAACGGGATGACGACGCGGTCGCCGGGGGTGAGCTCGGTCACCTCGGAGCCAACCTCCTCGACAATCCCCATGGGCTCGTGACCGAGGATGTCCCCCGGGTTCATGAACGGGCTCAGGACCTCATAGAGATGCAGATCAGACCCGCAGATCGCCGTGGTGGTGATCCGAATCACCGCATCGGTGGGCTTCTCGATGGCCGGATCGGGCACCGAGTCAACCCGCACGTCGCGCTTGCCATGCCATGTGACTGCCCTCATGATCGTTTCTCCCGGGCGCAGGCGCCCATCGCTCACAGGGATCGACGGCGCCCGGCCCCGCAGAGCGGGCCGCGAGGCCAGAGCCGATCGGTGGTGCCGCTCGCACGGCGCCACTCTCGTCCCTAGTTAGACCCGGGTTTCCTACTTCAACCGTTAAATAGGCGTCGAACCCCGTTGCGCCGGCGAGCCGCCTCGGTTCCGGCCGGTAGGGCGCTCATCCGTATATTCGGCGTCCCATCCCAGGAGGCAAACGCATGGCTGAGAGACCGATCGACCTGTACCTCAATGACCATCTCGCTGGGGCCACGCTCGGCCGCGACCTGGCCGAGCAGATACGCCAGCAGCACGAGGGGAGTCCGCTCGGCGACGTGATGGCGCCGATCGCCACTCAGGTCAACGAAGACCGAGCGACGCTCCTTGAGCTGATGGACAAGATGGAGACGCCCACGAACCCCGTCAAGCAGGCGACTGGCTGGGTGGCAGAGAAGGCCAGCCGAGTGAAGTTCAGCGGGATGCTGGGAGGCGACCGCCAATATGGTGAATTTATGGCCCTGGAGAGCCTTGCCCTCGGAGTGCAGGGGAAGGCAACTCTGTGGCGGGCGCTCAAGGAGGTCGCAGACGAGTATCCGGCCCTGCGGTGGATGAACCTGGACGAGTTGCTCAGCCGCGCCGAGTCTCAGTACGCCACGATCGAGCGCGAACGTCTCGCCCTCGGTCGCCGCACGCTCTCGCCTGGTTAGGTGGCACGCTGCGCTTTTAGCTGCGCCCGAGCGAAGCGCACAGCGTCCTCGGTGCGGTTGCACTCGCGCTCGAGTTCACGCAGGCGAGCCGGACTCGTCGGTCGGGGTCCATAGGTGCGCGCCCGGTAGAGGTCGTAGCGCTGGCGCGCGTATCGAGCCTGCGCCTCGAGTTCGTCGAGGCGCGCTGCCGTCACTCCGGCGCTTGGACCCGGCTGGTCGAGAGGCTCTCGCATGCCGCGCTCCTCGCAACCGTCAGAGATCGCCTGTTCGTTCGCTCCCGGCTTCGAAGGCCTGGTGACGTCCGCGCCCGAACAGGCGAAGTGTCTGCCACTGCGGAAGGCTGGCCTGGCGCGCCGCCGGAACGTCGGGGAGAGTGGGCGGCTCCGGGGGGGGCGCGATCGTGGTTGCCGTGGCCATCACCGACCGACTCTCTGCCCCTCTGACGAAAGAAGGCGCCCGCAAAGCGAGAGGGACACGGAGCTCACGGAGCGCACCAGCCAGGGTACCACTGGATCCGCGGATCGGAAACCCGGCGAGCTGGTCAGTCATCACGCGGCGGCGGCTGGAAGATGATGCGCTTGAGCTCCGCGCGCGCGTTACCGCTGAGCCGGAGAGCGGTCTGAAAGCCCTCCTGACCGACCTCGCCGCCGTCGACCGCCCGGCGCAGGTCATCCAGGGCTGGACGCTCCTCATCGGACACGTCGTCGCGACCCCCGTCGAGCAGGATCAGGTGGCGAGGCCGCTTGAGCCGATGGGCCATGCGTGTGTAGCGCTCGCGCTCCTCCCGGTCCAGACCCTCCATCGGGACAACCACCGTCTGGCTTGACTCGAGTCGCTTGAGGACAGCGGCGTCGAGCAGGGCGCGCGACCGCTCCTCGATCTCGCTCTCCGGCACGCGGCCGGCCAACAGCTTGCGGACCTTGGCCAACGACATGGGCGCACCGCGCTCCTCGATCACGCGATCGGCGAAGGTGTCGGGGTTGAGCTTCGCCGGGCCGACGATGACGACCAGGCTGCCCGGCGAGTAGCGCATCCGGTAGGACGGGGTCAGAACGCGGCAGCGGCCCGAGATGTCGACCGTGCGCGGGCGCGAGCCTTCAGGCCGGGGACGCTCGGATGACCATCCGGTCCGTTCGTCGTCGCCGATCTTGACGCTTCGGGCATTCGGGGTGTCTCGCATTCACACATCATCGCTCAAGCTGGCCCCGCGCGTTCTGCGGCACGCCTAGTCTCTCAGCGATGACCACACCACAACAGAAAATCGGCTCTGGATACGGCGCCAAGACCACCGCTTCGGAGGTTCTCGCGGGACTGGACCTGTCCGGTCGCCTGGCTCTCGTCACCGGTGGATACTCGGGGATCGGCCTTGAGACCACCCGCGCGCTGGCCGGCGCTGGTGCGAACGTGATCGTCCCCGCCCGGCGCCCGGACGCCGCCCGAGAGGCCCTATCGGCCATTGCCAACACGCGACTCGAGACGCTCGATCTCGGAGACCTGGACAGTGTCGCCGCCCTGGCCCAGAAGCTCCTCGACGCCGGCGACGCGATCGACATCGTGGTCGACAGCGCCGGAATCATGGCCTGCCCGGAGACGCGGCTCGGTCCAGGCTGGGAGGCGCAGTTCGCCACCAATCACCTCGGTCACTACGCCCTGGTCAATCGGATCTGGCCGCTGATCGCCCTGGGCGGCGGCCGCGTCGTCGCGGTCTCCTCGGGCGGTCACCGCCGCAGCCCGATTCGCTGGGACGACATCCAGTTCGAGCACGGTTATGACAAGTGGGACGCCTACGGCCAGGCCAAAACGGCCAATGTCCTCTTCGCCGTGCAGCTGGACACGCTTGGCCAAGGGGCCGGCGTGCGCTCGTTCGCGCTTCACCCCGGCGGGATCATGACCCCGCTGCAGCGCCATCTCTCCCAGGAGGAGATGCGCGAGCGCGGCTGGATCGACGAGAAGGGCACGCCGATCAATCCCCATTTCAAGTCACCCGAGCAGGGGGCGGCGACCCAGACCTGGGCGGCCACCTCCCCGCAGCTTGATGGGCTTGGTGGGGTCTACTGCGAAGACTGCGAGATCGCCGAGATCAACGACGACCCCCAGGGGACCACCGGCGTGCGCTCATACGCCATCGCTCCCGGCGAGGCCGAGCGCTTGTGGGCGCTGTCGGCTGAGCTGACCGGCGTTGACGCCTTCGCCTAAGCACCGGTGGTCGGCACCGAACCTCCCCCCGCGGCCGACCGGCGTCTGGCCGGGCGACCGGCGTGACCGGTGCAGACCGGAAGGGTCAGTGAATAGGTCTGGCCGATGAGATCGACGCCAAAGCTATGGTGCGGCTCCTCATCGGTCAGCGCGAAGCCGTGGCGCAGATAGATGCGCCGCGCGGCGGCGAGCGGACGGTTGGTCCACAACTCGACGCGGTTGTAACCGAAGGCGGTCGCGAACTCGATCGCCGTGGCGACCAGGCGCGAGCCGAGGGCGCGTCCCCGGGCCCGGGGATGAACGAGCAGGATGCGCAGCTTGGCGACGCCCGGGGTCGGAGCGGGGACAAGAAAGACGCAGCCCGCTCGGCGACCCTTGAGTTCGGCGATCCAGGCCGACGCGCCAGCCTGCGGCGGATCGGCAGCGTAGTCCGCCACGATCCCGGCCACAAGGGCCTCGAAGCTCGCATCCCACCCGAACTCCGCCGCGTAGATCTCCCCGTGGCTCATGATCACCCAACCGAGATCGCCCGGCTCGCCGAGGCGTCGTATCTGCACATCGTCGGCGCTCACTGAAACACTCGTTTCAGTATTGTACGAGCATGCTCCCGGTTGCGTCAACCGTCACGCCGCGCCGAAGGGAGATCCTCGAGCGGGCGTACGCCTACGTCCTCGCCAACGGGCTGAGCGGCATGTCCCTGCGCCCACTGGCCACGGCCGTCGGCTCGAGTCCGCGTGTGCTCCTCTTCCTCTTTGAGAGCAAGGACGGCCTCATCCGGGCGCTGCTCGCGCGGGCGCGTGCCGATGAGCTCGACCTGCTGGCCAGTCTCGATGCCCGCCAGGCTCCCGACCTGCACATGACGGCCACCGCCATCTGGCGCTGGCTCAGCGCGCCCGCCCATCGTGGGCTCCTCACGCTGTGGACCGAGAGCTACGCACGCTCGCTGCTCGACCCCACCGGACCGTGGGCTGACTTCGCCGCGGGGACGGTGCAAGACTGGCTCGCCTTGCTGGCCCGCGCCCAGCCACCCGCGCGGAGGCGGACGGGGGCGGGTGAACGTGAGCGAACCCTCGTCTTGGCGCTTCTCCGCGGCGCGCTGCTCGATCTCCTGGCCACCGGGGAGGAGCAGCGGGTCGAGGCCGCCGTCCGGGAGGGCCTCCCGGCAATCACCACGCGACGTTGGCCCGGCACTAGCATCCGGCCCGCGGTGTAGACCTGCCCCACCGGGTCGCCGTTGGTGATAACTGAGACCGGAGGGATCCGCATGAGGGCGCGCGACGATGAGTTTCCGGCCCGCCGCCGGTCAAAGAAAACGGGCGACCCCGCAGGCGTCGCCGAGACCAAGACGAGATCAAGAGGTGAGCGTGACCATCGATGATGAAGCCGGGGCGCCCCCGGTCGCGGGGGCAATCGTGGCCCGCTCCCTGCGGCGAAGCTTCAAGGGCGGCATCGAGGCCGTCCGCGACATCGACCTGACCGTGGCCGACGGGGAGGTGTTCGGCTTCCTGGGGCCCAACGGGGCGGGTAAGACGACGACGGTGCGGATGCTGTGCACCCTGCTGCCGCCCACCTCGGGGACGGCGACGGTGGCCGGCCTTGACGTCGCGAGCGAGGGTGCGGCGGTCCGCCGGCGAATTGGTGTGGCGTTGCAGGAAATCGGGCTGGACCCGGTTCAGACCGGACGCGAACTGCTCGAGCTGCAGTGCGGGCTTTACGGCATCACCGGCAGCGACAGTCGCGCCCGCACCCAGCAGCTGCTCGAGTTGGTCGGCCTCACCGACGCGGCCGACCGGCGCACCAAGACCTACTCCGGGGGCATGAAGCGCCGCCTTGACCTGGCCAGCGCCCTTGTCCACTCCCCCAGCGTGCTGTTCCTGGACGAGCCCACCACCGGCCTTGATCCCGCGTCGCGCCTGTCGATCTGGGCCGAGGTGCGGCGCATCAACGCCGCCGGCAACACGGTGTTTCTGACCACGCAGTACCTCGAGGAGGCCGACCAGCTGTGCGACCGGGTGGCCATCATCGACGATGGCCGGATCGTTGCTCAGGGCACCCCGGAGCAGCTCAAGGCCGAGATGGGGCACGACGTGGTTTCGGTCTCGCTCGACGGCGCGGACACCGACGCCACGGAAGCCTCGCTGAGAGGTTTGCCGGGTCTCGAACGAGTCCTGCCCGAGCCGCACGCTCTGGCGTTGTATGTCGAGAACGGCGCCGGCTCGATCGCTGAGATCGTGCGCCGGCTGGACGCCGCCGGAATCACGCCCGGCCCAATCTCCGTGGCCCGGCCCTCCCTTGACGACGTGTTCCTCAAGGCCACGGGGCGCCGCCTTGAGGGCCAGAACGCGAATGAGACCGCTCCCGAGGAGGTGACGGTATGACCGAGATCCTGCTGCTGGGCCGCCGGGCGGTGCGTGAGATCGCCCGCATGCCTGAGGCCACCATCCCGACGCTGTTCATCCCGCTCTTCTTTCTCGTCGTCAACATCGGCCAGGTCTCGCGGACGTTTCCGAGCAGCACCCCGTTTCTGCGCGGTGAGGGCTACGTCGCCTTCCAGCTGCCCGTGTCGCTGATGTTCGCGGTGGCCACTGCGACCAGCGGACTGGCCCTGGTCACCGACATCGAGCTCGGCTACTTCGACAAGCTGCTCGTCGCGCCCGTGCGGCGCTCGTCGCTCATCCTGGGGCGGCTGACGGCCGACCTCGTCCGTGGCATGGCCGCGTCGGCGCTCGTTCTGGTCGTGGGGATTGCCCTGGGCGCCAGCGTGCGCTCCGGGCTTCTCGGCGCGATCGTGATCGTGCTCCTCTCGGCGCTGTTCGGCGTGGCCTACGCAGGCTTCGGGATCCTCGTGGCTCTGCGCACTCGCAATGTGCAGGCCACCCAGTCGAGCTTCCTGCTGTTCTTCCCGCTGCTGTTTTTGACCCCGAACTTCGTGCCCTTTGACCGGCTGTCCTCCCTGATGGAGACGCTGGCCCGGATCAACCCGATCAGCTATGTGATCGTCGGGCTGCGAGGGCTGATCATCGATGGCTGGAACCCGGGGCAGCTGGCGGTCTGCATCGGCGTGATCCTCGCCCTGGGTGTGATCCTCACGGGGCTCTCGCTGCGAGTCATCGCCAACTACGACCGCTAAGGCAGTTGCTCCCGCAGTCGCTCCCCCGGCGCTAACCGCGGTGGCAGAGGACCTGGAAGACCGAGGTGAACCCGGTCTCAAATCCGCGCCGGGCCGCGCGCAGATACAGGCGCCAGATCCGCATGCGCTCGGCACCGACCAGCCGCGAAGCCTCATCCCAGTTGTCGTGGAGGTTGCGCGTCCACTCCTGGAGGGTCCGGGCGTAGTCCATACGAAAGCCCTCGACGTGGGTGGGCTCGAGTCCGGCCCGCTCGACGGCGGCCAGGATGCGGGAGACGTGCAGCGGCGCCGCATCGGGGAACACGAACCGCTCGGAAAAGGGGCCCGCCTCGGGATCGCCGATCCGCAACCGGGCGATGCCGTGATTGAGCAGGCGCCCACCCGGGCGCAGCACCGATGCGAGCTGTACAGCGTAGGCATCGACGTTGGCGTGGCCGACGTGTTCGACCATGCCGATCGAGGACACCGCGTCAAATTGCTCGCCGGCCAGGTCGCGATAGTCCAACAGGCGGATGTCGACCTGGTCGGCCAGACCGGCCTCGCGCACCCGCTGCTGGGCCAGCGCGGCCTGCTCGGCCGACAGGGTGATCCCCGTCACCCGAACACCGTGATGACGCGCCGCATGCAGGGCGAAGCTGCCCCAGCCGCAGCCGACGTCGAGCACATGTTCACCCGGGCTCAGTCCGAGCTTTGTGCAGACGAGCTCGAGCTTGGCCGCCTGGGCCTCCTCCAGGCTCTGGGCTCCGCGCGAGAAGATCGCGCACGAGTAGGTCATCGACTCGCCCAGAAAGATGCGAAAGAATTCGTTGGAGACGTCGTAGTGATGGGTGACCGCCCGCTTGTCGCGCTCACGGCTGTGCCGGCGCCCGCGGGGACGTAGCTCGGCGGCGGGAGCCCGCGGCCACGAACGCAGCGCGCCCGCCTGCACCGCCGCCAGCGCGAGCCGGGCCTTGCCCGCGGTGTCCAGCGGTGGCACCGAATACCCGTCGAGCAATTCCAGCGTGGAGTCCATGTCGTCGACGTCGATCTCGCCGCTCACATAAGCCCGGCCCAACCCGAGCTGCCCCGGGGCGCGCAGAACGTGGCCCAGGGCGCGAGGCGATCGCAGGCTGAACACGGGACCGCCGTGCCCGTTGGTCGACGGGAGCTCTGTCCCGTCCCAGAGGGCGATGCGGAACGGGCGGTCGGGTAGTGCCTGCGCGAGCACCTCGCGCAGGGCCGTCGTCCGGGCCCCGCTCACGCGGCGGGGGAAGCCAGCTTCACGGCTTGCTGCTCAGGGGTGACACGGACGACATTCCAGGCCAGACCGAGGCGCTCGAGCCCCCGGATGACCAGCGCCGAAGGATCCAACTCGAGACGGCGCAGCCCGTGACCGGCGGAGGTCGGGAAGGCGTGGTGATTGTTGTGCCAGGCCTCACCGAACGACAGAGGCGCCAGCCAGGCCAGGTTGCGCGATTCATCACCGGTGCGAAACCGCTGGCGACCGAAGAAGTGACAGAGGGAGTTGATGCTGTAGGTGACGTGGTGGAGGACCAGCATGCGGACCGCCCCGCCCCAGAGCAGGCCCGTGAAGCCGTCGCGCAGGCGGCCGCCGAACAGCCAGCCGAGCCCGAAGGCCATCACCAAGCCGCCGATTGCCCAGACCAAGAACGTCTTGTGAACCCAGCTGACCACCGGATCCTCGAGCAGATCAGGCGCGTAGCGCGTGCGCCGGCCGCGATGCGTGTGGATGAATAGCCACCCCATGTGGGCGTGAAGGAGGCCGCGCAGCGCGCCACCCCAGCCGTGCCCGTGACCGACGTGAGGGCTGTGCGGATCGCCCTCGATGTCGGCGTAGGCGTGGTGCTTGCGGTGATCGGCCACCCAGGAAATGACGGGGCCCTCGATCGCTGCCGAGCCCAGGATGGCCAGCACACCGCGAACGGCGGGGGAGGTCTGGAAGGAGCGGTGAGTGAGCAGCCGGTGAAAACCGACGGTCACGCCGAGCCCGGTGAGGACATACATGAGCAGGAAGACGAAGATGTCGTTCCAGCCCAGCCACTGCGCCCACAGCTGCCAACCGACGAAGACCAGGCTGAGGACGGGCAACCCGGTGACGATGCCCGTGATGATCCGATCCCGAAGCTCCGCGCTAACCGGTTCTACATCGTCAGGGATGGCGTCGGCGGTCGTGGTCATCGGCGGCAGTCTATTGGGGAAATACCCATGTGGTCGGGCAACTACTCGCCCTGACCGATCACAGCCGGGTCCAGACGGGCGCCCTGGACTCCGCGCGCGAGGTAGGCAACCGCGGCCAGGATCAGCAGCGTGAGGACCCCGCTGACCGGGCCGTCCCCGAGAGCGAGGCCGCCCAGATGGCGATCCTTACCCAGCCAGTCGGCAAATGAGGCCCCGAACGGCCGCGTAAACACGTAGGCAAACCAGAACAGGAACACCGGACTGAGCGCCGTACGGGCGTACAGCGCGGCGGGGATGAGCAGCACGAGCGCGAAGAACAGCCCCGAGCTCAAATAGCCCCAGCCAAGGGTGCCGGCCGTCATATCGCCGGTCGCCGTGCCCAGCGCGAACGTGGCCAGCACGGTGGCCCAGTAGAAGGCCTCGCGCCGCACGGTCGTGATGCTGTGGATGGAGAGGGTTCCCTCCGCGCGGTACCAGAGCACGAACACGATGCTGAGGACGAGTGCGTAGAAGATCGTGGAGATCAGGTAGGGGACACCAAACCCGACATGGACGACATCCGCAGCCAGCGTGCCGGAGATGGCCACCATCACCACTGCGAACCAGTAGATCCAGGCGATGTAGCGACGGGTCGAGAACTGCCAGCCCAGACCGAGGAGCAGCGCGAGCGCACCGATGAGGACAGCCGCGTAGGGACCGAGACGGTGAACGAGATAGTCCGAGGTCGATTCGCCGAGCGCGGTGCTGAGGGCCTTGGCGACCCAGAAGCCGACGGTGACCTCGGGGACCTTGCTGAGCACGGCACGCCCGGTGGCCCAACCGCTGACGCGTGGACGCTCGGATCGGGATGGACGGGCCGCAGAACTCATCGTGACGAGACGGCCCGGGTGGTCCCGCGAGCCAGGCGTGAGTCTGGGAAGGCTGTATAAGCCGATCCTGAACGGACGGTTAGGGGATTGCAATGCCCCGGGCCAGGCACAGGCGCTGCAACTGCTCCATCGCCTCCGCGGAGCGTGACGGCAGCGCATCGAGCGCCGCCGCAGCGGCGCGCAGGTCACGCATGGTTACCGCCCCGGCTTCGAGCGCGAAGCGTCCCAGCCAGCGAACGGCAGCCCGCTCGTAGCGCTGAGGGTCCCCATCGCGCAGCACAAGGCAGATCCGCAGCGCATCGTCGAGAGCGATCTGCGGGAGCTCGCGGGCGGCGCCGAGGACGAGCAGCTCATTGCCCGTCTCCAGTGCGCGACGAAAGCGCGAGTAAGGGCTGCCATCGCTCGTCACGAACATATGTTCGCATGTGAGTCAAGCGTCCGGACCACTCCCGGGTTACAAAAAAACAGCCCGCATCCCCGGCCGGGGGATGCGGGCTGTTGAGCCCGGGATATCGCGGCGCCTGGAGCTAGGCGCCGACCGGGGCCGAGATCCGGCGCGCGGCGCGCGCGCGATCGGCGTGCGCGGCGCGGGCGCGGACGGCGTGCTCGCGCACGCGGGGGTTGTGGACCGGCGCCGGCGCAGCCACGGACGGGCGGGCGGTGCGAATGGCCCAGGCCACCATGGCGATGATGGCGCTGAGGACGACGGCGGCAAGAACGAGATTGACGGCGAGTGCGGCGGTCATTGCGGGGCTCCTTTTCCGGTGATGAGGAAAGGATCACCCCGGCAGCGAAGACCAACGTGTAATGAACGTAGGACCGAGCTAAGAGGCATGTAGCGATCGTCACGTCCACCGCCGGAGCTCGTCACCGAGGCGGCCAGACCACCGGCCGCGGCGCGCGGGATCCTGGGCGGCCGCGCGCCGGCCTATGCCTCGCGGTCGGCCCGCTCCTGCTCCTCGAGCTTCTCGCGCAGGTACCGGGCCTTATCGGCGCGCCGCTGATGCTTTTCGACCTCGGCCTCGGTCTCGGACTGGCCGATGGCCTTGTGCTCGGCGGTCTCCTGCTCGTGCTGGCGGAGCTTCAACTGCTCGGTGGTTGGCTCAGGTTGAACCATGTTGCAGACGATAACTCGGCTGTCGATAGAGTGCGCGCGGTTCTGGGCGCCGATAACCGGAGAGGTCGCATGAAGAAGCCGTTCATCACCGCCGTTGTGTTAGCCGCAGCGCTGGCCGGCTGCGGTGGCAGCAGCGCTCCCAGTCTCAGTGCCTTCAAGACGGGCTTCGCGGCCGATAAGCAGTCGTTTCATTCTCTCGGCGTCGACCTGCAACGTGCGATCGCCACCGCCCAGAACAAGACCGACACGCAATTGGCCAGCGAGATCGGCGCCCTGGCCACCCGGGCCAAGCAGCAGGCCGCCTCGCTGGCCAAGCTCAACCCGCCCAGCCGGTACAAAGCCGATCTCAACAAGCTCACCTCGGGCTTCAGGGCCGTGGCGGCCGATCTGGGCCAGATCGCCACGGCGGCCACCAAGCACGACGCTGCCGCAGCCCGCGCCGCCACGCTGTCCCTAATCCGCGATGCCGCCCTGGTCAAGAGCGGCGACACCGCGATCAGCGCCGGATTGCATCTCCCCGCCGGCGGCTGAGATCCCCGCGACGGATTCTCTAGGCAGCGGAGAATTCCGTCACAAGTGTGTGCCGTTCGCCCGGGGCTCGGGGGCTTGGTGGGAACCTCCGTCCCAGAGATGCCATATGTCGAACTTTGGGACGGCGGTCTCGCCGAGGATGCGCTCGTGGCTATCGCCCGACGCCAGCGCGGGAACCTGACCGTCGACCAACTGCGCCAATGCGGTCTGGGTAAGTCCGCCATCGCCTATCGCTGCCGCCAACAGCGTCTCTTCGGCGGCGCACTGCAGGCCCCGGGCCTGGACAGCCCGTCCGCACACCTTCAGCGGGCAATAATCTACATAAAGTCAACTGAGTTAGTATGCTTTGAGCATGCGGCTGCTCGATCTCCATCAACACGCCTGGACAGAGCCCCTCATCGAGGCGCTGTCCGTTCGCCGCGCGCTTCCTTTCGTCCGTCGCAGTCCCGAGGGGTTGACTGTGCTCCACTGCGCCGGCGAGCGGCCCTGCGTGATCGATCCTGACGCGCTGCCCACGAGCGCGTTGGCACGCCGCGAGCGCCTCGCTGGAGCGGACCGGGGGATGATCGCCATCTCCAGCCCCATCGGGATCGAGGCCCTTGATCCGGAGTCGGCGCACGCGCTGATCACCGCCCATCTCGACGGCGTCCTCGCGCTTGGCGCGGAATTCGGTGCCTGGGGGCCGTTGGCTCTGGCTGATCCCTCTCCGGCTCAGGTCGGCGAGCTTCTCGTCCGCGGCTGCGCCGGGATCTCCGTCTCCGCGGGCGCGATCGCCAGCCGGGAGGACTTCGACGTACTGGCGCCCGCGCTCGAGGCGGTCCAGGGCGAGCGTGCCGTCCTGTTCGTGCATCCGGGACCTGGGCGCTGGGCACGTCCGGTCGAGCCGTCGCTGACCGAGCCGCTGTGGTGGCCGGCCCTCACTTCATACGTCGAGCAGATGCAGGCCGCGTGGCTGACCTTTGCCACGTACGGCCGGCGTGAGCTGCCCACTCTCCGGGTCGTCTTTGCCATGCTGGCCGGTGGCGCGCCGTTGCTCAGCGAGCGCCTGAAGACCCGAGGCGGTCCGGCCACCGACCTGCACGATCCGCGTACGTTCTACGACCCATCCAGCTACGGGCCTCGGATGGTGCAGACGATGGCCGAGTGGGTTGGTTGGAGCCAACTCGTCTACGGTTCTGACCGGCCGGTGATCGACGTCATCCCCACCGGCCGTGAGGCCGAGCTGATGGCCAACGCCGCCGGGTTGATCCCCGTTCCCGCCACAGTCGCATGAGTCTCGCGCCCGAACAGCTGCGGCGCTTCACCGAGCAGCTCGTCGCGACCCCAGAGCGGTGGGCGCACCTCGTCCACCACTGCGGCGATGTCCGCGTCTATGCGCAGATCTGGGACGAGGAAGACGTCAACGCCTGGATGATCTGCTGGAGCGAGGACCAGGACACCGGATTTCACGACCATGATGATTCGGCGGCCGCGATCGCCGTGGTGTCCGGGCGCGTCCGCGAGGATCGGCTCAGGCTCGGCGCGGCACCCCGCAGCCGCGAGCTGGGCCAGGGTGAGACGTTCATCGTGCCGCCGACCGCGATCCACCGTGTTCTCCATGCCGGCGACGGACCGGCAGTGACGATTCACGCCTACTCGCCACCCCTGCGCCGCACCGGCGCCTACCGGGTCGGCGCCGACGGCGAGCTCGAGCGCGAGGCTCAGGCCTTCGAGGTCGAGCTCAAGGCAGAGCCGGTCGCCGCCTGAGTCCGCGCGACCCGCGTCGATGCGGCGTGGCCGGCGGCGGAATCCTCCGGATCGCAGGCGGTCAACCTGGTGTTGCGTGCCAGCATTGGTCGGTGCCCCGGCTAGCCACCATCGGTGTCTATGAATTCGACGCGGCCACCTTCGTGGCCGCGCTCGACGCCGCTAACGTCACCAAGGTCATGGACATCCGCCAGCGTCGCGGAGTACGCGGGTCCCGGTACGCGTGGGCCAACTCGCAGCGCCTCCAGGCGCTACTCGGTGATGCTGGGATCGGCTACGAGTATCACCCCGAGCTGGCCCCCGACACCGAGTTGCGCCACCTCCAATACCGCGATGACGACCGTCAGGGCGTGGGCAAGCGCTCCCGGGTGCGGTTGGCCCCGGAGTACGTTCGCGAGTACACCGAGGAGATCCTCGACCTCGTCCCCCTCGAGCCCTTCGTCCGGCGCCTGCCTGTGCACGGGGCCGGCGCCCTGCTCTGTGTCGAGGCCACCGCGCAGGCCTGCCACCGCTCACTGGTTGCCTCGCGCTTGGCCGAGCGCTTTGGCTTTGAGGTCACGCATCTGGAGCCGGCCCGAGCATGAGCATGTTCAAGACCGTCGATCACGACGGGATCACCGACCAGGTGGCGATCGAGGCGCCGCTGGAGATTCGCGTCGATGGCCTCCCCCTGGCGGTGACGATGCGCACCCCCGGCCACGACGAGGAGCTCGCCCTGGGCTTTCTCTACGGCGAGGGCCTCATCGACGAGCCGCGCGCCGCCGGGCCGACGACTGACTTTGCCGCCAACACGGTCGAGGTGGCCGGTCCGCTGCTGCGCGACCCGGGCACCCGACGCTTTTACACGACCTCCTCGTGCGGCGTCTGCGGCAAGGGAGCCCTCGAGGAGGTAGCCGTCATGAGTGCACCGTTGCCTGCCGGCCCCCAGATCGAGCGCGCTCTCCTGGCCGTTCTCCCCGACCGCCTTGAGCAACCGGGCTTCGTCCGCACCGGCGGCCTGCACGCCACTGGGCTGTTCACCCCCGACGGCGAGCTGATCTGCTCGCGGGAGGACGTCGGACGCCACAACGCGATGGACAAGGTGGTGGGTCGCGCGCTGCAAGACGGGATGCTGCCGCTCGCCGACCGGGTTCTCTGCGTCAGTGGCCGCCTGTCGTTTGAGCTGGTGCAGAAGGCCGCAGTGGCCGGCGCGCCGGTTTTGGTTGGCGTCGGGGCCCCGAGCTCGCTGGCCATCGAGCTCGCTGCCGACCGCGGCCTGACGCTGGGCGGTTTTGCCCGCGGCGGACGGGTCAACGTGTACACCGGCGGTGAACGAATCGGGGGCTGATCGCCCCGGGGGCTGATCGCCCCGGGGGTCAACGCGCAGCCTGGCTGGCCAGCCCGGCCACTTCCTCCTCCGAGGTCCACGCCCCGACCGACGCACGGACGTAGCTGTGGGCGGGGATGCTGCGTACGACATAGCCGTGCTCGGCCAGGCGGCCCACCTCGGCGTCGGCATCCTCAGCGCGCCAGGAGACGAGCGTCGAGCGGCCCCGGGGACCGACCTCGAGTCCGCGCTCGGCGAGCGCGCTGGCCAGTTCGGCGGCGAGGTCAGCCGCCCGTCCGTGGAGCCACCGCCAGCCGGCCGCCTCGAGCACGGCGAGCGAGGCCAGCGCCCAGCCGCTGCGCATGCCCGGAGGAAAGCCGTGGTCAAAGCGCGCCGCCGTCTCCGCCGGCCCTGAGTTGAGCGCGTCGTGGGCGTCAGCCAGCGACCCGTAGCCCGGCCACGGCACGGCGAGCTCGTCGCGCAGGTCACGGCGCACGTACAGGCAGCCGCTGCCTTCAGGGCCACACAGCCACTTCTGGCCCGACGCGGCATAGAAGGCGCAGCCGAGCACCTCCACGTCCACGGGGACGGCGCCGACGCCCTGGGCGCCATCGAGCAGGATGGGCACCCCGGTCGCCGTCAGGGCGGCGTGATCGACAACCCGCCCGCTGACCCAGGAGACGTGCGAGCACGCCACCAGTCGCGTTCCTCCGGTCACGGCGCCGGCCACCTCGGCGAACGGCGTCATGCGCACCTTCACGCCATATTGCTGCGCCGCCCGGGCCAGCGGCGCGAGCAGGCCCGGGTGCTCCTCATCACTGGTGACGATCTCATCTCCGGCGCGGAGATCGAGGCCGGCCAGGACGGTGTTGAGGCCGTCGGTCGTCGAGCCGGTGATGGCCACATCGTCGCAGTCAGCGCCGAGTACGCGAGCGTAGCCGCCTCGCAACGCGGTCGAGAGCTCACGCACGCCGTCCATGTAGGCCTGGCCGCAGCGCCCCCCATTGAGCTCGAGCTCGATCCGCTCACGAACCGCCTCGGCGGCCTGGCGGGGAAGCGGACCCTCGGTGCCGGCGTTCAGGTACGCCTTGTGGGTAAAGACCGGGAACTGGTCGCGGAATTGAGCCGGATCGGTCACGCAGCTCGAGGCGGCCTCAGCCGACAGTCAGTCCGGCCTTGCGGCACTCGGTGGTCAGCGACCGGGCCGTGGCTCCGACCGGACCGCTGGGCTGGCCGACACTCGCGCACATGGCGCGCGCGCTGGATCCGCAGCGGTAGATCTGCGCGCCGCCGGTCGAGTAGGCCAGCCCGACCGAGATGCAGCCGTGGCCCGACTGCTTGTCCGCAGTGCCCAGCGAGACGAGCAGCACGATGACGAGAGCCACCAGGGCGCCCAGCACTCCGCCGACCATCGCTTTCTCGCGAGGCCGGAAGACACGCGGTTGGCGAATCGCCTGCGCGTGCCCTGGCGGCAGGATCATCATCGCCTACGAGTCTACGTTCCCCCGCCCA
>JAXDGI010000279.1:0-12731 GCA_034665145.1 Solirubrobacteraceae bacterium
CCCGGGCTCCGGCCGAGCTGATCGATCAGCCCGGGGGCATAGGGAAGGCAACCGACGGCACCGATGAGGCAGGCCAGCCAGGTGACGGACAACGGGGTGGCCTCGCGCAGGACGGGCTTCTGGGCCACGACCCCCGCCGCGTAGGTCAGCGCGGCGACGATGCACAGCCCGGCCCCGAGTGCTCCCTCATGGGTGTGATGGGCACTGGCCAGAGCGATCAGCGCCGCCCCGGTGAAGGCGACCGCGCAGCCGATCAGCAGCAGCCGGGGGAAGCCCTCGCGCAGCAGCAGGCCGGCGAGGATGGCGATGAAGATCGGGCCGACATTGACCAGCAGGGCGGCGATGCCGGCGTCGAGACGGCGCTCGGCGGCGTTCAGGGCGACGTTGTAGAGCCCGAACCAGAGCAGCCCGCAGAGCGCGATCCCGGGCAGGGCATGGCGGGGCGGAAGCGGTTCTCGCCGCACGAGCATCAGCACCCCGAGTGCCGCGGCGCCGACCGCGAGCCGACCCAAGGCCAGCTCCCCGGGCCCAAAGTGATGCCCGGCCGACCGAATGCCCACAAACGCCGAGGCCCACAGCAGCACCGTGACCCCCGCCGCCACGATCACGCCGGTGGCGGCCCGCGCCGGTACCTCGCTGACCTCGGCCGGTGGGCTCACCGGCTCCGTGCTCACCGGACCGCCGCCTGCGGCCGGCCCGCGCGCGCCCCCAAGAGGGCGACGCCGGCCGCGGCCAGATTCAAGGTCACGAACATGTAGATGAGTGAAACCGGATCGGCGACGATACCCCCGACGGCCGCCGCAGCCGAGGTGATCATGCCGACTGCCCCGATCACCGTCGTGGTCACCTGCGCCCGGACGCCGGCCGGCACATGGCGCTGGCGCAAAGCGATCGAGCCGGCGAAGGCGGGGCCCTCGAGAAGCCCCGTCAGTCCCACCAGCGCGACGCCGAGGCTGAGGATGTGGGGCAGCGGCCAGAGCAGGGCCGAGAGGGCAAGCACGGCGTAGGAGGCGCCGCTGAGAGGCAGTGACGACCGGCGGCCGAGGACGAAGGTGCCGGCGATCGAGCCCAGCCCGAGCGCGGCCCAGAGGTAGCCGCTGTCATGCGACGGCGCGGACAGGATCTCCGTGCAGTAGAGGGGGAAGCCGACGATCATCAACCCCCAACCCGCCGAGGACAGCGCTGATCCGATCACCGCTGATCGCAGCTCGACGTTGTGCAACAACGTTCGCGACCCCGTCCGCACCGCCTCGAGCACGCTCGCGGTTCGCTTTTCAGGCTGGGCGCCGAAGGCTGGGTTGAGCGCGATCAGTCCGGCCACGATCGTCGTAATGGCCGCCTGCGCCTCGACCGTCGCGGTGACGCCGAGGATCCCGATCAGCACACCGGCCAGCGCCGGCCCGAGCACGACGGCCAGGTTGAGGCTGGTGGCCTCGATCGCGCTCGCCGCTTCGAGTAGCTCGGGCCCAGTGATCTCGACCATTGCGGCGTAGAACCCGCCGGCGCTGAACGGGCGCGTGATGCTGTACAGGACGGCGACCAGCGGCAACGTCCAGTTGGGGCCGTGACCCGCGAGGGCGAGCATCAGGATGAGGCTGACTACGCTGGCGAGCTGGTCGGCCACAATCAGCACCCGCCGACGCTGCACCACGTCCAGCCACGCCCCCAGAAGCGGTCCGGCGATCGCGCCGGGGATCACCGTTGCCGCCGCGGTCAGTCCGGTGAGCGCGGCGCTGCCGGTCCGGTCGAGCACCAGCAGCACACCGGCCACCGTGAACATCGCCCCGCTGATCCGGGCCAGCGCGACAGTGAGCGCAAAGCCGCGGTAACGCGGCCGTCGCAGCAGACGGGCGTAGTCACCCCGGGTATCGCGCGGCACACCGAGCACTCGGCCATATTGCCTAACTGTCCGCGCCCGGACCGCCCGGATCACCTTCGGCTTGAGGGTGGCCCAACCGTGGTAGGACGCGACCCATGCGCTACTCGGCTCTAGCCCTCTCCATCGTCCTGTTCATCCTCGCCGTCGTGGCCGCGGGCCTGGACGGAGGGATCGGCTGGATCATCGTCGCTGTCTTGCTCGCTGCGCCGGCCGCGCTCGGCATCTGGGATGTGCTCCAACGCCGCCACTCGATCCTGCGTAATTACCCCATCCTGGGCCACGCTCGGTTCATGCTCGAGGCGATCCGGCCTGAGCTTCAGCAGTACTTCATCGAGCGCAACTACGACGGGCGCCCCTTCGATCGGGACACGCGCACCTCCATCTACGAGCGGGCCAAGGCGATCGAGGACGAGCAGGCCTACGGAACCGAGCGCGATGTCGGCGAGCCCGGCTACGAGTGGCTGCTGCAGTCGATCCACTGCTTCGATCCGCCCCAGGACCCCCCGCGGGTCCGGATCGGCGGCCCCGATTGCTCCCAGCCCTATGACATTGCGCTGCTCAACGTCTCGGCGATGAGCTTCGGCGCCCTGTCGGGCAACGCCCTCACCGCGCTCAACCGGGGGGCGGCCAAGGGGGGCTTTGCCCATGACACCGGCGAGGGCGGGCTGACCAAGTACCACCTCAATGGGGCCGATGTGGTGTGGGAGATCGGCACCGGGTACTTCGGGGCGCGAACCAAGGACGGCGGCTTTGACCGCGAACAATTTCGCGAGAAGGCCGGCCACGAGGCGGTCAGGTGCGTGTCGCTCAAGCTCAGCCAGGGAGCCAAGCCCGGCATCGGCGGGGTGCTTCCCGGGGCCAAAGTGACCAAGGAGATCTCCGACGCGCGCAGTGTCCCGCAGGGGCAAACCTGCGTGAGCCCTCCGGGCCATAAGGTGTTCTCGACGCCACGGGAGCTGATTGGCTTCATCGCCGAGATGCGCGAGCTGGCCGGAGGCAAGCCGGCCGGCTTCAAGCTGTGCGTTGGCACGCGTCACGAGCTGCTCGCGGTCTGCAAGGCGATGCTGGCCGAGGGGAGCGCGCCCGACTTCATCATCGTCGATGGGTCTGAGGGCGGTACCGGTGCTGCCCCAGGCGAATATGAGGACCACGTCGGGACGCCGCTGACCGAAGGCCTGATGATGCTGCACAACGCCCTCGTCGGCTGCGGGCTGCGCGACAAGATCCGGATCGGCTGCAGTGGCAAGGTGGCCACCGGCTCAGACATCGTCAAACGACTCGCCCAGGGCGCGGACTACTGCAACGCCGCCCGGGCCATGATGATGGCCGTCGGCTGCCTGCAAACGCAGCGTTGTAACACCAACGAGTGCCCGGTCGGAGTGGCCACGCAGGATCCGAAGCGCTCGCGGGCTCTCAATGTGCTCGACAAGACCGAGCGCGTCTATCACTATCAGCACGCCGCGGTGGCCGAGGCCCAGCGCCTCATCGCGTCGATGGGGCTGCACTCGCCGGGCGACGTCGGTCCGCATCATCTCGTCCGCCGCGTCGACCACATCAACTCCCTGTCCTACGCACAGATGTATGAGTGGCTGAAACCGGGACAGCTGTTGCAGGAGCCCCCTCAATCCTGGGCTGCTGACTGGGAGCGGGCCGAGGCCGATAGCTTCACTCCGCGAGCCATCTAAGAAGACGGGAACACCATGCCCACCGTTGCCGAGACGATCGTCACCGCCCTCGCCGAGCTCGGCGTCAAGCAGATCTGGGGCGTGGTCGGTGATGCTCTCAATCCGGTCACCGATGCCATCCGCCGCGAAGATCGCCTCGAGTGGATCGGGGTCCGCCACGAGGAGGCCGGCGCCTTCGCCGCCGGCGCCCAGGCCCAGTTGACCGGCACGCTGGGAGTCTGCATGGGGACCGTCGGCCCCGGCTCGCTGCACCTTCTCAATGGGCTCTACGACGCCAAGAAGTCCCGCGCTCCGGTGCTCGCGGTGTGCGGGCAGGTGCCGCTGGCCGACGTCGGCTCGGACTTCTTTCAGGAGGTCGACAACGACGCGGTGTTTCGCGATGTGGCCACCTTCTGCCGCACCCTGACCAGCCCCAAGCAATTACCCCGGATGCTCGAGCAGGCCGTGCAGAGCGCGATCGATCGGCCGGGCGTGGCCGTGCTCACCCTGCCCGGCGACGTCGGTGCTCTGGATTTCTCAGGCTCCGCCCCGGGCTTCGTCACCGACCGCCGCCCGGTGGTTCCCGATCGTGAGGCGCTGCGCGAGGTGGCTGCGCGGATCGACGGCACCGGGGCCGTCACCCTCCTAGCCGGCATGGGTGTCCGTCACGCTCGCAGCGAGGTTCTGGCCTTGGCCGACCGGCTGGCCGCGCCGATCGTTCTCACCCTGAAGGCCAAGGAGAACCTCGAACACGACAACCCGTTTGCGGTCGGCCAGAGTGGCCTGATCGGCAACCCTGCCGCCCAGCATGCCTTCGAACACTGCGATCTGCTCCTCATGCTGGGCACTGACTTCCCGTATCCGGACTGGTATCCCAAGGGCAAGCAGGTGATTCAGGTTGACGAGCGCGGCGCTCAGATCGGCCGGCGCACCGCGGTCGATCTCGGCGTGGTCGCCGACGCCGGCCTGGCCGTCGCCGGCCTGCTCGAGCTTGTGGCGGCGAAGCCTGACCGCGGCCATCTCGAGTCCTCGACTGAGAAATACTCCAGCTGGCGTGAGCGTCAGGAGCAGCTCGCCGATCCTGACTACGACGCCAGAGGCGTAGTCGAGAAGGTCCGCTCGGCCTTCGACAATCCCGACCAGCGCATCCGTCCCGAGGCTGTCGCGGTGGCCGTGGACAAGATCGCCGCTGCGGACGCGATCTTCACCACCGATACCGGGATGTCGACGGTGTGGCTGGCCCGCTTTGTCACCCTGAGTGGGACGCGCCGCCTGGTCGGCTCCTACAACCTCGGCTCGATGGCCAATGCGATGCCCCAGGCCCTGGGGGCCCAGGCGCTGGATCGTGAACGCGAGGTGGTGGCGTTCTGCGGCGACGGCGGCCTGACCATGCTGCTGGGCGACCTCATCACCGCCGTCCAGCACGAGCTGCCGGTGCGGCTGATCGTGTTCAACAATGGCCGCCTGGGGATGGTCAAGCTCGAGCAGGAGCAGGCCGGGCTGCCCGAGTTCGGAACCAAGCTGCACGACCTCGACCTGGCCGCGATCGCCCGCGCCATCGGACTGCAGGCCGTCCGGGTCACCGATCCGGAGGCACTTGACGAGGCTCTGCGCTCGAGCTTCACGCATCGTGGCCCGGTGCTGATCGACGTGGTCACCAACCCCGACGAGGTCTCGCTGCCGCCGAAGGTCAAGCCGGGACAGGCCTGGGGCTTCGCGATCGCCAAGCTGACCGAGACGCTGGAGAGCCGTCCGGGCTAACCCCGGCGCGTCGGTCCGCCCGCCGCCCACAGGTCCTGGTCCGCCCAGGGCCCGACGATCACCGTGTCGGGATCCTGTCCGCGCGCGTGCGCGGCTCGCGCGGCCAGGACCTGGAGCTGCGCGGTGAGCGGAATCTGGTCCAGGAGCGGACACCCGCTGGCCGGCTCGTCGAGTGCGCCCACGGTAAGTCCCGCCTGCGCCGCCGCGGCGCCGATCCGTGGCAGGAGGCCGTCAGGGTCATGCCCGGGTGTGAGCAGAAGCAGGCCGTCGGCGGCCGTCAGCGGAACGGCGCCGCCGTGGAGCAGGTACTCCGCCTCGTAGCCCTCACTGAGCACTCGGGCGGCCTCGCGCAGCTTGAGTGCCCCCTCGCGGGCGGTGACGGCGGCGGGGCCGGCACCGGCGATGACCAGCGCCCGCTCGGGCAGGACCAGCACCGCCTCCTCCCCACGCCGGATGCCCGACCGGACCCGGCCCGGGAGGGCCGCCACCTCCCCGGCGGAGAAGCCGTCGGCGCCGAGCTCGACGCCCAGGCGGGCCAGGACCAGCAGCGTTGCGGTGTAGCTCGCCGTATAGGTTTCCGATCGTTCCGGGGGGACGGTGGCGATGGCCTCGGGCCAGTCCCGGCCGGCGCCGGTGATGCTGACCAGCCGCGCCCCGACTGCAGTGACCCGCCGGCGCGCACTGCGGGCAAATGGAGTCTCGGTCGTGTGCGAGATGACGATCACGGCGTCAGCGGCACCGAGCGCGGGGGCGCCGCGCACGAACGCCGCGGAGGACTGCCAGTGAGCCTGGCGTCCGGCGTCGCGGAGCATGAGCGCCCCCAGCTCGGCGGCATGCTGGCTCGTGCCGGTGCCGACGAGCCAGATCCGTTCGGCGCCATCGAGCCGCCCCAGTGCCTCGGTCAGGTCGAGCCCGAGGATGCGCTCCAGGGCTTCCGGCTGGGCGGCGATGGTCTCAGACAGCGCGGTGGGCATTCTCACCAGCCTGGCACCCGCCCAGCATCCGTGCTGTCCAGTCCCACGGACGGCAGTTATGAGCAGTGGAGCGCGCTAGTCGACGAGGAGGATCTCGTCGCCCAGCCGGAGCCGGTCGCCGGGACGCAGCTGGCAGCGCTTGACCAGGTTGCCGTTGACCGAGGTGCCGTTGGTCGAGTCCAGGTCACGCAGGCTCCACAGGCCGTCGCTGAACAGGAGGCGGACATGACGGCGCGAAACGGTCAGGTCACCGAGGACGACGTCGCAGCCCACATCGCGTCCCACCACCAGCTCATCCTCTCCCCCCTGCCAGTCCAGGGCGAGTAGCCGAGGCGAGGCGGCCGGCGCCGAGCCGAGGACTCTTCGCCACGAGGCGCGGACTCGGGCCATGGTCTCGTTGGCCACGCTGCGCGGGCTGCGGAAAGTGAGATCGCCGGTGACCCGTGACGGGTCGACCACGGGCTGGGAGAACAGCAGGTCGAGGCGGTGGGCCAGTGTGGCCTCGCTGAGCAAACCGTCGCCATAGGCGGCGTTGAGGGTTCGGGCCAGCCGATGCCGCAATTCGCCCGCGCGCAGCATGCGCTCTAGTTTCGCGCCTGAGGGCGCCGTTGTCCATCACGCCGGGAGGCGCTGGCGCAGGGCCTTGCGGTCAATCTTGCCCACCGGGGTCAGCGGTATCGCGTCAACCAGATGCACCTCGCGCGGGTACTTGTAGCCACCGATTCGCTCGCGGGCCCAACTGATCACCGCCTCGGGCTCCAGCGCGGCGCCGGCCCGACAGGCGACGAAGGCCACGACCTCCTCCCCGTGCACGGTGCTGGGACGGCCGACCACGCCCGCCATCTCCACGTCGGGGTGCTCGACGAGGGCGTCCTCGACATCGCGCGGATAGACATTGAAGCCACCGCGGATGATGAGGTCCTTCTTGCGGTCGAGGATGTACAGATAGCCCTGCTCGTCGCGGTAGCCGATGTCACCCGTGTACAGCCAGCCAGCCCTGAGTGCCTCGGCCGTCGCCTCCGGGGAGCGCCAGTACCCACCCATCACGCCCGGTGAGCGCGCGCAGATCTCGCCCGCGTCGCCGTCGGGCAGCTCACGCCCCTGCTCGTCCAGCACCCGGATCTCAGTGCCCGGCACCGGGAGGCCGACCGAACCGGTGCGCTCGCGGCCGGCCGGGTTCGTCGAGATCAGGGCCGCCGTCTCGGTCAGCCCGTAGCCCTGCCGGATCGACACCGAGGGGACGCGCCGGGTGAACTCCTCCTGGACCTCCGGGGCCAGTGGCGCGCCGCCGGAGGTCAGGTAGCGCAGCGAGGACAGCGAGTACTCCTCGAGCGGCTTGGCGAGAAGGATCTGCAGCATCGATGGGACGACGGCACTCACCTGCAGCTGGTGTTCTCCGATCAGCCGCAGGAACGCATCGGGATCGAACCAACGCAGCAAGACGGCGATCCCCTGCTCGTCGGAGTGCAGCGCCGAGAGCGTCACCAGCAATCCGTAGGCGTGCGAGAGCGGCAGCGTGCCGAGGCCGCGGTTGACGCCGGCCACGTAGGCGGCCTCGTGGGCGGCGGCGCCGGAGAAATACAGATTGGCGTGGCTGAGCATCACACCCTTGGCCTGGCCGGTGGTGCCACCGGTGTAGAGCAGCGCGGCGAGATCATCGTCATCGCGGGGGACGATCGGGCGCGACTCGGCGGCCTCGAGCTCGGAGAGCTCCAGCACGTCCTGTCCATCGGCGACCGTGCTGATGATGTGACGGACGCAGTCGAGTCCGTCGGTGGCCGCGATCACCTTGTCGACGAACTCGGGGGTGGTGATCACCGCGGTCGCCTCGGCGTCGGCGATCACATGGCGCAGGTCAGCCGGAGGGAGCAGGAATGTCGCCGGGGTGACAACCGCACCGGCTCGCCACAGCGCCTGATAGATGATTCCGACCTCGGGACAGTTGGCCATCGAGACCACCACCCGGTCTCCGGCGCGCACATCCAGCTCCTGCAGGCCGGCCGCGATTCGGGTCGACCGCGCAAACAGCTGACCCGAGCTGTGCCAGGTCCCCTCGAACAGCAACGCCCGGTAATCGCCGCGGCGCGCGTAGGACTCCTCGGCCAGACGGCCCAGATGCTTGGCGCCGATCGCGTTCATTTGTGGGTCCGGGAAGGAGGGATGATCAACTTCGGGTCGGGGTCGGCAACGATACTCATGGCCCGTGCGTAGGACGTTTGTAAGAGTGGCCGCCGGAGCGATTGCCCGGCGTGCGGATGGGCATCCCTAGCGGCAATGCCCCTCTTTCTAGCTATCAATGTTCTCTTGGGCGTGATCGTGCTGAGCGCGATCGTCGCGCTCACAATGTGGGCGATCCGCACTCAGCGCGCGGATTCGCTTGACCCCTCCCATGAGCAGCGCCAAGCGCGCGACCAGCGCGAACGCGAGGTTCCCAATCTCCCCGCCCGGGCCAGGCGCCGCCAAGCCGAGCCCGCGAACCCGAGCCGCGGCTCGGCGGCAACGCGGCGAACTGAGCACGGGTTCGGCGCCACCGCGGCCGACTGAGGACACTGGTTCGGCGCCACCGCGGCCGCGTGAGCCCACCAGCTCAGCGCCACCGCGGCCGCGTGGGCCCACCGGTTCGGCGCCACCGCGGCCGCGTGAGCCCACCGGGTTCTGGCGACCGCGGCCAGCTGAGCCGAGGGGCTGGGGATCGCACCGGCCCAGCCGCGGGCGGGGCGAGTTGCGAGCATTGGCGGCGTGGCCCACATCGCCGTCTCCCATCTCGCCTATGCCCACCCCGGGGGTGACCTGCTGTTCAGTGATGTCTCCTTTCGCCTCGCCCCCGGCGAGCATGTGGGCCTGGTCGGCGCCAACGGGGTGGGCAAGAGCACCCTCATGCGCATTCTGGCCGGGTGGCTGACTCCGGACGATGGCGACGCGGCCGTGGGCGGGATCGTCGGCTACATGGCTCAGGATGTCGGCGCGGCTGGAGACGCGCGCAGCGTCCGCGAGCTGCTGCTGTCCCTCGCCCCGCCCGCGCTGCGGCAGGCGGGTGAGAGGGTCATCGCCGAGGAGCGCGCGTTGGCTGACGGCGATGAGGTGGCCGGCATGCGGCTCGGCACGGCTATCGCCGACTTCTCGGCACTCGGTGGCTACGAGCTCGAGGGGCAATGGGACGTCGCGTGCCGGCGCATCGTCCGGACCGGCTTTGCCGAGCTGGCCGACCGCGCCGCCGTGACCCTCTCGGGCGGCGAACGCAAACGGCTCGTACTCGACACGCTGTTTGCCTCCGATGCCGACGTCCTGCTCCTGGATGAGCCCGACAACTTTCTCGATGTCCCGGCCAAGCTGAGCTTGGAAGGCCGGATCCGAGCGAGCAAGAAGACGGTCCTGATGATCTCGCACGACCGGGAGGTGCTGTCCGGGTCCGCCCGGGCCATTCTCACCCTGGAGGGCAGCGGCGCGTGGCGTCACGGAGGCTCGTACGCCACCTATCCGGAGGCCCGCGCCGAGCGTCAGCGCCGCCTCGGGGACGCCGTCAAGCGGTGGCGCAACGAGGAGCGCCGCCTGTACCGGCTGATGAAGACGTTCAAGGAGCGGGCGCGCTACTCCAGCGACTGGGCCAAGAAGGCCGACGCCGCCGAGACCCGCTGGCGTCGTTTCCGCGAACCGGGTCCTCCACCCCCGCCGGTGACCGACCGCGCGATCACCGTGCGGATGCCCGGTGGGGACTCAGCCCGGCGGGTCATCGATCTGCGCTCGGTCGCGATCTCGGGCTTGGTCCGGCCATTCTCCGATGAGATCCACTTCGGCGAGCGCGTGGCGCTGATCGGTCCCAACGGCTCGGGCAAGAGCCAGCTGATGCACGCGATGGCCGGCCTGCGGCCGCCTGACCAGGGCGAGCTGCGGCTCGGCCCGCGCACGTCAACGGGCTTCTTCACCCAGCTGCAGTCGCGCCCCGACCTCGCCGGGCGCGTCGTCCTCGATGCCGTGCTCGAGCGCGTCGGCGGAGGCGGACTGCAGGTGGCGATGGGCGCCCTGGCCCGCTACGGGCTGGCCGACGCCGCCCGGCGCTCATACGAGGTGCTCAGCGGCGGCGAGAAGGCGCGGCTGGAGATCTTGGCCCTGGAGCTCGAACGTCACAACCTGCTCCTCTTGGACGAGCCGACCGACAACCTCGACATCGAGTCCTCAGAGGCGCTGGAGGAGGCGCTCGCGGGGTTTCAGGGCACGGTCGTTGCCGTCTCTCACGATCGCGCCTTCCTGCGCCAGATGGACCGCTTCCTGCTCGTCACCCACGACGGCACCGTGTTCGCGCTGCCTGACTATGCGTCCGGGCTGGAGGCGCTACTGCATCCCGAGCAGGCTGATCGGGTCCGCCTGGCCAAGGCCCTGTGATCAGCTCCTGCCCGCACGCCCGCGTTTTTTTTGGCCACCGATCGGGAAGAGAGCAGACACGTTCGGGAACTGGAGGAGAAGGGAGACGTACGTCTTGACGAGTACGTCTTCATCCGTACCGAAGCGTCGAGTGAACCCGGCCAGTCCGGGTATCTAGACGCTAAATGGGAAGACTTCCCTTCCGGTTTTCGAGTCCCTCTGACCGTCAGGAGTGCAATTTGATCGTCCTTGGCCTGATCCTGCTGATCATCGGCCTAGTGGCCAGCATCCCGGTTCTGTACACGATCGGGATCATCCTGCTCATCGTTGGCGTGGTGCTCTTCGCGCTGGGATCCGCAGGACGCGCCGTCGGTGGTCGCCGACACTATTACTGACCCTCCGCGGTCGGTCCTCTGACAAAACGGCGGGGACGAGGTCGGTCCCCGCCGCGTAGTGCTGGCTTCTTCTTCGCCCGCCCTCGTAGTACCGCCTCCGCCGCGCAGCACGTCTCTACCAGCGTCGAGGCATGACCGCCGCCCTGCTGTTCGATCTCGACGAGACTCTGATGATCGAGGAGCCCGCCGCGGTCGCCGCTTCTTACGCCACCGCGGATACGGCGGCCGAACAGCATCGGCTCGATGTTCCGGCGCTGGCCCTGGCACGTCAGCAGCCGAGACGATCATGGTCGGCGACAGCGTGACAAAGGACATCGCCGGAGCGAGCGGCGCGGGGCTCGGTGCCGTATGGCTGAACCGGGCCGGTGCCGGTCAGCCGCCCGGGCCCGCACTGGCCGAAGTGCCCCAGATCACCGCCCTCGCCGAGCTCGCGCCTGTACTGGCGAGTGGGGGCGCCGCGTGGCGGTAGTGCAGATCCGCCGCGCGCGGGCCTCCGATGCCCCAGAGCTCGCCGCCCTTGTCCAGCGGGCCTACGGCCACTACCCACCGCGCATCGGTCGCCGGCCGGCACCGATGGACGATGACTACACACAGCGCATCGCGCGCGATTGGGTGATGGTCGCCGACGACGGCAGCCCGGTCGGTGTCCTGGTCATGGTGCTCTGCACAGGGGAATGACCCGGGCCCGGCTGTATACGCCGAGCGGCCACGTCCGCGCCCGGCGGTTCTACGAGCGCCGCGGCTGGCGCAGCCAGGAGGAGAGCTGGAGCGCGGGCCTGGGCCTCGAGCTCGTGGAGTACCGGCTCGACCTTGGCTGATCCCGCCTGTCGGCTCCCGAGCCGCTCAACAGGCGCTCGACGGCGCCGAGACCCCCACCCCGACGCTGGGGGCGTCCACCCGACCCCCGATCGACAGCTTGCCCTCAAAGCCGAGATGGATCACGTACCAGCGTCCGCGCCAAGAGATCATCGAGGCAACCCCGAACGATCGCACCTCACCGTGCTCGCGATAGATCATCCGCGCGTTGGGGACCTCGTAGTAGCCGATCCGGTTCTCGCATACCCCGGGGTCGACCCAGTGCGCGTACTCGCCCGGCACCGAGACACCGATCAGATCCGTCGACGCGTACGGCGCCGACAGCAGAGCGTGCGCGGCCGCGATGTCGAGACGGTAGTCGGCATACAGCCGGTCCTGCCAGTCCGCCGCGGCGTCGCCGATGGACTTGAGCTGCGCGTAGGCGGTCTGCGGAAAGAAGGCCGAGCCCGCGGCCCCGGTGCGCCCCGTGAGAACGGCCGCCCACAGATCCTGCATCTCGGCGTGGAAGGAGCGGGTGTGGCTCGAGGGAAGCTCGCGGGTTTGCGGCAGCCGTCCGGGGTCGGGAGCGCGATGGCGGCGACGTGGCCGCCGCCGAGCCGAGGTGCTGATGGCGGCGGTCGCCGCCATCGCGGCCGTGCTGGGCGACGGAGCCGTGCTCGCCGGCCGGGCGGCGCCGGTATCACGTCGCGGCGTGCGCCCCGTCGACCCGCCACAGCCGGCCAGCGTCAGGCTGGCCACGCACGTCACGGTGATCACCCTCCCCGGTGTCATGGACAGAGAGTCTCACGGAGAACGCCGCCCGTCGGCGGCACACTCACGGCACAAACCGCACAGTTGTGTCGCTGTGGGCCGGACTTCCGTGACGTTTGCGCATGGCGTCCGG
>JAXDGI010000280.1:0-24378 GCA_034665145.1 Solirubrobacteraceae bacterium
ACGATCTACGGCCAGACGGAGGTGACCAAGGACCTGATCGCCCACCGGCTGTCCAGTCAGGCGCCGCTGCGCTTTGAATGCCGCGACGTGGGGCTCAGCGAGCTTGACGGCAGCGCGCCCGTCGTCACCTACCGCCACCGGGGACGCGACCACGAGCTGTGCAGCGACTTCATCGCCGGCTGCGACGGCTACCACGGCGTGTGTCGCGAGTCCATACCGGCCGGCCGCCGGCGCAGCTGGCAGCGTGAGTACCCATTCGCGTGGCTGGGCATCCTGGCCGAGGTGGCTCCCTCGACCGATGAGCTCATCTATGCCCGCCACGAGCGTGGCTTTGCCCTGCACAGCATGCGTTCCCCGGACATCAGCCGTCTGTACATCCAGGTCGGCCCCGAGGAGGAAATTCACGACTGGCCTGATGGGCGCGTGTGGGAGGAGCTCGACGCGCGCCTGGCCACCGGCGGCTGGTCGCTCACCGACGGTCCGGTGCTCGAGAAATCGATCACGCCGATGCGCAGCTTCGTCGCTGCGCCGATGCGCTACGGCCGGCTCTTCCTGGCCGGGGACGCGGCCCACATCGTGCCGCCCACGGGGGCCAAGGGCCTCAACCTGGCCGTGTCGGATGTCACCGTCCTCGCCGACGCGCTCGTCGCCCATTTTGCCTGGGAATCACGCACCGGCCTGGACGAGTACTCAGACCGCTGTCTGGCCCGCGTCTGGCGAGCGCAGCAGTTCGCCGCGTGGATGACTCAGCTGCTGCATGTCGATCCAGGCGGGGACGATTACGGGCGCCAATTGCAACTCGCGGAGCTGCGCTACGTGACTCGATCGCGCGCGGCCGCGCGCAGCCTGGCCGAAAACTACGTGGGGCTGCCGCTCGAGCGCACGGCGATTGCGGAGCCGACTCGTGGCTGAGACCGAGCCGAGCCGGGTCCAGGGCGCCGTCGAGGCGACACCCACCTCATATCGGCGTGAGCCGGCGCACGCCCATCCACCGTTGGATTACCCACCGTACAAGTCGACCGCACTGCGTCACCCGCGCGAGCCACTGGTCTACCTGCCCCACACCATCACCGAGGTCACCGGCCCGCAGCTGGGAGGCGAGCGGGTTACCGACGCGGTCGACGCCGACCTCACCGCCCAGCACGAGGGCGAGCCGATCGGCGAGCGGATCATGATCACCGGACGGCTGCTCGATACCGAGGGCAAGCCGCTGCGGGGAACACTGGTGGAGGTCTGGCAGGCCAACGCCGCCGGTCGTTACCGCCATCGCTGGGACCGGTGGCCGGCGCCGCTTGATCCACACTTCTCCGGAGCGGGGCGGTGTCTCACCGATGACGAGGGCCGCTACCGGTTCACGACGATCAAGCCCGGGCCGTATCCCTGGGGCAACCACCACAACGCGTGGCGTCCGGCTCACGTGCACTTCTCTCTTCTCGGGCGCGCCTTCGCGCAGCGCCTGGTGACACAGATGTACTTCCCGGGTGACCCGCTCTTTCCCTATGACCCGATCTTCAACTCGGTCCGCGATGAGCGTGCTCGGGCGCGGATGGTGGCCCGGTTCTCGATCCGTGAGACCGAGCCGAACTGGGCGGCGGCGTATCAGTTCGACATCTATCTGCGGGGGCCCGCTTCCACGCCCCTGGCGGCGGCGCAATGACCTTCGGTACCACACCGTCACAGACGGTCGGGCCGTACTTCGCCATCGGGCTGCCCTTCGCCACCGGGCCGCAGGCCGTGGTCCCGGGCACGCCCGGAGCGATCCCCATCGGCGGCGTCGTCTACGACGGGGCCGGTGAGCCGGTGCCCGACAATCTCGTCGAGACCTGGCAGGCCGACCCTGATGGGCGCTTCGCCGATCTGCACGGACACGGCGGCCCATCCCGGCTTGCCGGCTTCCGGGGTTTCGCGCGATCCGGATACGAGGATGGCGATGGCCACTGGGAGATCCTTACCGTCAAGCCCGGCGCCGTCCCCGACCCGACAGGAGTGATGCAGGCGCCGCACATCGCGGTCTCGGTGTTTGCCCGGGGGATGCTGCACCGGTGCGTGACCCGGATCTATTTCGCCGATGAGCCGGAGGCCAACGCGTCTGACCCGGTGCTGCGGTCCGTTCCCGAGCAGCGTCGCGAGACCCTCCTGGCCCAACCGGCTGAGGCGGGATACCGCTTTGACATCCGCTTGCAGGGGCCCGCTGAGACGGTCTTCTTCGCGCTCTGAACCACGCGCGGCCGGACGATCGGCACCCGCGATCGCACCGATTGGTTAGGCTGACCGCGGATGAGAGTGCGCCGGGAAATGGTCCGTTGGGGTCTGAGCGTCGCAGCCGTCCTCGTCATGGTGATATCGGTGCCCGGCGGGTCAGCGCCCGCGCGCGGCGCCGCGGCGGCCTGTCCGTGGCTGAACACGGCCCTGTCGGCGAGCCAGCGGGCCAGTGAATTGGTCGCGGCCATGAACATCGATCAGAAGCTGGCCATGCTCTCCCAGGCCCAGCCGATCTGGGCGCATTACGGTGCCGCCGGTTACATTCCCGCGCAGCCCAGCCTGTGCATTCCCGACCTGGTCCTCAACGATGCCGGCCAGGGCGTGGGCGATCAGGAGACAGGGACGACCGCCTTTCCCGCGCCCATCGCTCAGAGCTCGAGCTGGGACGCGTCACTCCAGTACCAGTTCGGGCAGGCGCTGGGCTGGGAGGCCTGGCACAAGGGCATCAACGTGCAGCTTGCGCCCGGGGTGGAGATCGACCGCATCCCTCTCAACGGACGCAACTTTGAGTACATGAGCGAGGATCCGTTCCTGGCCGGCCAGGGCGGTGTGGCCGAGATCCGGGGCATCCAGAGCAATCCGGTGATCGCCACGGTCAAGCACTACGTGGCCAACAGCCAGGAGACCAACCGGATGACGGACTCCTCGAACGTGAACGACCGCACCCTCCAGGAGATCTACCTGCCGGCCTACGAGGCGGCCGTCCGTCAGGGCCAGGTCGGCTCCGTGATGTGCTCGTACAACCGCATCAACAACGTGTACGCCTGCGAGAACCCGGGTCTGCTCACCGGCGTGCTCAAGCGCCAGTTCGGCTTTGACGGCTTTGTCATGTCCGATTGGGGCGGAACCCACTCGACAGTGCCCGCGGCCAACGCGGGGCTCGACATGGAGATGAACGTCTCGCCCGGCCAGTACTTCACGGCCCCGTTGAAAACCGCTGTGCAGAACGGGCAGGTGTCGATGGCCCGGCTCGACGACATGGTGCTGCGGATCACGCGGGCGATGTTCCGGATCGGCCTGTTCGACCATCCGGCCGCCGCCGAGCCGGCCGCCGCCGCGGCCAACGTCGAGCGGCCGCAGGACGTGGCGCTGGCCAGGCGGATCTCCGAGGCCGGCACGGTGCTGCTCAAGAACCAGGGGGCGATTCTCCCCCTGACCGCACACGGTCAGCGGATCGCGGTCATCGGACCCGGTGCGGGGCCTCAGGGGGCGGCGGAGTTCTACAACGGTGGCGGCTCGAGTCACATCCCCGAGACGGCGGCCAAATCAGACGTCGTGAGCCCGCTGGCCGGGATCCAACAGCGGGCGGCCGCCAACGGTGACACCGTCCTCTACGCCGACGGCTCCAACGCCAGCGCGGCCCAGGCCACGGCGACCGCCGCCAACGTCGCCATCGAGTTCGTCGGCGCCGAGGACAGCGAGGGCGTCGACCGTTCGAGGATGGACCTGAGCTCGGGCTTCTGCTCGCTGGGCGGCGCGTGCACGGCCTCGCCCGTTGATCAGGACAGCCTGATCTCGTCCGTGGCGGCGGCCAACCCCCATACGATCGTTGTCCTCAACACCGGCGGGCCGGTGGTCATGCCCTGGCTGAGTCACATCCAGGGGCTGTTCGAAGCGTGGTATCCCGGCCAGCAGGACGGCAATGCGATCGCGTCGCTTCTCTTCGGCGATGCCAATCCGGGCGGCCGACTGCCCGAGACATTTCCGCGCTCGCAGGCCGACATCCCGACCCAATCTCCGCAGCAGTACCCGGGCGTGAACAACGCCCAGGGCGTGCCGCAGTCCAACTACTCCGAAGGCCTGCTCGTGGGCTACCGCTGGTATGACGCCAAGCACATCACGCCGCTGTTCCCCTTCGGTTATGGCCTGGACTACACGAGCTTCACCTACCGCGGGTTGAAGGTGAGCGCCCATCCGTCCGGCTCGAGCCTGGCCACGGTCAGCATCAACGTCACCAACACCGGCCACCGCGCGGGCGCCGATGTGCCCCAGATGTACATCGCCGCCCCGGCCTCGACGGGAGAGCCGCCCCATCAGCTCAAGGGCTATGAGCATCTCAACCTGGCTCCCGGCCAGACCGTTCAGGCCAACTTTCCGATTGATGCGCGCGCCCTCTCGTACTGGGGTGCACACGGCTGGCAGGTGGCCGCGGGTTGCTACGGGATCCAGATCGGGCACGACGAGCGCGACATTGCCCAGTCAGTGACGGTCTCGGTCAACGGTGCCGACTGCCCGGGCGCGGTGGCCTCCATCACGGTGGCCGCCTCCAACCGCGTGGCGCGGTGCGCGCCCGTCACCGGCCGGCTGCACGCCGGACAACTGGGACCCGTGGCGCTTGGCCAGACGCGGGCGCGCGTGCATCGGGAACTACGCAGCTACCGCCGACGCGCCCGCCGGGACTTTGACTTCTACTGTCTGCGCCGCGGCGCCGGCATCCGGGTCGGCTATCCGTCGCGGCACGAGTTGCATTCGCTCAGTGGCCACACGCGCCGGCGAGTGAGTGGGCGCGCCGTGCTGCTGCTGGCAGCCAACCGCCGCTACGCGCTGGGGCGTGTCCGGCCGGGGATGACTGTGCGCGCCGCTCGCCGGGTCGCGCGGCTCGGTCGTGGCTACCACGTGGGCCGCAACGTCTGGTATCTGCTCGCCGCTTATGGTCGCGCCCGCGGTGTGCTGCACGTGCGCAGCGGCCGCGTGCAGGAGACCGGCGTGGCCGACCGCGGGCTGACGGCCGGGCGCGCTGCCGCGGCGCGCTTCCTGCGCAGCTTCTCCTGACGTGGGGCGGCCGAGCCTCGCGCGCACGCTGGTCATCCTGGGCGTCATCGGGCTGCTGACCGCGCTCTCGGCTGGCCGGGCCCGCGCGGGCGACGCGTATTGCACCGGTCAGTACGGTGGTGCGGCGCCACGGGTTGGCGCGCCGCTGCGCTTCGGAGTCGATCCCGGCGTGGCTGGCAGCGCCGGGAGCATTCAGCTGCCCTCGGCGCCAGATGACCTGGCGCGCGACGTGGCCGGCGCCGCTGGCCTGCACGCTGCCAGGCGGGTCCTCGTCGTGCGGCTCAACCGGCTGTTCTGGTCAGACGGCCAGGCCGGGATCACTCACTTCCAGGCCCTCGTCGCGCGCTACGCGGCCGCGGGGCTCGACGTGGAGCTTCAGGTCCGCTACCACCCGGGCCCGGGGGAGGACGGCAACTTGGCCGCCTGGGCGGCCTACGTCCGCCATGTCGTCGACGTGTTCGGTCCCGACCGCCACGTCGTGGCCATGACGATCACCAATGAGGTCAACCTGACCTTCTCACCCAATACGTCTGACGGGAGCTACACCGGGGCCAAGGATGCGCTGATCCGAGGCATCGAGGCGGCGCACGCGGAGGCCGTCAGCCATGGCTTCCGGCAACTGCGCTTCGGCTTCACCTACGCCTACCGGTTCTCGCCTCAGGACGACGCGGCGTTCTTCGCCTACCTCGGCGCGCACGGCGGGACCGCATTCCGAGCCGCGCTCGGCTTCGTCGGCCTGGACTTCTATCCCGGCTCGGTCTACCCCCCGGTCATGGCCCCCGGCGACAGCTACCGGGCGGAAATGGCTCAGGCGCTCGGCACCGTGCGCAGCTGCTTTGCGCCCAGGGCGGCAATCGCCCCGGGCGTGCCGATCTGGATCACCGAGAACGGCGTGCCGACGGGCGCCGGCACCAGCGAGGCGGCCCAGGCCGGCGCCCTCGGCCCGCTGGTCGCCGCGGCCCGGGACTACTCCGGGACGTTCGATGTGTCCGACTACCGCTGGTTCAATCTCCGTGACGCCAACTCGACGGGGACCGGATCGCTGCCCGGAGTGGCGGCGAGCTTCGCCACCGACGGGCTCCTGCGCGACGACTACACGCCCAAACCGGCGTACTCCGCCTACCGGGCGGCGATTGCGGCCTACGGTAGGTGTGCCGCGGTATCACGCCGGCTGGCTCTGCGTCGCCAGCCGCGGCCGGTGCGGCGCGCCGTTGTGCTCCTGGATCGACGACCGGTTGGACGAGCCCGCGGCCGACGACTGCGCAGCGTGCGGGTGCGCATCGGAGAGGGGTTTCCATCCACGTTCACGTTGCGCTTCGTGCTGCGACTGCGCGGCGGCCGGACGGTGGCCTATCGGCGCCGGTTTCATGCCGCGGACTGCCGGGTCGCGTCCGGCTAGGGCTCAGTAAAACGTCCGCAGGTACTTGCGGGCGATCACCCGCGACCAGGTGACCGACCGGGTGGCCACCCCGATCTCCTCGATTCGCCCATGGCGGACCTTGAGGATCCCGGTGCTCGCGCCGTTGGGGGCCAGGTACCAGAAATTCCGGCCGACGTGGAAGGCTTTGCCCACGTGAAGCTTGCCGGCCACCTTGGCCAGCCGCGTGTTGGGACGTACGCCGTGCAGCGCGTAACGACGATTGGCGGTGAGGATGAGAACGGCGCGGCCTCTGAGGCGGTGACGCTCGCGACGCGGCGCTGCCCCGAGCAGCTTGGGTGAGGCGTAGCCGACGCGGATGGGGTTCGGCGCTACGCAGAAGAAATCCATGTAGTGGTGATGACGCGAGGAGCTCTTGCGGTAGGCGTGGCGCGCGGCGCTCCGGGTCATCCCGAGGTGGACGAGTCCGAGCGTGCGGCCGCTCAGCTTGCCGGTCGCGGTCGGGCAGCGCGCCTGGCCGCGGGTGCCGGTCTTCGGCGCCGTGGCGTACACGACAGGTCCGTAGGAGCCGGCGTTGGCCACGGGCAGATGCAGCACGCCCGGGGCCCCCGGCGAGGTGGAGATCGTCACCGGTCCGGCCACGTTGTTGCCGCGATAGGCCTGGTCGCCTCCGGCGACCACGAGCGCGATCCGATCGCCAGTCGGGAAGCGGTGGGCAATGCCGGGCAGATCGACGCGGATGGTGGCGCCGCCCGAGGGAATCCGGACCGGCGCGATGAGCTTGTCGGGGAGGGTGATCGATCCACTGGGAGAGAGGTCGTAGAGCTTGAAGAACAGGACGAGGTCGCCGGCGGGGCCGAGCGGATTGGCCCCCTGCGCCGGGGCGCTCACGTTCACCGACGCGGTGGGCAGCCCGACCACGTCCGTGTTCTGGGTGAGCGGTGCGGTCTCGTATTCGGCGAAGCTGCCCGGGGTGTCATACGGCGGTCCGCCCGGCTCCGCGTTCTGCTCCACGGCCGAGATCTCGCTGTAGCTGGTGGGCGAGCCCGCCCCCGGGGTGGCAAACGTCGACTGGCCGGACTGCACCGTGTCCGGCGCCGTGACGAGCGCGCTGGTTCCGGACAGGTCGTACGTTTTCACGCTGCCGACCGGAAAGGCCGCAGCGCGCCCGTAGGCCTGGTCGGCATTACCGGTGTAGTGGACCCAGGGCCGGAAGAAGCTGAAGTCAAGCGAGGGGACGGCGGGGCTGGCCTTGAGGTAGTGGTCAAACCACTGCTGGACGGTGCGCCCCTCGTAGGTGGCATGGCCGGCGCTGTCGACGAAGGAATAGCCGCCCGAGCCATCGCCGAGCTCGCCGGGGGCGGGAGCGGAATGAGAGTGCCCCCATGACTGCCAGATCATCTTGACCGGGGTGCCCTGCTTGCGGAGCGCCTCGTAGGTGGCGGTGGCCTCGTGGAGCTGGAACAGCGTGTCGTTCTCACCCTGGGCGAGCAGCGTCGGGATCCGGATATGGCCCATGTATGACTCGACCGACGCATGGCGCAGGAGGGTGATCGCCGAGTCCGGTGCGGCCCCGGTCCCATCGGTGGCGATGGCGGCGGCGCAGACCTGCGAGTTGAAGTTCGGGCAGCCGGTCAGATCGGCCTTGGGGTCGTTCTGGAGCTGCTGGAGCCCGTCGGCAGCCGATCCCTCGGCAAAGAAGGCGTTGAGCCAGATGTACTTGGCCGACCCCGGCACCCCGGCGGTGACGCTGTCGGACGGCACCGTGGCGGGCAGGTTGGCGTTGTTCGGGGCAAGCGAATAGGTGAGGTCATTCCAGGTGATGATGGGGATGATCGTGTCCAGCCGCGGATCATCGGTGGCGGCGGCGAACTGGACCTCGCCGCCGTAGCTGCCGCCGATCATCCCCACCCGGGGATCGAACGCATGGTGGTGGCCATCGTGGGCGACGGCGTCATGGACGACGTAGTTCACCTTGGTGCCGTCGGTGGCGGCCAAGCCGCCCCCCAGGAAGGTGATGAGCTGGCTGGCCGCCTTGCCGTCCCAGTCGGGGTCGTCGAGCTCAAACGGGCAGCCCGAGCCGCCGAAGCCCAGGCCCGAGTAGGACAGGACGACGTACCCCTGGGCGGCGAGCTCCTTGGCCATGGCGGCCTGATCGGCCTTGGAGCCGCCGAATCCGTTGGTGGTCAAGACGGCCGGGTCGGGATGGGCGGCGCTGGCGTCGTCGGGCTTGTAGAGGTCACCAACGATGTTGCACGGTTGGGTCTGACCAGACGGGCCGACGGCGACGATGACGTGCAGCGTCCTGACGCTGTAGCCCTGGGCCGACGCGGTCGCAGGCACGGCCAGCAGGGCCGCGACGAACACGAGCGCGGCCAGCCAGCGCGGGCGGCGCGCCCGGGTCTCTCCTCGATCCACAAAGAGGAGTATTCACATTCCGTTCGCCGGTGACAACCGGGAACCGTGCGCCGTAGGCCCGGCGGGGGGAGGGCGATGCCCCCGGGAGTGCGACGTCCCGGGGGCGGCGATGTCTCGGGGAGGGCGATGTCTCGGGGAGGGCGATGTCCCCGCGGGGGCCTACGCGCGGGGACGTGGCGTACCTAGGTACCCCCAGGGGACACCTAGATACGCCACGTCCAGTCGGACCCAATGGCGGGAGCGAGCTGGCAACCGGTGGGCTCCGGGAGTAAGGTCGGCACCGCGGTGCCAATCCGCGACCGGGAGCTGGATCGGGCCGCCGTATCCATAAAGGAGGACCGGGATGGAGCTGTACGCGATTCTGCGGCGGAGCGGGTGGCGCTCCGGGGCCGAGCTTGAGGAGGCCGCGGCGCGGTCGACGAAGGTCGGTGACGAGCAGATGCCCAACGATGTCCGCTGGATCCGGAGCTATGTGCTGAACGAGAAGGACGGCAACGTGGGCACGGTCTGCATCTACGAGGCCACCAGCCCGGAGGCGATCCGCGAGCATGCGCAGCTCGCCGAGCTGCCGGTCGACGAGATCATCCGCATTGCCGACACGGTGGTGGTTCGGCCCGATCCGCAGCCGGCCGCGGCCGGCTAGCACGACGCGGAGGTCCTGGCGCGGCGGGCGAGACGCGGGAGGTCCGGGCGCGGCGGGCTAGACGCGGAGGTCCGGGCGCGGGCCCGGCGCGCGCCGGCGCCCGGTCGGCTCTGAGAGCTCGAGCGAAGCGTCCGGCCGCCAGCCCGGACCGCGAAAGAGAACACCGAGCCGGTCCCGCCAGCTGCGGGCCAGCCGCAGGTCGTGCCAGATGGCCACGTACTCGTGGAAGTTGACCCGGACGGGGTTGAAGGTGTTGATGTTCTTGGTCAGCCCGTAGCGCACGCGCTCACCCTCGGGCTCGAAGGTGCCGAACAGGCGGTCCCAGACGATCAGCTCGCCGCCGTAGTTGCGGTCCAGGTACTGCTGCTGGGCGCCGTGATGGACGCGGTGATGGCTGGGCGTGTTGAACACGGCCTCATACCAGCGGGGCAGGCGTGCGATCCGCTCGGTGTGAATCCAGAACTGGTAGATCAGATTCCAGCTCTGGGCGAGCAGCACGGTCCAGACCGGGAAGCCGACCAGCGGCATCCACATCCAGAAAGGAAACGTGCTGATCGAGATCCACGGCTGGCGCAGCGCCGTCGAGAGGTTGTAGTGCTGTGAGGAGTGATGAACCACGTGGGTGGCCCAGAACACCCGGCACACGTGGTGGACGCGGTGATACCAGTAATAGGAGAAGTCATCGGCGACGAACAGCAGGGGCCAGAACCACCAGTCGCCGGGATGCAGGCGCAACGGGCTGAGCTCGTACAACCCCGCGTAGCCGGCCACGATCGCCACCTTGAGCAGCAGGTCGACGACCACGCGGCCCAGCCCCATGGTCACGCTCGTCCGCGTATCCCGGGCCTCGTAGCCGACCAGGCCGGCCAGCGCATCCTCCCCAGCATGCACGAAGGACACGTACTCGACCACGAGCAGCAGCACGAAGAAGGGGATGGCATAGATGAGGATCGGCAGCACGCGCGAACTGGTTATACCAGTAGTCTGTGAGCGTGGCAACCCGGGTCTCAGACACCGTTCACGCCTATCTGCGCGACCGCATTCTCGGTGGCGAGCTCGCCCCCGGAGCCGCTGTGCCGTCCGAGCGCGACCTCGCAGATCAGCTCAAGGTCAACCGCCACGCCGTGCGGGAAGCGCTCAACCGCCTTCAGCAGGCGCGTCTGGTCCAGGTCAGCCACGGTGGTCCCACGCGGGTGCTCGACTGGCACGCGACCGGCGGTCTTGAGCTCATCACTGATCTGGCTCGCGACTCCGGCAATCAGATGGACGCGAATTTCACCCGGGCGATCGTCGAGCTCCGGGCCTGCATCGGGGCCGACGTCGCCCGCCGGGCGGCCGAACGGGCGTCACCGGACCAGCGCGAACGGGCTGCGCGCCTGGCCGAGGCGGCGGCCGCCGCCGTCGACCTTCCGCAGCGTGCCCGGGCCAACGAGTGCCTCTGGACCGAGCTGGTCGATGCCGCCGCCAACGTCGCCTATCGCCTGGCCCTCAACAGCCTGCTCGAGGGGGTCACCGCCCACCCCGAGCTCGACGCGCGGCTAAACACTCCGGCCAGCGACCAGGGCGACCTGGAGGCGCTGGCCATGGCGCTGCGGGTCGCTGACCCGGAGGCGTCCGCTCACGCGGCGCGCCGGCTGCTCGAGCGCCCGCTCGCGTAGGCGATCCGGCCTGCCCAGCGGCGAATCCTGGTCACCCCTGGGGGTACATAGATTTCGCCACGTCCATGGCGCCGGGCAGCGTTGCGCGGGCGACCAGGGAGCGCCGGCGGCCAGCGTGGCGCGGGCGACCAGGAAGCGCGGGCGGTCAGCGTGGCGCGGGCGACCGACCAGGCCGGGCGGCTCAGACCGTCCCGTGCACGAAGTACCAGATGAAGAAGCCCGTGAAGACGATGAGCAGCGGGTTCGGACGGCGTCCGCGCAGGATCTCGGTCAGCGTGTGCAGGATGACCCCTACCCCGACGCCGTTGGCGATCGAGTAGGTGACCGGCATGACGATGATCGTCGCGAATGTGGCCAGGGGGGAGGTGTTGTCCCAGCGCAGGTCGCGCACGAGCGAGAACATCATCACCCCGACGATGACCAGCGCCTGAGCCGTGGCCTCGGTGGGGATGATTCCGGCGATCGGCGAGATGAACATGCAGAGCAACAGCAGGACGCCGGTGACCACCGAGGCCAGCCCCGTACGGGCGCCGGCGGCGACGCCCGCGTTCGATTCGATGAACGTGGTGTTCGAGGACGCGGACATGAAGCCACCGAGCATGGCGGCAAAGCCGTCGATGCCCAGGGCGGTACGGATGCCGGGGAGGCGGCCCTGCTCGTCGAGCATGCCCGCGTTGCGCCCGACGCTGACCGAGGTGCCGACGTTGTCGAACAGATCAGACATGACGACGGCCAGGATCACGGCGATCGCCGCGCCGGCCCCCAGCCGGCCGAAGTCAAACGCCACCCCCTGCCCGCCGGCCAGCGCGAGGTCAGGGCTGGTCAGCCATGCTCCCTGGGGGAGGCGGGCCGTGCCGTCGGTCCAGATGTGGTAGCCGTCGATCGCATTGATGACCGTGGCCAGGACGGTGGCGCCGACGATGCCGATCAGCAGGGCCCCTCGCACGCCGCGCGTGTAGAGCGTCCAGGTCACCAGCAGACCGGCGACAAACACCAGCATCTTCCCGGTGTGGAGATTGCCGAGGGTACCCAGCTCGCCGCCCGAGACGACGAAGCCGGCATTCCTGAGGCCGACGACGGTGATGAAGGCCCCTATTCCGATCCCGATGGCCAGCTTCAGGTCATAGGGAATCGAATCGACGATCCGCTCGCGCAGCCCGAGCACGACGAGCACGACGATCACCGCGCCGTCGATGACGAAGATGCCCATCATCGAGCCCCAGGTGACGCGGTGCGCGGCGACCTCGGCGGCGGCAAAGGCGTTGAGGCCCAGGCCGGAGGCGAGGGCAAACGGGTAGCGCCCGAACACGCCCATGAGGATCGTGAGGATCCCCCCGGCCAGCGCGGTCACGGCCAGGACCTGGTCAAACTGCAGCTTGGTCCCGGCCAGGTCGGCCGTGCCCGACAGGATCGACGGGTTGACGAACACGATGTAGACGAGTGTCAGGAACGTCGTCGCGCCGCCGATCACCTCGGCGCGGTAGCTCGAGCCGCGCGCGCTGACCTCGAACCAGCGGTCGAGGCGGGCGGTGGCCTCGGGCCCCCGGGGGGGCGCGGTTTCAGGGGTGGTGGTGGCCACGTGAGCTCCTCTCAGTCAGGCCTATAGGTCGAAGAAGAAGAGGTGCAGTGGCTCACCTCGCGCGTCTGCGGCGATTATTACGTAGGCCGCGGCCGGAGGGTCAGCCCGTGATCAGATACCGGGCCGTACTGCGCAGCAGCAGAGCGTTGATCGCGACCAGGCTCAGCTCGGCGCCGAGGTTCAGGCTGGCCAGAGCGCCCGTGAGGCGCTTGAGCGTGGCCGCCCTTCCCGGCGTCTGGGCCGACGGATCGCTTCCCGAGGCCATCGGCACGGCTCCGTCTGGCGCCTGCTGGGCAAAGGCAACGCCGCCGGCGGCCGAGGCCAGGCCGCTGACGACCACGGTGGCAACGGCGACGTCCTTGGCGGTCAGCAGCACCCGGCGGCCGGAGCTGGGCACCGGTAACACCGTCTCGGCCCGGCGGGCCGTGGCCCACCCGGCCACCAGACCGACCAGCGCCGCCGAGTTGACGGTGCCGTAGCGGCGCCAGGCTCGGTTGAGGACCTGGCCGCGCTGAGCGGCGTCGCTGATATCCGTGAGCGCCGGGGCCATGGCAAAGCGCCCGAATAGATTCCCGCCGATCAGCGCGGCCAGCGCGGTGTCCTGGGCGATCTGCCCGGCGAGCGGGATAACCCGCCGGTCGGCGGGGAGCACGCCAGCCTTGCGGGTGGGAAGGAGAGAGGGCATGACAGGCGGCTACCCCTCGGTCCGCCGCCGGCAAACCGGGTCGACACGAACGGCGGTGGGCGTGCTATGGCTTAGGTCATGGCGAAGATCGCGGTCACGGGGGGCAGCGGGAAGGCCGGACGGGTCGTCGTCCGCGACCTGGCCGAGCACGGTCACGAGGTTCTCAACATCGACCTGGTGCCCTCGCCGGAGTCTCCGAGCCCCGAGGCGGCCATTCCCTTCCTGCGCGCCGATGTGACCGACTTCGGTCAGGCGCTGGAGGCACTGAGCGGCGGCGACACGCTCCCCGGGATCGAGGCCGTCGTGCACCTCGCGGCGATTCCCTCGCCGGCGCACTCCACCGCAGACCAGATCTTTCGCACCAACGCGACGAGTACGCACGCCGTGTTCGCGGCCGCCCAGCGGCTCGGGCTGAGCCGTGTCGTCTGGGCCTCGAGCGAGACGACGCTCGGCCTGCCCTTCGCGCACCCGCCTGACTACGCCCCCGTCGACGAGGCGCACATGCGGCCCGAGACGAGCTACGCGCTCTCCAAGGTGGTGGGAGAGGAGCTGGCGCGCACCTTCAACCGCTGGAGCGGCATCCCGATCATCGGGCTGCGCTTCTCCAACGTGATGATCCGCTCTGACTACGAGCGCTTCCCCGGCTTCCAGGACGACCCGCAGTTGCGCAAATGGAACCTGTGGGGGTACGTGGACGAGAGCCACGTCGCCGAGAGCGTGCGCCTGGCCCTCGAGGCCGATATCGCGGGTGCTGACAGCTTCATCATCGCTGCCGCCGACACGGTCATGCGCCGGCCCAGCCTCGAGTTGATGGCCGAGGCCTTCCCGCAGGTGCCGGTGCGCGACGGGGTCCAGGGCAACGACACGCTGCTGGACATCGCCAAGGCCCGCCGCATCCTCGGTTATGACCCCCAGTTCACCTGGCGCGAGCTGTTCTGACGAGCCGTCGGGAGCGCGCCGGGACGCGCCGTGGGATCATCGGACCATGCCCGTCTCGCTTCGCGCCGACCGCATTACCACGGCTCCCCTGGCCGCAACTGGGCTGATGGGCGGCTTTGCCGTGGCGCTGGCCAGCGGCTCGCGGCCCCTCGGCGGAGTGTTCATGGCCGCGTGCGGGCTGCCGTGCATCGCCGTGTGGTGGCGTCGGGACGGGCGCCGGACGGCGACCGGGCTGACCGTGGTCGGGCTCGGCGCCTTTGCGCTGTCCCACGTGCTCGGCCATGCGATCGGGGCCTGGCCGGCGGTGACCATCGTGTCGGCCGTCACCGCCGGGTTCTGCTGGCGCTTCTCCGACGCGCGCCGCCCCTCGCCGCTCACCCCGCCAACAGGAGCTGGCTCGCCGAGAACTGTGCGCCCTGCGGATCAGCCAGAACCGTCCGCTTAAACCCCCCGCTCTGCACCGGGTCAACCAAGACCGTGCCGCCGAGGCCGGGAGCGGCGGCCGCCGCGGCCTGGGCATCGGTCACCCAGAAATCGACGTCCCAGCGTCCCTGCGGGCCCTCGGCGGTGGTCATCGCCGCGACGACGTCGCGGGGCACAGGCTGTGCCGGCTCACCGCCGACGTAGCCCGGGCGGCGAAACAGCCAAGTCGGCCTGTCCTCACCCGCGTCGAACGGGTCTGCCTCCCAGCCCAAGACCGAGTGATAGAAGGCCGCGGCGGCCGGCGGGTCGGGCGCGGAGAGCAGACTCATCGCCCAGGCCGAGGGCTCGTTGATCCGGGCCGCGCCCGGGCGCGACTGGCCCTGCCAGAGGCAGAAGACCGCGCCCGAGGGATCGGCCAGGACGGCGAGGCGGCCCGCCGGGGAGGCATCCCAGTCCTCGAGCACGACCTCGGCGCCGGCCCGGCGGGCCAGGGCCGTGGTGTCGCTGAGGTCATCGACGGCGACATGCGTGTACCAGGCCGGTGGTGGCGGCTCCTCCCCGCCGGGCAGCGGCGCGATCCCGGCCACGTCGTCGCCGTCGAGTCGGGCTACGAAGTACTCGGCGGAGGGACCGCCCGATTGGCGGCCTGAGCCGGCGAACGTCCAACCGAACAGCCCCCCGTAGAAGCGCTGGGCGGCCTCGGCGTCGTCGGTGAGAGTCTCGGCCCAGCAGGGCACGCCGTGCGGGTACGAGGTGCGCTTGCTCATAAGGGAGGACCTCCTTGTTCGCGGTATTAGTTGCGATATCATACCAGTTAGTTGGAAATACCAACCTAAATTCTCGAGGCGTGGGATGACGCATGGCTGACAAGCGCACATACGGCGACTCGTGCGGGATCGCCCGGGCTCTGGACCGGATCGGCGAGCGGTGGGCGCTGCTCGTCGTCCGCGAGCTGGCGCTGGGTCCCAAGCGCTTCACGGATCTGCGGACAGGACTGCCGGGGATCGGTCCCGACGTACTCGCTCAACGGCTGCGTGACCTCGAGGCCGCCGGAGTGGTCCGGCGGGGCAGGCTCCCGCCACCGGCGGCGGCCCGGATCTACGCGCTGACCGAGTGGGGGTCAGAGCTCGAGCCGGTGCTGCTCGCCCTCGGGCGATGGGGGAGTCAGGCGCCGCTGCCCGACCCGTCACGCCCGCTCAGCCCGGACGCGCTGGTCCTCGCGCTCGAGACGACCTACGCTCCGGCGGGGCGGCCGCGGACCGCGAGCTACCAGCTCAATATCGGCGAGCACGCGTTCGTGATTGGGGTGAGCGCAGCTGGGCTCGACGTCACGCGCGGCCATGCCGCCACACCGAGCTTCACGCTCGACTCCGATCCGGCCACGCTGGCCGCGGTCCTCTGGCACGGTGTTTCCAGCGCGAAAGCGCGCCGCGACGGCGCCCTGGCCCTCGATGGCGACGCTGCTGAGCTGGACCGTTTTCTGGAGTTCTTCCCCGCGCCCCTGCCGGCGGTCGCAGAGGACTAAGCTCCGGTCCGGATGACGTATACGACCGTCGAAGCCCGCCAGAAGGTGCTCAACGACATGGCCATCGCCACTGAGCAGATCGCCGTCTCGATGGCGGCCCTCGGTGAGGCCTACGAGCACCTCGACGAGCGCGCCGCCGATGTGCTCGAGGAGCAGTTGTTCCGGCCCGTGCAGCACGCCTACGGGCGTATCCAGCGCACTCACAACGAGTTCGCGGCGCGCACCGGGCTGCCGACCCGGAGTTTTGCTCCCCGTGAGCCCGCCGCACCATCACACTCGGTCCAGACGCTCATCGACCGCGCCGTGCTCGCCTCCGGTGAGGCCGATCAGACGATCGCCGATCTGCAGGATTCGATGCTTCCGGTCGAAGTGGGTGACACCGAGTTGCGCGCCGGTCTGTCTCAGGCGCGCGAGGCGTTGGCCGCGGTCCCCGTCCGGGCTCGTGCGCTGACGAGGACGGTTGGCCGCTAACCCGGAGCGCCTGCGCCGGGTGGGGGTCGCGGGGCTGCTCGTGACGCTGCTGACCCTGCTCGCGGCCGCGGCCGGCGCCCAGGCCCGGGGCGCTCACGGCAGCGCCGACCAGGTCTACGCCACCGATCTCAAGGGCGGTCTTCCCGTCAACCTGATCAGCCCGCGCGGACGGGTTGTCGCCACCAAGCGGGCCGACCATCTCGGCGGGGTGCTGTTTCGCCACGTCGTGCCAGGACGCGGCTACGTGGTCTCACAGGGAGCGGTCCACTCCGGTCGCCTGACCGTGTTCAGCGACCGTCCCGCGCCACCCAGCACCCGGTTCTACGGTCAGCGGATTCCGGCTCAGGGCTACGGCTACCTGACCACTCGCGATGGGACGCGCCTGGCCGTCGATGTCCACCTGCCGGGGGGCGCGGGGCCGTACCCGACGCTCGTCGAGTACTCGGGCTACGGCTACGCCGACCCTCACGGACCCGACAGCGGCATCGCCCAGGTGGCCAACCTACTCGGCTTTGCCGTCGTCGACGTGAACATGCGCGGCACCGGCTGCTCGGGCGGCGCCTTTGACTACTTTGAGCAGCTGCAGAGCCTGGACGGCTACGACATCGTCGAGACCGTGGCCCGTCAGCCCTGGGTCCTGCACCACCGCGTGGGAATGCTCGGGGTCAGCTACGGGGCCATCAGCCAGCTGTTCGTGGCCGCCACCGACCCGCCGCACCTGGCCGCGATCACACCGCTGTCGACGATCGACGCCACGGCAACGACGCTGTACCCGGGCGGGATCCTCAACACCGGGTTCGCGCTTGCCTGGGGCGAGCAGCGCGTCCACGACGCCCGGCCCGCCTCGGCCCACGGCGGCCAGCCCTGGGCGCTGCAGCGCATCCAGCAGGGCGACGCGACCTGCGCCGCCAACCAGGCCCTGCACGGCGAGGCGGCCAACCTCATCGCCGAGATCCGGACCAACCACTACTACGTGCCCTCGGTCGCAGACCCGCTGGCCCCGATCACCTTCGTCAAGCGGATCCACGTCGCCACGTTCCTGGCCTGCCAGTTTACCGATGAGCAGACCGGAGCGCACTGCCCCGATCTGGCCGCGCACTTCACCGGCACACGCCGCAAGTGGTTCACGTTCACCAACGGAGTCCACACCGATTCGCTCGACCCGCAGACGTTCAACCGCTGGTATGACTTCCTCGAGCTCTACGTGGCTCGCCGGGCGCCGCACCTCAGCGACGCCCAGAAGGCGTTCGCCCCCGCCCTGTACTCGGGTGTGCTCGGCGTCTCCGGCGTGACGCTGCCCGCCGATCCGCTCCAGTCCCAGCCGAGCTACGGCCGCGCGCTGCGCGCCTTCCAGGCTCAGAAGCCGATCCGGGTGCTGTTCGACAACGGGGCGGGTCGCCGGCCCGGACAGCCATATCCCGGCTTCGGGGCCTCCTTTCGCCGTTTTCCGATTCCCGGCACGCGGGCCACGTCGTGGTACCTGAACGCGGCGGGCCGGCTCTCCGGGGCGCCGCCGGCCACGGCAACCGGCGATCGCTGGACCTGGAACCCGCACGCCCGGCCGGCCACCGACTACACGGGTCACGACGATGGCAGCGGCCTGTGGCAGACCACACCCAATTACCAGTGGACTCAGAACCCGGCCGGCACCGCCGCGGCGTACGTGAGCGCGCCGCTCAGGCGCGCCACCACCGTCATCGGGGGGGGCGCCGTGCAACTGTGGCTCAAGGCCTCGGCCCCCAGCGTCGACCTGCAGGTGACGGTCAGCGAGGTTCGTCCTGACGGGCGGGAGACGTTCGTGCAGAACGGGTGGCTGCGGGCCAACGAACGCGCGCTCGATCCCCGCCTGAGCACGTTGCTGGCCCCCGTGCCGACGCTGCGCGCCGCCGACGTGCGGGCCTTGCCCCGGGGACGCTTCGTCAAGGTCGTCGTGCCCCTCTACTACGAGGGTCATGTCTACCGCGGCGGCTCGCGGATCCGGCTGGTCATCTCGGCCCCGAACGGGGATCAGCCGGTGTGGGCGTTCGCGGAGACGCAACCCCATGGCCGGCCGCTCGTGACGATCGCTCACTCGCGCCGCTACCCGTCCCGGGTCGTCCTTCCGGTCGTACCCGGGGTCCGGGCGTCCACGCCGCTGCCCCCCTGTCCGGGCCTGCGCGGCGAGCCCTGCCGGGCCTACCGGCCCTACGCGAACCGGGCGACTCGCATCGGGGGTTAGGGCAATCAGTCCTCGCCCGTCCTTTCCGGTCGACCCCGAGGCGCCGATCACGGCTGAGATCACCCTGACCGTCAACGGCGCCCCCCACACGGTGTCGGTCGATACCCGCACCTCGTTGCTCGACCTCCTGCGCGAGCAGCTCGACCTGCACGGCGCCAAGAAGGGCTGTGACCACGGCCAGTGTGGCGCGTGCACGATCCTGATCGACGGCCAGCGCGCCAACGCCTGCCTGGCGCTCGCCGTGGCCCATGACGGCGCCGCGCTGACCACCGTCGAGGGGTTGGCCGACGGCGACGAGCTGTCGCCGCTGCAGCAGGCCTTCCTCGATCACGATGCCTTCCAGTGTGGCTACTGCACCCCGGGTCAGCTCTGCTCGGCCACCGCTGTTCTGGCGGAGCTGCGCCAGGGCTGGCCCAGCGCGGTGACCCCGCCCGGCGGCGAGGTCCAGCCCACGGCGGAGGAGATCCGCGAGCGCATGAGCGGCAATCTGTGCCGCTGCGGGGCCTACGCCAACATCGTGCCCGCAATCACCGAGGCCTCATCGTGAGACCGTTCCGGTACGAGCGCCCCGGCGCTATCGCCGAGGCCGTGGCGCTTCAGGCGACCACGCCCGAGGCCCGCTTCCTGGCCGGGGGCACCAACCTCGTTGACCTGATGCGCCTCGGGGTCGAGGCGCCGAGGACGTTGATCGACGTCAACCATCTTGGCCTCGACGGGATCGAGCCCACGCCAAGCGGGGGTCTGCTCATCGGAGCCGGCGTGCGCAACACCGTCCTGGCCGTCGACCCTGACGTTCGCGCCCGCTACCCGCTGCTCTCGTCGGCCTTGCTCAACGGCGCCTCGGGCCAGCTGCGCAACCTGGCCACGGTGGGGGGCAATCTGCTGCAGCGCACCCGGTGCGTCTACTTCCAGGACCCGACCAAGCCGTGCAACAAGCGCCGGCTGGGCAGCGGTTGCCCGGCCCGAGCGGGCGAGCATCACAACCTGGCCGTGCTTGGCCACTCCGCGCTGTGCCTGGCCACCCACCCCTCCGACATGGCGGTCGCGCTGGCCGCGCTCGGCGCCGCGGTTCACACCGAGGGACCCGAAGGGGCGCGCCGGCTGGGCTTGCCGGAGCTCTACCGGTTGCCCGGCGAGGATCCTCAGCGTGAGACCTGCTTGGCACCGGCGGAGCTGATCACGGCCGTCGAGTTGCCGGCGCCGCCCGCGGGTGCAGCGCATTACCGCAAGGTGCGTGAGCGCCGCTCGTACGCATTTGCCCTCGTCTCGGTGGCCGCCGTGCTCGACGCAGCCGCGGACGGCACCGTCGCCGCCGTCCGTCTCGCCTTCGGCGGGGTTGCCCCGATTCCGTGGCGGGCCACGGTTGCCGAGGCGGCGCTGGAGGGCAAGCCAGCCACTGCCGAGAGCTTCACCGCCGCGATCGCCGCCGAGCTGTCCAGCGCGGATCCGTTGCCCGGCAACGCCTACAAGATCCCGCTACTGACCCGCGTCGCGGTCCGCACCCTCACCGAGTTGGTACAGGCGGCATGAGCACGACCATCGCTCCCGCGGTCGGCTCCGGCCTGCGTCGGGTCGAGGGCCACGAGAAGCTGACCGGCACCGCACGCTACGCCTACGAGCACCATCCGCAGGGGGAGCTCGCCTACGCCGTGATGGTCCAGTCGACCATCGCCCGCGGCGAGGTCACCGCGGTCAATACCGAACACGCGGTGGCCATGGCCGGCGTGCGGGCGGTGATCTGGGCCGGGAACGCCCCGCGGCTGGCCGAGGACACCGAGGGCGAACTGGCCGTCCTGCAGTCGCCGCGGGTCGCCTACCGCGGACAGGTGGTGGCCATCGTCATTGCCGACAGCCTCGAGATGGCTCAGCGGGCCGCGCAGCGCCTGGAGATCGAACAGGCGGCGGAGACCCACGATGTCGTTCTGCGTGAGGATCACCCCGGCCTCTACAAGCCCGACAAGGTCAACCCGACCTACCCGGCCGACACTGAGCGGGGGGAGTTTGACGCCGCCTGGAGCGAGGCCGAGGTCACCGTCGACGAGGTCTACCGGACCCCGGCCGAGCACAACCATCCCATGGAGCCGCACGCCTCGGTGGCGGCCTGGCGCGAGGACGGCATCATCCTCTATGACTCCAATCAGGGCTCGTTCATGGCCGCCCAGACGCTGGCCAAGGCGTTCGGGTTCGAGACCGAGCAGGTCCAGGTCATCGCCCATCACGTCGGCGGCGGGTTCGGGGCCAAGGGCACGCCGCGCCCGCCCCAGATCGCCGCCGTGATGGCCTCCCAGGCCGTGCGCCGGCCCGTCAAGCTGGCCACGACGCGCCAGCAGATGTTCGCCCTCACCGGCTACCGGACCCCGACCATTCAGCGCCTGCGCCTGGGCGCGAGCCCGGATGGGCGCCTGCGGGCCGTTGCCCATGACGTCTATGAGCAGTCCTCGACCGTCCAGGAGTTTGCCGAGCAGACGGCGCTGGCCACCCGCAAGATGTATGACTGCGTCAACACGCGCACCGCCCATCGGCTCGTCCGCCTCGACGTGCCCACGCCGTCGTGGATGCGGGCACCGGGCGAGTGTCCGGGAATGTTCGCGCTCGAGTCGGCGATCGACGAGCTGGCCATCGCCCTGGGCATGGACCCGATCGAGCTGCGGATCGCCAACGAGCCCGAGCGCGACCCGGAGAGCGGGCTGGCCTTCTCCAGCCGCAACCTCGTCGCCTGTCTACGCGAGGGCGCCCGGCGCTTTGGCTGGGCACAGCGCGATCCCCGCCCCGGCCTCCGCCGCGACGGACGCTGGTTGTCGGGCACGGGCGTTGCCGCCTCCACGTACCCGGCACGCCGGCGCCCGTCGGTGGCCACCGCACGCGTGCGCGATGACCGACGCTTCTCGGTGGCGATCGCCGCTGCCGACATCGGAACCGGCGCGCGCACGGTCCTCACCCAGATCGCCGCCGACACCCTCGGCGTCGCTCCCGACCGGGTGGTCATGGAGATCGGGGACAGCCAGTTCGGTCAGGCCATGCTGGCCGGCGGCTCGATGGGTACCGCCTCGTGGGGGAGCGCCGTCCAGGCCGCCTGCGCCCGGCTGCGCGAGCGGATCGGCGACGGGACGCCCGAGCCCGGAACCGAGGTCCGCTATGACACGGCCGAGGACGTCGAGGCCGACGCCGCGCTCTCGCGCCACTCGTTCGGCGCCCAGTTCATAAAGGTCCGCGTCGACGCCGACAGCGGGGAGGTCCACGTCGCCCGCGCGCTGGGGGTGTTCGCGGCCGGGCGGATCCTCAACCCGCTCACCGCCCGTTCGCAGTTCATCGGCGGCATGACCATGGGCATCGGGATGGCCCTGCACGAGGAGAGCCTGCTCGACCCTCAGTTCGGTGACTACGTCAACCACGACCTCGCCGGCTACCACATCCCCAGCTGCGCCGACATCGAGGACATCGAGGCCGTCTGGGTCGACGAGCACGATGAGCGGGTCAACCCGCTCGGAGCCAAAGGCATCGGCGAGATCGGGATCGTGGGCACGGCGGCCGCCGTCGCCTCCGCCGTCCACCACGCCACGGGGGTCCGAGTCCGCGAGCTCCCCATCGTGCCCCCGCGGCTCATCGCCCTGGGCCCGATCTTGTAGGTGGCGGCCCAAGGGCCCACAAATGCCTGGGTTGCGACGCGGGCGTCGGCTGGTGCCGCTAGCATCGCCGCGACCGCGATGCGACCTCACGCCCCCGGCGCGCTAGCCGCGCCCCCCCCGCCAGACGTACCTGCGCCCGCTCCGGCGTCGGACGATCCCGCCTGCCCTGACGGCACGGCGCGCGACCCCGCCGCGGCAGTGCGAGCGGTCAAGATGCCGCTCGTCGACCGGCTCGCCTCAGCGGTCATTACCGGCGTGCCGCCGATCCTGGTCTTACTCGGCATGTGGCTGGGCTGGAACGGTGGCCTGCTCGTGTGGCAGGACCTGCTCGTGCTGGCGATCTTCTACACGGTGATCGGCTCCGGGGTCACGGTGGGCTTTCACCGCCTGCTCACCCACCGCAGCTTCAAGTGCCATCGCCTGACCCGGGCGGCGTTCGCCGCTCTGGGCTCGGCCGCGGCCGAGGGTCCGGTCATCGACTGGGTGGCCACGCACCGCAAGCACCATCAGTTCTCCGACGCGACCGGCGATCCGCACAGCCCGCATCTGGACCACCGACACGGATGGCGCGGCGAGCTGTGGGGCTTCGTGCACGCCCACGTCGGCTGGGTCTTTTCCGACATGGAGGTGGCCGATGAGCAGCGCTACGCCAAAGACCTGCTCGCCGACCCGTGGATCAAGTTCGTCGACCGGACGTTCGTGCTCTGGGTGGTGCTCGGCCTGGCCGCCGCCTTTGGCCTCGGTGTGGCGCTGACCGGCAGCGTGTCCGGCGGGCTGACCGCCCTGCTGTGGGGCGGGGCGGCGCGGATCTTCTTCGTGCATCACGCCACCTTCAGCATCAACTCCGTCTGCCACTACTTCGGCCGCGCCGATTACGACACCGGCGATGAGTCGCGCAACGTCTTCTGGCTGGCCATCCCCACCTGGGGCGAGGCCTGGCACAACAACCACCACGCCTTCCCGACTTCCTACCGCCATGGGCTGCGCCGCTGGCAGCTCGACCCCTCGGCGGGGATGATCCGCCTGCTGGAGATGGCCGGCCTGGCCTGGGATGTCGTGCGCGTCGATCCGGCTCGCCAAGCCGGCAAGGCGCTCGGCCCCGTCTAAAGCCTGACCGCGCGGCCGCACTAACCTCGCCTGCCGTGGCTTTCTCGAACCTGGCTCCCCTGCGCCGTGAACTGGCCGCTGCCCTTCCGCAGCGCCCGTTTGCCATCCGCTTCTGGGACGGGAGTCTGGTGCCGGCCACTGAGTCGGGTGGCCCCACCTTTGCCATCCATTCCCCTGAGGCGCTGGCCCATGTCGTCCGGGCACCGGGTGAGCTTGGCCTCGGCCGGGCCTATGTCCTGGGCCTGATCGACACCGACGACATCGAGGGCGCGCTGCGCATCGTCGACACCTTCGAGGCCCCGTCGTTTTCCCCGGGCCAGATCGCGCGTCTCGGGCTCGCCGTGATCCGGGCCACGGGTCTGGTCACGCCGCCGCGCCGGCCTGCCTCGGAGCTGAAGCTCAGCGGGGAGCGCCACACGCCCGGTCGCGACCGTAACGCCGTGCGCTACCACTACGACGCCGGCAACGAGTTCTTCGCCCTCTTCCTGGATCCATCGATGACCTACAGCTGCGCCTACTTCCAGGGCGGCGCCCAGACGCTGGAGGAGGCCCAGCGGGCCAAGCTCGATCTCGTCTGCCGCAAGCTCGGTCTCCAGGCGGGGGAGAGCGTGCTCGATGTCGGCTGTGGCTGGGGCAGCTTTGCCACGCACGCCGCCGAGAACTACGGGGTCAAG
>JAXDGI010000281.1:0-3214 GCA_034665145.1 Solirubrobacteraceae bacterium
TGTCCGTGGGTCGCGTAGATCGTCGTCAGCCGCCGGCCCGTCCGCTCGATCAGGTCACCCAGGGCGGCCACGTCGGAGCGGATGTGCTGTGCGTCGATCAGCACCGCTTCCGACGAGCCGCAAACGAGCGTGGACGTGGTCGCCGCGAACGTCCCCTTCCCACGCTCGAAGGGGAGGAATGGGCCGATAAACACCTCAGCGCGAAGGTCAGCCGCGCCGCCCGACGGGGATCGCATCACTACCACTCCTCTCAACACGTACCGAAGGTCAAAGCGATGAAGAGCCAGTTCTTTTGACGAGGGCCGTGTCCGGTTTGCTCGCTCATCTCGGCCATTTCGCCTTTCGAAGTCGTTGCGTCGTGAGCCAACAAGACGCCTGAAACCGACCCTGGCATGTCGCAACGTGGCCGTCGATCACCTATTCAGGTGAGCCGCTCGCTGAGCTTCCGAACACGACTGCCGGTGGTTGTCCGTCGCGCACTCAACTGAATAGGTGACGGGATCGGTGTCAGGAAGCGAAGTCGATCAGATACTTGACGAGGTCTCGATCGAGTATGCCGGGGACTTTTGAGCCTCTGAGATCCGGGAACTGACTGAAGAAAGCCGTATGTTCATCGAGATCAAAGCGAACCTGTTCGCCCTCGTTCTGCGAAATACAGACACGCACTGGCGCTCCCAGTCCGGCGGTCGCCCCGTACCGGAAAAGCCCGTTGACGATGACGGCATTACCGATCAAATAGAATCTGCAATCAATCGGAATACCGGCCAGCCTCTGCGTTGATCCTTGGTCGAGTTTGAAGAAGATCGAAAACTCGTGGTCCCCGGAGAGTTCTTCGAAGTACGCGTGGATGCCTGCTTGGTCACCCGCCGCAGTCATGTCAGCCAACCTTTGCAGATCAACCATCTTGAAGAGGCTTTCCAGTGCGTCCGTGACTTCGGCAAACGACTTTTTGGAGCGGATCGTGATGAGCTTGCACGTAAATTCGGTCTCCGCCACTTGCGGTTCCAACTTGGCTCCCTTCATCAGGTCTAGAGGCATCAACGTCGGCCTCAGCAGCCGCGTCCAGTACGAGCTGATGCGGATTGGCCCTCGTGGTAGTCCTTCCCGACGAGGTGGCTGCGCACAGCCGGACGCCGACAGGCATTATTCGTGCGGCACTTAGCATGTCGTGCTGCCTGTCGGCGATCAATCATGCGTTTAGGTGAGTACCTCGGCGCTGATGGCGGCGCATGACAGCCACATTCCACGGCAGGATCAAGAGCCACGCGCCGCATCCACCCGTGGGTAGCCCGCTACCAGCGGGCTGCAGAACCCCTACTCGCCGCGATCGACATGGCCGGCATCACACTCCGCTGAGCCAACCCGAGCCCGGTCACCTGGATAGGTGACGGATCGCCACCTCGCGACCTAACATCTTCGATGTCAAGCAACGTTCATCCGCAACCACCGCCGAACGGACAAGGGCGATCCCGATGCCACCTCGCCACCCACGCTCGGATGACAGCATGAAAGCGTCGCGGCCCCAAGACGACGACGCACACGCGGTAGCGGGGCAGGGTTCCGCCGATCGCCGGCCCGCGCTGAGCCAGGCGCTGATGGTCCGCCTGCGCGCATACGGGTCGCTCGAGACCCTCGCCGCGGGCGACCTGCTGTATCAACCGGGCGATGACCGCTACGACCTCATCGTCATCGAATCAGGTCGAGTGGACTTGCTCTGCGACGCCATCTCCGATCAGGCACCCGTTCGGATCGCCGAGATGGGACCCGGAGATTTCCTCGGTGAACTGAGCCTGTTCACCGGAGAGCGCATGTTCATCACGGCCTGCGCTCGAGAGCCCGGGACGATCTATCGCATTGGACCGCAGTCGTTTCGGCAACTCATGGCGCAGGATGCCGAGCTCTCTGACATCATCCTGACCGCATCGTATAGCCGGCGCGAGCTGCTGAAGACCGCGCTCGCCGACACCGTCGAGATTATCGACCATCGCAATTCGGCCCCGGCGTTGACGCTGCAGGTCTACGCCGAGCGAATGGACCTGCCACACAGATGGACAGACGCGGACTCGCCGCGCGGCACGGCAATGCTCACAAGCCTGGACCTGCAACCGGGAGACCTGCCGGCAGTGCTGTTGCCCGACGGGGTCCTGCTCAACGCCGACCCGACACAGCTGGCCCAGCGCATAGGCCTGGCGAGGTCGGATACCGCGACCGAAGTGACCGATCTCGTCGTAATCGGCGGGGGGCCAGCCGGTTTGGCAGCGACGGTCTATGGCGCCTCGGAGGGCCTGCACACCATCATGCTCGACTCCGTCGCTCCCGGTGGACAAGCCGGCGCCAGCTCACGGATCGAAAACTATCCGGGGTTTCCCCGCGGGATCAGCGGCGCCGAACTCATTCGCCGGACAGCGGTCCAAGCCCTGAAATTCGGTGCGCAGATGTACGCGCCCTACCGGGTGGTGGATCTCGAAACGCTGCCCGACCGCTCAATCCAACTGACCCTCGACGACAAATCACACATCACCGGGCGCGCCGTCATCATCGCCACCGGCGCCCGCTACAAGAGACTGCCACTCCCCCGCTGGACCGAATTCGAAGGCCGCGGGATCTATTACGCCGCCACGGAATTGGAAGCGCGCCGCTGCGCGCAGTCCCCAGTCGCGGTGATTGGCGGAGCGAACTCGGCGGGACAGGCAGCATTGTTCCTCGCCGACCGCTGCGCCCATGTCTCCCTGATCCTACGCGGAGCGAGCATCCACACCAACATGTCGGCCTACCTCGTGGACCGGATCGTCAGCCATCCCACCATCACCGTCGCTACCCACACCGAAGTCACCGCCGTAGACGGCACCGAGCGCCTGGAATCGGTCACCATTACCCACCGCCCCGACGGCGCGACCACCCGCTGACCAGCGCGGGGCTGTTTTGCTTCATCGGTGCGCTGCCCGACACGATGTGGCTGCCGAACATCGCCACCGATAAAGCAGGCTTCATTCGCACCGATACCCAGCTCGACCATGACCTCGGACCGCGCTGGGACACGCTGCGCCGCAGGCCCCTGCCCTTCGAGACCTCTGTTCCAGGCGTGTTCGCCGGGGGCGACGTCCGGCTCGGTTCGATGAAGCGCGTGGCCGCGGCGATGGGCGAAGGAGCAGCCGCGGTCGCTTCTGTGCACGCCAAGCACGCCCTACCCGATGCCGGCTAAATGAACGCGCCC
>JAXDGI010000282.1:0-3634 GCA_034665145.1 Solirubrobacteraceae bacterium
AAACACCTTCGCCAGCACCGACAGCGGCGCAAGGAGCAGGTTCTGGAGCCAAATAGGCGGCGAAGTCGCACGGCTTTCGTGGCGGAAGTGCCAGACGGTGGCGCCGAGCTGGAGCGGGTTCTTCGGCGCACCCCTCGACGTGGTCTTGCCCTCGGCCGCCAGGCCGGCGAAGGCCTCGAACATCTGCTGCGTGCGCAGCGCTGGGCGGAGCTCGACCACGCCAACGACCTCGACCGATCCTGGGTTGCCCTCGGAATGAGGGACGTCAGCCGGCACATCAAGCGTCTCGCCAGGGCCGACGACACGTTTCTCCCCGTTGAGGGTGAAGTGCGCTTCGCCCTCGGTAATGATGAAGCGCTCCTGCTGGTGCGGGTGGACGTGCTCGGTGATCGCGCCGCCCGGAGTGCTGCGCCAGTCGAGGCGGAGGATGTCCTCGCCGACGTCTGTGAACTCGATCTGTTCACCGGTGACGGAGTTGAAGATCGTTCGGAAACGGGGCAGCAGCCAGGCTGTCTCCGCGAGCGCCGTCCAGGGCGGCCGTATCGGTGAGGATCATGAGGCCGGGCTTTCCTGCGATCGGTCGGCGGTGCTGTCGCGATGCTGGTACCAGGCAACGGTCGCCGCGATGGCGGTGGCGAGTGGGGTCGCGGTCGTCTTGAACGTGGACTGGTACTTGGAGGTGTCGAGCACGAAGGACTCATCGAACTCGTAGGACATCTCGACGAGCTCTCGCATCAGGGGGTTGAAAATGCCGAGGGCGCGGACAGCGAGGTTGGGCAGGGTACGGACGCCGACTGGGTGTCCGACGTCGCTAGCGACGAGCTCAAGAAGCTGTCGGGTCGTGACGGTCTCGGGGCCGGGTAGGTGCCACACCCCGCCGATGGCGCGCTCGTCGGTTCCAAGGGTCGCCAGGCCGGCGGCAATGTCGGGAACGTAGCTGTAGGTGTGGGGCAGATCGGGGTTGCCGATGAAGTCAGCGCGTTTGCCGGCCACGGCATTGGCGAAGATCCGTCCACCCAGCGTTGTCCCGGTGGTGATCCCGGCACCGAAGAAGTCAGACGCGCGCCCGATCGCGATCCGGACGCGGCCGGCCTCGGCGGCCGCGAGCAGCTCCTGGGTCATCGCGACCCGGGTTCGGCCCTTCACGGTCGTCGCCGCGAGCGGGAGGTCCTCGGTCATCGCGATGCCCGCGGTCGGGCCGTAGCCGTAGATGTTCTCCAGGCTCACCAGCAGCGCGCTGTTGCGCTCAGCTGCGCTCAGCACGCCGTGCTGTAACGGCGGGAAGCTCCGCGGCCAATCCGTATACGGAGCGTTCAAGCATTGGTAGATGACCGCAGCACCCTTCGCGGCGTCCGTCGCGGCTCCGGGGTCGTTCGCGTCGGCGGCCCGCCATTCCACACCCTCGGCGAGCGCCGCCGGCTGGTGTCGCGAGATCACCCGAACCGGCAGACCGAGCTCGGCCAGACGGGCCGTGAGAGCAAGGCCGACCTGCCCGGCCCCGAACACCACCTGCAGTCGACCCTCGCTCATAGCTGAACTCCTACATTTGTCGGCAGGACAACCTTGCTGGCTTTCGTCTTCCCGGCTGCGCGCCGAACCGCCGCGAGGTCGTGAAAGCCAGCGAGTGAGGTGCCGAGTAGGAGAACGCCGGCGGCGATGCCGGTGGTGGCAATGAGCGCGCGGCCTGATATCACCGCGACGAGGATCACCGGGCCGACGGTCAGGGCCCAGCCGACCGGACGGTAACGAGGGACATTCACGCGGTAGTCCAGCCACAGCAGCAGCGGTCCGATCGTGATCGCGATCGATGGCAGCACCCAGTCCGAATGACCAGCCGAGCTGACGATCACGGGCAGAACGATCGCCGCGGCGAACTCAATCACCGTGGCGATCGTCACGTCACGCTCGATCCGCTTGCCCTCCGGGCTTCTCGGCCGGGGGGCGGTACCCGCCGCGGCCCTGATCGCGTAGGAAAACCCGCCGATCACGATCACTCCAGACACGGCGATCAGCACAGCCGCCACGCCTCCGCCAATGACGGCACTGCCGCGCACCAACCAAAAAGCGGCGAACGCCGCCTGGATCAACCCACCCACCCACCGAACACGCCGCGACCACGCCGCACTCGGCGTCAAATCCGCGGCGCTCGTTGCTGGGCTCAGACCCTCCCGGCTCGCCCGTGCCCTGGTCGCCCGGGGATGCGCCGCTTTGCGTGCGCGTGCCAGCATGGCCGGCTCCTTTTGCTAACGCTTGAGCAACCTGGCGGCCAGCGACAACCAAGCCTCGAGACGTCAAGCGGGACGCTACTCCGGTTTCAGAGAACTAGCAATCAAGTTCTAGAAAAGTTATTCTCTTGGTCATGTCGGAGTGGAGCTTTTTGACCAACCATGCTCGTGCCCTCCTCTGCATCGCCCACGACCCCGGCGTACGCCTCCGCGACATCGGCGCGACCCTTGGAATCACCGAGCGCACCGCTTTTGGCATCGTCACGGACCTCACGGACGCCGGCTATGTCGTCAAGAACAAGGACGGCAACCGCAACCGCTACCACATCCAGTACCACCTGCCTCTGCGAGGAGGGGTCGGTCAAGAACGGACGATCGGTGAGGTGCTCCAACTGCTCGTTGACACCAGCAGCAGGGTCCGCACAACGTCCAAACCCTGACAGGAATCGGAACCTGGCCTGACTCATACCGACTCCTCGCGCGGGCTGGCACCCAAGCTCACTCCGAGCCCCGCGGCTCGGACGAAACTGAGCAACCTGAGCCGGGCTCGTAAGCCGGCACCCGTTCCCACCGAGCAGGGCTCAAACAATGCGTGTCACCCGTCCTCGCCAGCACGCGGGTCCGGCGTCGGGGCGGCGATCTCACCGCAGGCGGTCGCCGCTCGTGACGATGCAATGCGCGATTGCGCTCGCTGGCGCCGCGAGGAGATCCGAGTCGCCTCCACCTGGGTTGGTAGCGCGACGATCGATGTGTCAACGATCGTCCGAGGGAGGACGCATGTCATCACCAATGCTGCTGGACGCCTGCGGCCGGCGTCGCTCACCTGCAACGCTGTCGAGCTTCCACCAGGGGCGCCCGCCGCGCAACAAGGGACTGCGATATCCGGCTGACCCGCCGACGGTCGAGGAGATCATTGCCGTGATGCGCGCGGCCGGCGATGATGCCGACGCGGTTCGCCTGCGCGGCCTGATCGTGGTGCTCTGGCGGGCGGGCCTTCGTATCGGCGAAGCCTTTGGCACTAAACGAGAGTGACCTGGACCCGAGCCGAGGGCGCGATCTTGGTGCGACGAGGCAAGGGCGGCAAGCGACCGAGGTCGGGATGGACCGATGTGGCCTGGGAGCAACTCAGCCCCTGGCTGGAGCTCCGCGACCGATGGGCCTGGGAGCAACTCAGCCCCTGGCTGGAGCTCCGCGCGACTTTGCCGGTCGGCGCGTTGTTCTGCGTGCTGCGCGGCCCAACCCGCGGTCGCCCGTGGGCGTCCGCCGGTGTCCGGGCCCAGATGCACGATGCCGCAGCGCGAGCCGGCGTGCGGCGTCGCTTCGCGCCCCATCAGCTGCGTCACGCTCACGCGGTGGAGATGTCGCGCGAGGGCGTGCCGTTGCTCGTATCCAGCGCCAGCTCGGTCATG
>JAXDGI010000283.1:0-12243 GCA_034665145.1 Solirubrobacteraceae bacterium
GGGTAGCTGCCGGGGTGGTCATCGCGATCAGCGTGACGGCGATCGTGGCGGGGTCGACGGTGTCGGCCTGGTGGATCCTGCCGGTGGCCACACTGCTCATGCTCAGCCTGTCGGTGTGGCAGGCTTCCCGGCCGCCGCGCTAGCCCGGCGGTTTCACCGTAGCCGTGTCCGGAGGGCTCGCGCTCGCTCTCGCCCTGATCACGCTGGCCCTCACGCTGAGCGCGGCCGTGGTCCGCCCACGCCACGTGTCCGAGGCGGCCGTGGCGGCGGCCGGCGCGCTGTTGATCGTGATCACCGGGGGGCTCAGCCTCCATCAGGCCACGAACGCGGTACGCGCACTCGGGCCCACCGTGGGCTTTCTCGCGGCGCTGCTGCTGATCGCCGAGGGCTGCCGGCGACAGGGGCTGTTCGCCGCCGTTGGGGCCTTGATCGCCCGCCACTGCCGCGGGCGCCCCCGGCGGCTGCTGGCCCTCGTCTTCCTGGTTGCCAGCCTGGTCACGATCGTGCTCGGCCTGGACGCCACTGTGGTGCTGCTGCCGCCGATCGTGCTCGTCACCGCGCGCCGGCTGCGCACCGACACGCGGGCACCACTCTACGCCTGCACGCACCTGGCCAACTCGGCCTCATTGCTGCTGCCCGTCTCCAACCTGACCAACCTGCTCGCCTTTCACGCCAGCCGGTTGTCGTTTGTCCGCTTCGCGGCCCTGATGACGCTTCCCACGATGGCCGCCGTCGCGGTCGAGTGGATCGGGATCTCACGCCGCTTCGCCGTGCCCGCGGTGCCGGCGCCGATCGAGCCCAGCGCGGGGGAGCGCGCGCAGGGCCTGCCTCGGTTTCCCCTGGCTGTGTTGGCACTGACCTTGGCCGGGTTCGCTCTCAGCTCGGCGCTGGACATCGCGCCAGTGTGGATCGCGGTGACCAGAGCGTTGGCCATCACCGCGCCCGTGCTCCGACCCAGGCGCGCCGTCCTGGTTGCGCTGGCCAGGGCCATGGAGCCGGGATTCCTCGTCTTCGTGCTCGGCCTGGGCGTCATCGTGGCCGCGGCCAGCCGCCACGGCCTGGGCACGGCGGTCGCCGACCTCCTGCCCGATGGATCGACGCTGCCCGACCTGCTGGTGATCGCCGTCCTATCAGCCGGGCTGGCCAACCTGGTCAACAACATATCCGCCACCCTGATCCTGCTTCCTGTGGCGGTCAGCCTGGGGACCGGCCCGGTGCTCGCGATGCTCGTCGGGGTCAACGTCGGACCAAACCTGACGCCCGCGGGCAGCCTGGCCACGTTGCTCTGGCGTCGCGTCCTGCAGGCCTCCGGAGTGCAGCTGGCCAACCGCGAGTTCCTCGAGCTCGGCCTCCTCACGGTGCCGGCTGGGCTCGTGCTGGCGACGATCGGCGTATGGCTGGCGCTGCGCCTCGGCCTATGAGCTCAGCGGTGCGCGCGCCGGCCGTAGATAGCGGCCCGACGGCGACTGGCCAGCTGACGAGGAGCCCGGCCCGGCCCGCTCAGGTTCTCACGCTGTTGACCGCTCGCTGGAGCTGTGGAGCCAGGCGGCGCCAGTCGACGGGCGGCGCAGCGCCGACCGCGACCACACCCCGGTGGCGCCCGACGACGAGGCAGGCGATCTCGATGTAGTTCGCGGAGGTCTTGGTCGTGTAGCTGTCGCGCACGCAGGAGCCGGTGCCGGTCGTGAAGCGCAACCCCCGATGAGCGGCGAGCGCGCGCACGTGGGTGTCGTGCTCCTCGCCGTTGTGGGCGATCCGGAATCGGGCCCATCGCCCCAGCGGCTCGTTGCCGCTCCGGGGGGTCAGATTCAGGTACCCGATGAGCCGGCCTCCGGGAGCCGTGAGCACAGCGGTGGCGGTGCCCCGGTCACTCTGAGCCGGGGTCCAGCCCGGGGGGTAAGCGATGCTGGCGCCGGTGGGAATCCGGGCCACGCGCCATCCCGGGGGACGGCGGCCCGGCCGGACCCAGGCGAACTGATCGGCCGGCTGGGTGGCGGTTGTGCTCGCGGCCGACGTGGGTCCAGGCCCGGTCGGGACGCTTGTGCGCGACGGCCCGGAGGCGGCCGCCCCGCACCCGGCCGCGGTCAGGCCGAGTGCGGTGATCGCCAATGCGAGCGCGTCACGCCCAACCCGACGTGGAGGAAAGGCAGGCGAGCAGCGTGCGGCCGACCGGGGATCAGAGATTTCCGTCTCCGTCGGTGGGTCCGCCCTGGTTATCGGCGTCCTTGTCGCCGGCATTGGCCCCCTGCGGGATGCCAGATGCGCCCGAGGCGGACGGGCTCGACGACGAGGTTTTCGACGTGGTTGTGCTGGCCGGCGCCGATGCCGACGATGACGACGACGATGTCGAGGAGCCGCCGCCGCAGGCGGCCACGAGCAGGGCTGCGGCGACCAGGGAGCTGGCCAGCCAGGCCCGCGGATGTGTGAACAGGGCTATGGGCATGTCGGTTCGTTGCTCCTTGGTGATTGCGGCTTTAGATGTTTCCGTCGCCATCGGTCGGTCCGCCATTGTTGTCGGCGTCACGGTCGCCCCCGTTGTTCTGAGGGATCGAGCTGGCCGCGGGCGACGAAGTGGTCGGCGCCGGTGCGGTTGGCGTGTTCGTCGCCGGTGCGCTTGGCGTGCTGGTGGCCGGTGCGGTTGGTGTGCTCGTGGCCGGCGCCGGGGTGGCCGCCGTGGTGCCGGCCGGCGCCGCGCCTGTCGTCGTCGCCGCTGGGGTCGAGCTGGCCGGCGGCGTGGCCGCCGCAGGGGTTGGTCTCGGGGCTGAGCTCCGGACCACGAAGGTGAGCATTGCCGTGGCGTGGGCGCCGTTGTCAAAGCGGATCAGCAGATGATGACGCCCCGGGGCCAGGTGGTGCAGCGTGAGCCGCTCACCACCGCGCTGCCCACGCCGACGATCGAGCCGGTAGAGGAACGCTCGCACGCCTGGGGAGCCGCCGCCGATGACCCGGATCCGCACGAGGACCGTCGGTCCAGTCCGGGCGCCGTTGTGCGGGCTGAGGATGCGCAGCTTGGCCGCAGGGGCCTGAGGCGTGCTGACCGGGCTGGACGCGACTGCGGCGGATCGCCCTGGCGGGCGTGCCGAGGATCCGCCGCAGCCGCTCACCAGCACCGCGATCAGCGCGGCGAGGGCACCGGGAAAGATGAGAAGCCGCAGAGGCATCGATGCCACCCAGGACACCGGGGGCGCCGGATCCTTCCCGGGAAGGAAAGCGCGACGACGGCGTCTTTCTCGGCAGGTCCGGACACCCCGGCCCGGCTCGCGGGTCGGGCCGGAGAGTCCGTCCCACGGTCGGCCCGGGGCCCAGCCGCGCGCCGAGTAACCATTGGAGGGAGAGCCAGATGTCCAATCAGAACAAGCTCGTGTGGCGGCGCTTGGCTGTCATCGTGGCCGCTTGTGCGGCGATCGTGAGTCTCGCGTCGGCCGCGGCCGTGGCCGTGGCGCGGACCCTGACCCTGCACGTTGACCGTCGCGCCCCGGTGACGAATACCGCCGGGATGACGAGGACCGAGGCGATCGTTCTCAACGCGGGCGGAAAGGCCGTCTATGACCTGACCGGCGATCGTCGCGGGCATCCCGAGTGCACGAAGGCAAACTCATGCTTCTCGTTCTGGCCGCCGGTGACCGTCTCCTCGCCGCACAAGCTCACCAAGGCGGCCGGGATCAAGGGCAAGCTGGGCACCTGGCACCGGAACGGCCTCTTCCAGGTCACGCTCAACGGGCACCCGCTGTACACGTTCTCCGTCGATCACCGGCGAGCCGCCAAGGGCGAGGGAATCCACGGCTTCGGTGGAACCTGGCACGTGATCCGGGCGTCGGTCGCAACCGCACAGCCGGGCGGATCGTCGATGTCGAGTTCGACGACGAGCTCAACCTCGAGCCCGGCACCCTGCCTGTACCCGCCCTGCTGAGACCGGCCCGGAGCGCTCAGTCCGGAGCGCTCGGTCAGTAGATCTCCTGCGTTGATCCGCCCGGGTCCGCGCCGGGGTCGTCGGCAGCGAGCCGATGCCTGCCCGCGCGGCCTGAGGTCCGCACCGGCCGACGAAAGCGAACCGGCGGCCGGGGTCCACCCGCCATCGGGCAGACTCCATAACGGTGATGACGCATCGGCACCTCTGACGGGCAGGACGGGCCGGAACCGCGGGAAAGGGACCGTCCGCGTGACGGCCGGCCGGGGGCCGGCTCGGTACTGCTGCGTGCGCTGCTGGGCGTGATCCGAGCCCTGGGCTGGCTCGGTCGGCGTCTCCGCGGCCGTGTGGTCAGTTACGTGGGAGGCCCAGCCCGAGCGCGGGTGATCGGCCTGTTTGGCGGGGTCCTGGCCCTCAGCAGCGCTCAGATTGCCACAGTCGGAGCCGTCGCTCCGCAGCTCGAGCGCGCGTTGCACATCGGCAACACCAAGATCGGCCTGCTCAATTCGGTTGCCCTGCTGATCGGTGCGGTGGCGGTCATCCCGGTCGGGCTTCTCGTGGACCGGGTGCGCCGGATACCGATGCTGGCCGTCAGCATGATCCTGTGGAGCGTGACCACGGTGGTCGGCGCCGTGGCTTCCTCCTACTCGGCACTCCTGCTGTCCCGCGTGGGTCTGGGAGCCGTGGCGGCCACCGCCGGTCCGGCGATCGCCTCGCTGACCGGGGACTACTTTCCCTCGCGCGAGCGCGGGCGGGTGTACGGCTACATCCTGGCCGGGGAAATCGCCGGGACGGCGGCTGGCTTCATCGTCAGCGGAACTCTGGCCAGCGCCTTCTCGTGGCGGGTGGCCTTCTTCGTCCTCGCCCTCCCGGGCGTGTTCTTGGCGCGATCGCTGTGGCGCACGGTGCCCGAGCCGCGGCGCGGCGGCCAGAGCCGACTGGAGCCAGGAGCCCTGCATCTGGAGGCGATGGCCAGCGACCCCGATCCGGCGGCGGAGATCTTCGCCGAGGATGCGGGCCCGGCCGATCGCGACCTGGCCCAGGAGGCGGCCAGCCGTCGCGGGGTGGCGCCTGACCCCAAGCTCGTCCTCGACCGCGATCCGGACACGATGGGCCTCCGCGAGGCGGTCCGCTACATCCTGCGCATTCCCACCAACACGCTGCTGATCATCAGTTCGTCTTTGGGGTACTTCTTCTTCGCCGGGCTACAGACCTTCGCGTTGGTCTTCATCCGCGGCCACTACCACGCCAGCCAGGCCACGGCCACGCTGGTCCTCGGGTTGCTCGTCCTCGGCGCGCTGATCGGCACGCTGATCAGCGGTCCGATCAGCGACATGCTGACCCGGCGCGGCCGCTTCGAGGCTCGCATCTGGGTTCCGGCCGTCTGTTACCTGGCCGCTACGGTCGTGCTCATTCCCGGACTGCTCGGGGGAACTCTCAGCTCTGCGCTGTGGTTCGATGTGGCCGGATCGGCACTGATCTCGGCGGCCAATCCTCCCCTGGACGCCGCCCGCCTAGACATCATGCCCTCGGGCCTGTGGGGGCGGGCCGAGAGCACACGGACGCTGTTGCGTTCCCTGGCCCAGGCCCTGGCCCCGCTGCTCTTCGGCGCCGTGGCCGACCTGATCGCCGGCTTCTCTCCGCCCCAGGCGCCCATCGGCACCCACCCCCACCCGGTCGTCTCTTCCGCCACTGGCGCGGGACTGCAGGCGAGCTTCATGATCATGCTCGTCACGCTGGCCGCGGCGGGCGTCTTCTTGCTCAAGGCCCGGCACACCTATCCCACCGACGTGGCCACCGCCGCCGAGGGCTGGCGGCCGGGGGCAGGGGTGCCGTCCCGTGGTGAGCAATCATCAGATTCGACGGACCATCGCGCATGATCGTCCAGGCCGGGGTCTCCTCAGCCGGTGTCAGTGAGATGGCGTTCCTTCGTCCGTCCTAACCGGGACTTCGATCAGGAGCGTGGTGCCTGCGCCGGCGGGACTGGTGACCTCGAGCGTGCCGCCGAGCGACTCGACCCGGTCGCTGAGCCCGACGAGCCCGGACCCCTGGCCGGCATCGGCCCCCCCGACCCCGTCGTCGCGTATTGCCACTCGCACGCTCTCGTTGCTTGTCTCGAGTTCGACGCGCACGACGGATGCCCGCGAGTGCTTGGCAGCGTTGGTCAGGGCCTCGGACACCACGTAGTACGTCGCCACCTCAATCTGCTCGGGCACCCGCTGCTCGGCACGCAGATCGAGCTCTACCGGGACCGAAGAACGGCGCGCCAGCGCCCTCAGCGCGGGCGCCAGACCGCCGCTTGATAGGACCGCAGGGTGAATGCCCCGCGAGATCTCGCGCAGTTCGTCCAGCACCTCCGCCAGCCCTCGTTCGAGTTGTGCATGCAACTTCCGTGTCTCCGGTGACTCCGCGGCCTCATCGGACTTCAGCTGCAGCACCAGCGAGATGATCCGCTGCTGGGCACGATCGTGCAGGTCGCGCTCGATCCGCCGGCGCGCCTCGTCAGCGGCCGCCACGACCCGCGCGCGTGAGGCGGCGAGCGCGGCTCGGCTCTCGGCGTTCGCGATCGCGGTCGCCACCAGCTCCGTAAACGAGGCGAGGCGTTCCTCGGTGTCGAGGGGCAGCGGACGCTCCAGGGTGGAGCTGACGGTGATCACGCCCCACAGGCGCCCCTCGACGATGATCGGCGTACCCACCGAGGAGCGGAGGCCTTCCTCGTAGGCGGCGACACCCAGCGGCCCAGAGGCATCGGCAAAGCGGTCGATCCGCGCCGGACGGTGCGTCTGGGCGACGAGCGTGCTCACGTTCTCGCCCTCGAGCCTCCAACGGCTTCCCACCGGAATGCGATCACCAATCTCGCCCCACCCGGCAAGGAAGGTCATCTCCGCCCCGGACTCATAGCGTCCCATGCCCGCGACATCGCCAGGAAGTAATCGCGCCACCTCCTCGGTGACCATCGCGAACACCTCCTCCGGCGGCGCGTCACGCGCCACCAGCGTTGCCACACGCTTGAGCGCCGCCTGCTCCTCGGCAAGCCGGGCAAGACCCGCCCTGCTCTCAGCATTCGAGATGGCTGTCGCCAACAGCTCCGTGAACGCAGCCAGCCGCCCTTCGATGTCGCCCGGCAGGGAGTCACCCTTGGTCGAGCCGGCCGCGATCACGCCCCACAGGTCGCCCTCGACGATGACCGGCGCCCCGACCGCCGAGCGCAGCCTGGTCTGGCCACCCGCGACCCCGACCCCGACCCGGCCGGAGGCCTCCCCGTATTGGTCGATCCGGGCCGCATGACCGGTCTCAGACACGGCTGTAGAGACGTTGTTTCCCCCCAAAAACCACCGGCTGCCCACCGCAACCACGTCGTCGGCCTTGCCCGACGCTGCGAGGACGGTAACGCCACTGTCCGGCTCGTAGCGACCCAAGAATGCGAAGCCCAGAGCGAGCAGTTGCTCCACCTCCTCGACGACCGCCGCGAACACCTCCTCCGGCGCGGTCCGGCGCGCGACCAGCGTCGCGACCCGTCGCAGGGCAGCCTGCTCCTCAGCCAGGCGGGCGAGGCTGGCGCTGCTCGTCTGCACCATCTGATGCGCCTGCCGGACGTCCTCAAGCATCAACAGCGTGTCCAGCCCGTCGGCCAGTCGCCGCCCCACTTCTTGAAACAGCCGCTCGTCCGACGGCGTCCAGACCCGGGGGTAGGAGCACTGCTGCAGCCCGAACATGTACGGCATATCTACCTTGGGGTACACCGCCATCGCGATCATCGACTTGGTACTGGAAAGTGCGACCGGCGCTGACGGCGGTCGATGTTCGGACTCCGGGTCAAATCGCACGGGGCCCGGTGAGGCCAGGACCGTGCGAAACACGCCCGCGATCTCCGGATCATTCGGGATCTCGGCACCCTGGGCGAAGTCGCCGTGATATTGGGGGCGCGTGCGCTCCATGCGCACGCGATGAGAGCCGCCGTCCGGGGCACACGGATAGATCAGCCACGCCCGGTCGCAGTCGAAGATAGCCAGCACCACTTCAAGAACATCGCTCAGCATCCGCTCGAGGTCATCGGCGCCTTGAATGGCGCGGTTGGCCCGGTCCAGGCTCGCGAAGAACCGCAGCTGTGTCTGGCGTTCCTCCTCTGCGCGCCTGTGCTCGGTCACATCCATGGCGGTTCCCACGAACTCGACAGGCTCGCCGGGTGGGGCGAGGCCAGGATGGGCGAGCGCGCGAATGTATCTCAGCGGGCTGTGCGGAAGGGCAATCCTGTACTCCATCTCGAAGCTTGCCGCCCCCCGGAGTCCTCTCTCTAACGTTCGGGTGGTCCGAGCTTGATCCTCCGGATGAATGCGCTCCAGTAACTCCTCCCACGACGGGAGGCCCTGCTCCGGATCAAAGCCGAACAACCGGGAGTGCTCATCAGACGAGTGGGTGAGATTCCCCTCGGGGACGCTGAGGGCAAAACTGCCGATCTGCGCCAGCCTCTGCGCCTCGGCCAGATAGCCCTCGCTCCGCCGGAGCTCGGCCGTCCGTTCGATCACCTTGACCTCGAGCTCATCGCGGGCTTCTCGCAGCTCTGCTTCCGCCCGCCTGCGCTCGTGGATGAGCCGGGCGTTCTGAAATGCGCTCCCGGCGTAGCTGCCCACCAAGGAGAGCAGCAGCTGGTCAAACTCGCTGGGGAAGTCCCGACGACGAGAGGCGGCGGCCACCACACCGCCCTCGGCATTAACCCCAACGGGAATGACGACCCCCCGACATCCTCCCTCGCCGCCGACATCGCCAACGAGCTCCTTGCCGGTCAGTGGGCCAGCGGTGAGGCGGCCCTTCAGCCACTGCGGGAATGCGGGCCAGGCGCTGCCCCGCACCGCGTCCACCGTGCCGGCGCCACCGGGATCGCACAGCCGGACGAACGTGAAATCCAGCTGCAACAATCCGTGTAGGGAATCGGCCACCCCGGCAGCCACTCCCGACGGCTCCCTACCGATCCACGTCGCGGGGATCGTGGAGAGCGCGACGAGGTCCCTGAGGACCGCCCGCAGGCGAACGATTTCAGGATCCCCGTCGACGAGCATCTACTAGTGTCGTGAGTCGGTTATTCGTGAGCAGCCTCGGGAGTGGCTGGGCGGGGCTGGCGGACGGCGATGACCCGAGTCGTACTGGTGCTCCGGCGGCTTCATCGCCGTCAGTCAGGCGCGTCCAGACGCCGCGAGACTGCCACCGAATTTGTGAATCGGGACACTAGTCGAAGGCGGGGCTCATGCGGTCCATTCGGCGTTCGCGCATCTCAAGCAGCAATTGCTCGGGGGGCACGAAGAACGGATTCTCTTGCAGCAGCCCACCGATGATCACGAGTGGATGTGTCCGCAGCGCATGGATCACGATGTCCGCTCCGAACTTCGTCAGGTCATAGGTGCAGACCACGGTGTCCTCGTAGCGGGGAATGATCTGGTTGACCCGCGTCTCATACTCCATGAGGCCTTCGACGCCCGGGAGCTCGGTGAGCGCCCACTCCATGTGGCCCATCACCCGGATCTGTTCGTAGCCCGCGTCCTGCCCGGACCGCAGGATCTCTTCGAATGACGCCAGCCAGGGTTCGATGTGAAACCCACCCCCGCGTAGCGGAGCGTCCTGCCACCGGCGCACCTCCAGCTGGCCGATGCCCGTGGCCTCTGGCACGTCGATCCCTTCATCGGAGAGCCACGCGAGATGCTCGTCCCAGCGCGCCGGGTCAACGTAATGGAAGGCCTTGTCCCCCCGGTCGAAGCCATCCGTGACGAACGAGCGAAGGACACGATGCTGCTCAACGGTGCTGTTGAAGAAGGCACAAATGTGCCGATGCTTGCCGAGCGTGCTCCTGTCGAACTGCAGCGATACGTCGTCAGTCTTCATGGCTCGCCTCCACGTAGATCGATTGCGGGGCCGTAAGCCAACCCGGCCAAGCCAAACGTGGCTGAGCCTGCTTGATTTCGTCGGCAGCCCACGCCCGTAGGCCGGCGACGAGGACCGGGCTGTCCAAGTGCCGGTGCTCTTCGGAAACCATGGGGCTGTGTGGAGCCTCGTCGACGGTCACGTTCCGCCTCCCGATATAGCCTGTGGCTCAAATCCGCGATGGATGACCCACTGTACTCCTGGCTTTCGCATTCGTGCGTGTGCCGCGCGACGTGGGGAGGGGGACGATTCAGGGCAGGTGAGCCGGCGCCCTGACGCACGTGATCTTCGCCGCGGCGCGCCGAATTTGCGGCTGGGCGATGAGGTCCGGCCTCGCGGTCGGAGATGGTGTTGGCCTGACCCTGGACTGCGAAAACCGCGACGCTGGCGGCTCAGGCCGCCCGCACACCCTGAACCCTGGCGGCTCAGGCCGCCGGCACACCCTGAACGCTGGCGGCTCAGGCCGCCCGCACACCCTGAAGGGACCAGCCGGCGTCCGGGAGCCGATGGCCCCAGGCGCCGCCGGCGGCGAAGCGTGTCGGTGATGCGTCGTCGGATGCCGGGCGGGCTAGCGGTATGACGCGCGCGCCGTGGATGTCATCGGCGTGACCGCGCGGCGTGGCCGCCGTTCGCAGTTCGCGCATGATGGCGGGGCAAGACGCGTCCGGATGAGCCGGGCCGAGGTACGTGACGTGCGGACTGAGCATTTCCCTTGATCTCCTCTCCACCCGCACCGAGAGGAACGGGGTGATGCACACCATGGCGCTCCGGCGCCGCCGTGTCATCGCGGGCCGCCTCCATCTCGATACACGGCTAGCCGAACTCTTCGCTTCCTACTAGCTGCAAGAGGCGGGGCGTACCGCCGGCCTGCGGTCGAGTCCGCGCGGGCGCAAAGAGCCTCGCGGGGCGCGGCAGCGAGCGCAAAGAACAGGTCCCCGCGGAGCGATGAGCCGGGTAGCGTGATCGACCACGACGCCGATAGAACCGGAGGCTGACAATGCCGCTCATCCACGCCAGCGCTCTCGAGGGCGAAACCCTCCGAGGGGAGGAGCACGGAGCCACGATCTCGCTGATCCTCGACCACAGCGGGCCGGGCCAGGGACCGCGGCTGCACAGGCATCCCTACGACGAGACCTGGGTCGTGCAGGAGGGCAACCTGACGTTCCAGCTCGGTGACGAGCGCTACTCAGTCCGAACGGGAGACATCGTCATCGCCCCACCCGGGGTTGCGCACAAGTTCACGAACGACGGGCCGGGCCACGCCAACATGGTCTGCATCCACGCCAGCCCGACGATCTCCACCGAATGGCTGGAATAACCCGCGCGGAGGAGCTGCTTTGTTGTCACGCCGGCTGCGGACTCCGCCCGCGCTCCTGGTGCAGAGTCTGCGCCCGGTTACGAACGCCGGTCTGGTGTCGGATTCTCCGCAGCGCTCTTGATGGCGCGCTCTTCCCGGCGGGCGGCTGCCTCTTGCTTGAGCTCGGCCTGCTTGGTGGACAGCGACGCGATCTGCGCTGCGCGTCGTTCTGCGGTACTCGGTCGGGGGTTTGTCGGTCGCGTCGACACGGTCACATTGTGCTTGGCTGGCATTGCTGTCTCCTGGAGTTACTTAGGCTGGGGTTGATCGGGGGGCTGCCCTGCTTCGTGCATCATGGCGCTCCGGACGGCCAGCAATGTCAGCGCGGCCCCGAAACGTCACCGCTCAGTCCCGCGGACGGACGCGCCATTCATACACGCCCGACTACATCGTCTAGCAGGTCTGGCCCTCTGGGGGGCCGCGACCGGCATGGCACGCCTCGCCAGCACGCGCGGTCTGGGCACGTGTCGCTCGAGGTGACCATGTAACGCTCGGTCGTCCCGATATCCGGGTGATCGAGCTGACGCTGCCCGTACATGAGCGAGTTTCCGGCGGCGAGCCCACGCTGACCTGGCGTCCTGGGCTGACCTGGCGCCCCGGGGGCCGAACCGCCCCCGGCCCCCCGGACCATCTCCGCGCTCCGAGCGCGGCCCCGGACGTGGCGGTATCTACGTGCCCCAGGGGGTACGTGGATACGCCACCTCCACCGGAAGCGGGTGCGTGCTCTGCGCAAACGTGGCGCGGCGGCCGTGGTCGAGTCGACCGAGCTGGCTTTCTGATCCTCATCCAGTCGGCAAGTAGTCTCGCTCGATTGCGCCGGCGGAAGTCGTCCATGCGAAGGGTCGGGTTGACCGACGGCAGGCCGTCCCTGACTGCGGCGTTGAGGCAGACGACCAGTGTTCCCGGTGCGTTGTTTTCGGTTATACCCGGCTCCCCGGCCTCGACCTCCTCGGCCGGCGCAGCGACGAACTCGGACGGAGGGGCCGACCGACCCCAAGTAACGAAAAAGCCCCGACGAGCGGGGCTTTCTCGAGTGCGCCCGAGAGGACTCGAACCTCCACGGACC
>JAXDGI010000284.1:0-3414 GCA_034665145.1 Solirubrobacteraceae bacterium
GCGTTGGATCTCCGGCGCATTTTCCGCCCCTTGTCGGAGTAAGCCCACTTAGGCGGGCACAGTTGCATTGAGGCGAAGAGCGTCCTCGCTATGCGCCAAGTAGGGATGCACAACCCCTCAGGCCCCCTCACCGACTCCGAGCCAGGGGAGATAACAGCCGTGTGACGCAGCGTGTGCGGAGATACCGTCTTGGTCCGCAGTGTGGGCCATTGTATGATTCGGCAAATAACCGAGCGACCGCGCACGAACGTCGGCTCATCGGCAGAAGAGTGCGTTGCGATCACGCGCGCCCGGAGCGGGGCCCGGACATGATCCGGCCGCGGTGGTCGATGAGGCATGCTTTGCTCGCCACCGCGACCGAGCCGACCAACGACCTCGCCGCAGACTCAGCCCGTGTCTAGGAGTCACCCGATAGGTGTGTCTCAAGTGAGGAGTTGTCTTATCGATCCGGTTCCACCCTTTGGTCTCTGGGTTACGGACGTCATTGCGGGGTTCCGACGACACATCCGGCGATCGGTGGCAACGCGCGCTCGCAGCAGCTCGCGCCGGAGCTGACGGACGTACTGCTCGTCCACCGGATGGACCGAAGGCTTGCGATGCCCGGGTCCGTGTTTGTGGCACCCGCCACAAGTGGGGGGACGCTCTTCGGTGCGGAAGCTCGGACCTCTCGCTCGACGGTTAACTTCCTAGAGAGATCTGCGGTCCGCTTGGGGCGTATCCGAGAAGCTGTCGATGAACTGTCGAATGACTGCGACGGCCTCTTGGCGGCGCCGGGCCTCGGCGTCGGAGTCACCATCGTCCAGGAAGCTGCTGTAGGCGCGTGGTCCATCGTGGTCGGCGGACTCGAACCGGTTCGCCAGCAACGTCAGTGCCTCCTGGACTAGTGGGTCTGAGCGGATCGCGCTCTCACCAGCGGCTCGTCCCGCATGTTCGGGGCCGTCGCCGAAGTTGAGCAGGCAGTAGACGAGGTCGTAGGAGTCCTTGTTCTCATGTCGATCCTGGAAGGCGAGGATCTTGAGCACCGTGTACGACAGGATTCCGGCAACACGCACCGTTACACGGGAACGACCGCCATCGTCGAGGCGGTCGGCCTCGATCTGCGCCTCGGTGTAGTCGCGGGTCACAAGTTGCGCGCCGCGGACGTTGAATGCGCCCAGTCCAGAGCCGGTGCCATCTTTGGGCTTGAAGATCCGGCCGGGCTCGACCTGATCTGTCTCGCACAAGAACTCCACGATGACGGTGATTCCGTCGACGTCCTTGATCCAGCGGAAAGACGACTCCGCCTCGAAGCCAGACTTCTTGAGGTTGTTCTCCAGCGTCCGGTACGCCTCTGGGCTTTCGTTGTCTACCGCGAGTCCGATGACGAGATCAACGTCGGTTGTGCCCATGTGTGGGCGTGTGCCCTCGGGCAGCGTGCCCAAGATGTAGCGCGGCGCAAGCCCGCCAACCAGGTAAACGCGCGCGCTCCACGGTCCTATGTCGCCAACGAGGGTGACTAGGGCTCGCTCGCATCGAGCGGTGGTGACTTCACCGTAGTCGCTGTAGTGGGCCTTGCTCAAAACCCGATCACGCCCTCGCGCAGCCGGTCAGCCTGTTCCCGTCCTCGGCGGGGGTCTGCGCGCAGGTCGAGGAAGACGCGGAAGTTGTCTGCCAGCCACGTCCGGTCGTGGCGGGTGCGGAAGGCAAGAGGGGTGTCGTCCTTCGCGTGTCGGAAGACGACGTTGTGGCCCTCGCGTACCTCCTCGGCGCGCGTGGCGGCGGCGACATCTTCCAGGGCGCTGACCTCCGTGACCCAGATGTCCGTGACCGGGACCGAGGTGATGAAAGGCGAAACCTGCGCTGCGGCCGCGGCTCCGGTCACGGCATGGTCGATCTTCGCCTCGGTCAGCAGCCGCGACAGCGTGCTGATCTGCGCCGTGGGATCACGCGCGAGCCGGAAGGCGCGGAGCTCTTGCACGCCCCGGTCGTGCATTTCCTCGGCCCAGAGGTCGAGGAGCGCTGCCGGGTTGGTGACATGTCTCGTCTTCTGTGGTCCAGCGCCGTCAGCTTGCACGAGTTTTTCGCTTTCGAGGCGTAGGAAGAGACGGTGCACCAAACCGACTGAGACGTCGGCCTCTGTCGCAAGGTCATGGATTTTCCATCGCCGTCCCGGGTCGCCGAGCAGGGCTTGCGTCGCGACGCCTGCCTTGCCCGCGAGTCGCAGGCCCTGCTCGTCACCCCGCTGGCGGTTCGCTGCATCGAGCTTGCCTTCCCTCCACAGGTAGAGGCCGGGAAGGTCGAGACGCATCGCCCCGGTCACGTCGATGAAGCCGATGCCTGCCTCTGTAAGGATGCGGCCGGCTTCCTGGGTGATCGAGCGGGCGACGAGGACGAGGTGCACGTCCTTTGGGAGGTGCTCGGCGTAGCCGATGAGCTGGCGAGCAGCCGAGGCGTTAGTGATCCGCTGCGCCTTGACCTCGATGACATGCGTTACATCCCCTGCCCGGATGACCACGTCGCCACGCCGGCTATCGCCCAACGATGCCTCGACCGAGACACCGGGGACATCGCGCAGAATGCGGACGACGTCCCGCTCTAGGTCGCCTGCAATGTTCACCATCGGACCGTTTTTCATCGCAGAAGTGAATATACGTGAACTCATGAAGAAGGGTCAAGACGCCGAAGCGGCCTCAAGCTGACCAGAACCGTTGGTCCGAAGATCAGCGAGTCGATCACCCTGTCGGGAGGCACATCGATCCTGCCCAAAACCTCTACCGCGCCCTTAGTTACTCGCACCACACTCCTGCGAAAACCACGACGTGGAGGTCACCCACCTAGCCTGGCCTGAACGCAGCGGGTCGTGTTCCCCGGCTGCCACGGCGGACCACGAGCCCCGGACTGTGCCATCTTGACCCCGGCCAGCTCGCCACCGAGCGCTAGCGTTCGGAACTGCTCGGCTGGGGCTGGCTAACAGCCGGAGCGCTCCGAAACACAATCGACCCCGAGCGCGTGGGGTCCAGAAGACGTGCCTAGCTCCCCACCCCCACCCGAGTCGACCAACGACCTCGCCAGTGGCTCGACCGGTGGGGACGCGGATCACCCAATAGGTGTGTCTTAAGTGAAGGATCGTGTTTCCACTACCCGTGCCACCGACGATGAGGAAAGCCAGCCGGGCGGCGACGATGGCGCGCAGCAGCTTTCCCGCCTCGGGTGACACGCTGCCCACCGCCTGTAGCGCGTCAAGGCCGTGCGTGGTAGGCCGCAGCACGCGCAGCGAGATGCACGTGCAGCCGGTGGCGATCGGCGGCAGTACGGCGTGCAGCCGGACGCCGCCGGGCAGCGCCGCATCGACGTACGGTGACGCATCGTCGAGGCGTCGCCCGGCGGCCAGCGCCAGCCGCTGAGCCAACCTGCGGACCGCATCGGCATCGGCGA
>JAXDGI010000285.1:0-25348 GCA_034665145.1 Solirubrobacteraceae bacterium
AGCCCTTGTCGAACTGCATGCCCTCGGTGAACTCGAGGTCCATGCCGAACGTCTGGCCCTCCTCGACGTTGACCACGCCGTCCTTGCCGACCTTGTCGATCGCGTCGGCGATCACGTCGCCGATCTCGTCGTCACCGGCGGAGATGGTCGCCACGCGGGCGATCTGATCCTTGCCGGAGATCTCGGTCGCCTGCTCCTCGATGTTCTTGACCACCTGCTCGACGGCCAGTTCGATGCCGCGCTTGAGCGCCAGCGGGTTGGCCCCGGCGGCGACGTTCTTCAGGCCCTGGCGAACAATCGCCTGGGCGAGGACGGTGGCCGTGGTGGTGCCGTCGCCGGCAACGTCGTTGGTGGCCGTGGCCACTTCCCGGACGAGCTGAGCGCCCTGGTTTTGGAAGACGTCCTCGACTTCGATCTCCCGCGCGATGGTGACACCATCGTTGGTGATCGTCGGAGCGCCGAACTTCTTGTCTAGGACGACGTAGCGGCCACGCGGGCCGAGGGTCACCTTGACGGCGTTGGCGACCGCGTCAACGCCAAGCTCGAGCGCCTTGCGAGCGTCTACGTCGTACTTCAGTTCTTTATGTGCCATGTGTTCTGGTTTCTCCCTGGGAGGCGGTTACTGAACCTTGGCCAGCACGTCGGACTCGCGGAGGACGAGCAGTTCCTCGCCGTCCACCTTGATCTCCGTGCCGCCGTACTTGCTGTAGAGGACCTCGTCGCCCTCAGAGACGTCAAGCGGTGTGCGCTTGCCGGTGTCCTCGTTGACCTTGCCGTCGCCGACGGCCAGGACCTTGCCCTTCTGAGGCTTCTCCTTAGCCGTGTCGGGCAGGACGATGCCGCTGGAGGTGGTCTCTTCCTCCTCAATGGCCCGTACGATCAGACGATCGCCGAGGGGCTTGAGCTTCATGTGGTCAGACCTCCGGTTGAAGTATTGCGAAATACGGTGCGCCTGGCACTCGAAGAGTCAGAGTGCCAACTGCGGTCCACTATAGCCGTCAGGCGATGGCGATTCAAAGCCATTGGCACTCTGGTGTGAAGAGTGCCAGGGGTTCGCCGAGATCGTCTCCAGGCGCTGGCGCCGGGCGTGGCCGCCGGGGGCGCCTCGAGCTACCAGAGCTAGGGCGCGACCGGGAAGACGACGGCGGTGGCCGCCGAGCTGCGTCGCGCCGACTAGTGGTGCAGGGTCAGGTACGCGTGGAGAATCGGATCGCCGGCCACGATGGCGATCAGGCCGCCGAGAGCCAAGTACGGACCGAAGGGCAGCGCCGACTTGCGGGCGGCCCTGACGCCCTGGCGGCGAGCCCGGACGACACCCACGACCACCGGGCCCAGCAGGGCCAAGAACAAGGCGATCACGACCGGGCGGCCCAGGAACAGACCCATGACCGCCAGCAGCTTGACGTCGCCCATGCCCATCCCGGCCGGGTTGACGAGGGCGGTGAGGAGCAGGAAGCCACCGGCAACGCCGGCCCACATGAGGCGCCGCGGCTCGTGACCGGCGTCCAAGGCCAGGCCGAGCAGGACGGCGATGAGCGTCGCCGGATAGGTGATCCGGTTGGGGATGATCCGGCGCTCGATGTCGATCACCGCACACGGGACCAGGACGACGACCAGCACACCACGGAGAACGGCCAGGGCAAGCGAGCCCTGGGTGAGCGCGGCGGCCCCGGCGACCAGCAGTGTCGCCGCAGCGACGGCCGGCGAGAACGCGCGGCTGTCGGTCAGCCGAACGCGCGGGGCGGTCGGGACGGTATCGAGCGGGGCGGTGCTCACCGAGCCTCTATCGGCAGGGACGCACGGTTCCCGTAGCCCGTCGGCGGCATCTCGTACGCTGCCCCCGTGGCCGTAGCCGACCTCGACGCCCGCTTTGCTGGGCTACCGACCACCGAGTACGCAGGCGGTCTCACCGTGATCGAGGCTGAGAGCCACAAGTCGCGCCGGCGCGGCCTGTCCAAGCTCGATGGGCTCCCGGTGACCCACGCCCTCCATATCCCGCAGACCCCTTCCGTCCATACCTTCGGAATGCGCTTCGCCCTCGATCTCATCTGGCTCGACAAGAGGGGTGCCGCCGTCCGGATCGATCACGACGTTTCGGCCCGGCGCATGCGCTTCTGTGCCCGGGCCCGGTCGGTGATCGAGACCGTCGCCGGCCAGGCGGACTCGTTCCTGGCCGCCGGCGTCGGCGCCCCGGAAACCGCTGGCGCGAACTAGTTTCGGGCGCCGCCGAGACCGTGGAGGCGGTCGCGGAGCTGGTCGGGCGGCTGCTCGATGATCTGAGAGAAGCGGACCACGGTGACGGTGTCGTCACGGGACACCTTGCGACCGTAGATCTGCTCGAGGAAGTGGATCATCTCGTCGACCCGGCGGAACTCGGGATTGTCGTGCTCGATTTCCCGAGGCGACAGGTCGCGGACCAGCTTGACCTCGACTTGGTCGATCACGGCGTAGAAGATCTTCTCGCGGGGCGAGTGCTGGTAGCCGATCGTCACCAGCACACACTCGTTCTTCTTGTACTTATGAGACTTGTCGCCGAGCCGGATCGTGGCCGTCTTGCGACCCCGGCGAAGCTGATCGCCGAACACCGAGGAATAGAAGTTGAGGACGCGCACTGCTCGCTGGGCCTCCGCAGGTTGATGGCCTCGGCAGCCTACCGGTCCGGGGTCAAATACGACATAGCGCGCCGGACCATGTCGCGCTCGCCGTCGTAGGTCAGCTGCTCGACCGCCTCGGCCAGCGGCAGCCAGCGCGCCTGCTCGATCTCATGATCGTGGTCGGCGAGGTCGCCCGACGTGTAGCGGTAGAGGAAGAATCGGACCCGCTTGGCCACCTTGCGGCCGCGCCGCTCGTAGCGATACGTCACGTCGCCCAGGTGGGCGACCAGCTCACCCCGGACCCCGGCCTCCTCGGCCACCTCACGGCGGGCGGCCTCCTCGGCAGTCTCCTCACCGTCGGGGTGACCCTTGGGCAACCCCAGGACGCGCCGGCCGTTGGCGGACCGCTTGACCGGCACGATGACGACCACGCGATCGCCGTCGACGACGACGCCGCCCGCCGAGAACTCCTCATCACGCGCCGGGGAACCCCGGTCCCCCGCTCCGGCGTCAGTAGACATACCGTTCCAGAGCGGCGGGATCATGAACGGTGAGGCGCCCTCGTCCCTGGGTGATGACGCCGGCCCGCTCGAGCACGGCCAAAAATCGGCTGGCCGATTCGCGCGAGGAGCCGGCCAGCTGGGCCAGGTCACTCTGGGTGGCGGTGATCAGGACATCGTGCTCGCCCGCACCCTCTGAGCGGGAGCTGGCCACCATCTCGGCCAGAACATGGGCCACGCGGCTCTGGACGGTCTGAAAGGACTGGCGGGTGAGGCGCTCGTTGGTCTCGCGAAGGCGACGACTGAGCGCAGCCAGGAGCTTCACGGCAATATCCGGGTGAAGGCGAAGCATCCGGCGCATGTCGCCGCCGAGGATCGCCACGACCTCGAGGTCGTCGAGCGCCTCGACGGTGGCCGAGCGGCGCTCCTCGTCAAAGATGGCCAGCTCGCCGAAGATGTCGCCCGGACCGAGCGTGGCCAGCGTCAGCGTGCGCCCGTCGGTGTGCTCGCGCACCGCGCGGACATGGCCGGACCGGACCACGTAACACGTGTCGCTTTCATCGCCCTCGTAGAAGATCGCCTCGCCACCGGGAAAGGTCCGCGGCACGGTGACCTCAGCCACGCGGGCCAGGTCCGCGGCGCCCAGATCCGAAAAGGCGGGGATCCCCTGCAAGAGGGCGATCGTCTCCTCGCTCGTCGCCGCCATGCCGTCAGGATTAAAACAGGCCGCTCCCCGCGGCCCCGGCGGTTGGCCCTCTCGGCCCGGCGGTTGGGGCCCCTCCGGCCCGGCGGTTGGGGCCCTCCCAACCTGGCGGTTTGGCCCCTCCGGTGCCCGCGCGCCCCCGGGGGGCTCGGCTCAGATCAGGTCGAGCGCCTGCTCGCGCCGGCGGCGCCGTAGCGCCGCCGCCACCCACAGCCCGAGCGCGACGAGCAGCCCGAGCGGGACGAGCACCGCCAGGGCGATGAGCGCCACCCCGGCGGCCACGACCAGCACGCGCCCGGCGTCGTGCACCGCACGCGAGAGGGTGAACCCGCCCCCACTCCCGGTCACGGGCGTCACCGGGACGGAGACCGAGTTGATCGTCACCGAGATCTGGCTGAAGGCGACCTTGCGCTGCAGCGAACGCAGGCTGGCGAGGTCGCTACTGATTGAGGCGTCGACATCGCGGATCTGTGTCTTGAGACTGCTCACCGCCGTCGCCGTCGTGGCCGCGGCCAGCTGGCGCAGCAGCGAGGTCCGCAGCGCCCGCGCCTCGGCCAGCCGGCGTCCGGCGCCCCCGACCTGCCCGGTGATGTCCTGCGTGGCGTCGCTGCGCGAGACGACGTTGGCGCCGCGCAGCTGCGAGAGCGCGTTGAGTGTCTTGGCCAGGTTGGCGCTGGGGACGCTGAGCGTGAATTGGGCGTTGCCGTAGGCCTTGGTCGCGGTGACGTTGGAGTTCTGCACCACCCCGTTCTGAGCGGCCACCACGTCGAACACCTGCTGGGCGACGTCGTCCACCTGGCTGGGGCGCGTCGAGAGGGCCAGCTGGGCCGATTGGACGATCTGGCGGCCGGTCGTGGACGGCGTCGGCGCCGGGCTGTGGACACCGGCGGCGGCCGCCGCCCCGTTGTTGGGCCCAAACAGCTGTAGGCGGCCGTCGCGGGCCGACGACGCGCTCGACGATGACGCCGCGAGGTTGGCGGGACGCCGCGGCTGAACCTGTGAGCCGCGGGCAGCGCCGCTGAGGTCGGTGGCCGACGGGGTGGGCGCGATTGAGTGGGTCGCGCCACCACCGAACACGAAGACAACCGCGACAAGCGCGGCCAGTCCGACGGCCAGCCCGGGCGCGAGCAGCCACTGCCACCGGCGTCGCTTCTCCCCGGGTGACGCGGCCGGCGGCGCCCCGGCGAACCGGCGCGCCGCCCGCCCGTCGAGCTCGGCGGCAAACGCAGCGCTCGGGGTCTCACGATCAGCGGCGAGGATCAAAGACAGCTCGGCCAACTCGGCGTATTCGGGTTCGACGGCGTCCCCGGCGAGGGTGGCGTCGATCACCGCGAGCGCGATCGTGACCTCGGTGGGCTCAGTCATGACAGGCCTTTCGCAGCTTTTCCATCGTGCGGTAGAGCAGGGTGCCGGCTGCGCTCTCACCGATGCCGAGCACCCGGGCCAGCTCACGGTTGGACAGGCCGGCGTGAAACTTCAGGGCCACGACCTCACGCTCGCGCGCCGGGAGACGGGACAGCGCCTCGCGGACGGTGGTGCGGCGCAAAGCGACCTCGGCCCCGTCCTCGACACTGGCACGATCGATGTCCTCGGGCTCGGAGACGAGCGTGGCCAGCCGGCGCCGGCGGCGAAGCTCGTCGAGGGCGGCATTGCGGGCAATCCCGAACAGCCAGGCGCGCTCCTCGCCCCGACGACGGTCAAACGTGCGCCGGCGCCGGTAGGCCCGCTCGAAGGCCAGCGCCGTGACATCCTCAGCGGCCACGCGGTCCCGCAGCAGCGTGAACGCGTACGCGTAGACATCGTCTCGGCTCGACCGGTAGAGCTCCTCGAGGCGCGTCCAGGGGCTCGTCGCGTCGGCGCTCCCGGCGATGCTCTGGGAGTCGATCACAACCTCACTACGGACCAACCGGCGATTCATCACAGCGTCGCTATGGTGACGCACATGCGCCGCTTCCTGGCGATGATCACGTTGCTCGTGGCCGCGACGGCTCTCCCGGCCACCCCGGCCCTGGCCGACCACCCGTCGCCGGGCGCGGTGCGCACGGCGGTGAACAAGGCAGAAAAATCCTCCAGCCTGTGGGCGACGGTCAACATCTGCAACAGCCGCCGTGACCGAAACGACCTCGGCATCCGCGGCCAGATGCCCTCACTCGGCTTCGCCGCCTGGATGTCAATGGACATCAAGCTCTACTACTACTCCAACCAGAAGCGCTACCTCCCGGTGCCCACCCGCGGTAGCAAGCTCGTGCGGCTGGGCCGGTCCTCCTCGGGCCTTCACCAGAGCGGGGCGATGTTTCAGTTCTCCCCCCATCAGCCGAGGCTGAAGGCGGTCGTGACCTTCATCTGGCGACGCTCCGGGCAGCTGCTCGGTAAGACCACCCGCACCACGACCGCCCGCCACCGCAACGCCGACTTCGCCAGTCCTCCGCACTACAGCGCGGCAACCTGCACGATCAAGTAGGCCGGGCCGGCTCGTCGACCCACGACCTGCGCGCCACAGGCCCCGAGACCTCCTCAGCCCCCGGCGGGTCCGGACCGGGCCTCAGCTCGCGGCCTGGGTGAACAGGCGGGGATCGTTGGTGATAACCCCGGTCGCACCGAGCCGCTCGAGGCTCCGGATGCGCGATGGCTCATCGACCGTCCACACGTACAGCTCACCGCCGGCCCGGGCGATGGATCGGGCCAGCCGCGGCGTGACCAGGCGCCAATGAGCCATCAGCGCGTCGCACTCGCCCCGGCGGATCGCGGTCGCGGCCCAGAAAGGGAGAAGCTCGCGCCAGGCCAGCACGACCGCCGTGGCCGGGATCCACATCAGGCGGTGGCGAAACGGGTCCTGCTGCAGCTTGGGCACCGACCAGCCGAGCCGGACATCGGGCTCCGCCGCCCGGAGCACGGCCAGGCTCTCGCGGTACTGGCTCGAGATGAGGGCACGGTCGAGGAGCCCACGAGCGCGCAAGGCGTCCAGCACGTCCTGCTCGTATCCGGGCAGCTTGAGGTCGACATCCAGCTCGACTCCCGCGAACGGGCTCGAGCCGAGGTGCTCGAGCCCCTCCTCGAGGGTGAGCTCCGGGCGAGTCTCGGCGTCCTCATAGTCGTGGGCGAGGACGAGCCGGTCATCATGGCGGGCGGGGAGGACATCGAACTCGATCATGTCCACACCGACCTCGAGGGCGGCGTCGAAGCTGGCCACCGTGTTGCCGGGGGCGATGAGATCCGCGCCCTTATGGCCAACCCGCTTCAGCGCTGACATCCCGGGCACCAGAAGGTCGTCCGGTTGTCATCGCCCTGGCCGCGGGCCAGGATCGTCGTGGCGCAGCGAGGGCACGGCCGGCCGTGGTGACGGAACACCCGATGCTGGGCGTTCTGGTTTCCGGTGCGGGCCGACTCCAGCATCCGAGGCCGCAGCCCGTCGATGATGGCCGCCGCCTCAGCGGCGCTGATCTCGCGCACGGGCCGCCACGGATCGATGCCGACCCCCCAGCAGCCCTCGGACTTCCACAGGTTCCCGATCCCGGCCACGTTGCGCTGATCGAGCAGGGCGTCTCCGATGGCCCGGGTCTGGTCGTCCGCGCGCAGGCGAGCCAGGAAGCGCTCGTGGTCGAATTCCCCCGCCAGGATGTCAGGCCCGAGCGCGGTCAGCCGCTGGTCAAACCGGGTGCGGCTATCGGTCACCAGCTCGAGCACCGGCCCGTCGAACTGAACCACCTCGTGCCCTTCCCGCGCCAGCACCAGCCAGGCGCGCTGGGGGGAGCGACGCCAGCGGGAGCGGGCCGCATACACCCCCCACGAGCCCGTCATGCGCAGGTGCGAATGAATCGTCAGGTCGCCGTCGAAGCGGAGAAACAAATGCTTGCCGTGCGTGCGCACCTCGGTCACCGCGCGCCCGGCCAGGCGCTGTGGCCAGCGGTCGAGCCGGTGCCGAGGGTGCGGCGTGCGGATTTCGTCGGGCACCCGGCCTTCGAGCACGGGGCGCATGCGCCTGGCCGCGTAGGCGATCGTGTCTCCCTCAGGCATGTCTCGATCGTAGGACCCCGGGGACGGTAGAAGCCAGCCCCGGTAGCGTGAGTTCGTGCCCGAAGCCCAGCCCACACCGCGTTCCCAGCCGGTGGGACTGATCATTGTGCGCTATGGCATCGGCGCGGTCATGGTGGTGGCGGGCCTCGTCCTGCTGATCATCAATCCAGGCGGCTTCGGCGTGGACGGGTTCGCCCTGGCCGCCGGCGGCGGGGGTGCGGTCCTGATGCTCAACTTCCTCTTCCGCCTTGGCGTCAGCGGCGATCTCGAGCGTGAGGAGGAGGAAGAGGCCCGGCGGTTCTTCGATGAGCACGGCCACTGGCCCGATGAGCCCGAGCCGCCGCCGCGACCGCCGCTCAGGCGCTGAGCGTGAGCCGCCGCGGGCCCTCCTGAAAGCCCAGGGCGGCCAGCGCCGGGGCCAGGGGACAGCTCATTGCCGGCTGGCCGTCGACCTTCTCCAGAGCGAGACGCTTGATGCGCCCCGAGCGCACCGCCTCCACGATCGTGGCCAGCGCCGGCTCGAGGCGACTGTCGGTCGTCGCCACCTGGGTCTGCAGCGCTCGACCGCCCCGCTCGAGGTAGAGGACCGGGTCGCCGCCCGCCAGGACCACGTACGCGCCGGCAGTGCGCGACGGCCGTCGGCCGAGGGCCGCGTCCTCGTCGTGGGCCTTGGGCCAGGGCAGGGCCGCGCCGTAGGGCTGCGCGGGATCGACGGCGGCGAGCAGAAGCGGACGCTCGTCCTGGTCTCCGGCCCGGGCCCGCAGCCGCTCGACCGCGCCGGGCAGCGCAAACTGGGCGCCCCCCAGGCCCTCCAGGAAGTAGCCGCGGCGAGCCACGCCGAGCGTCTCGAGTTGGCTGAGTTCGGCGTAGATGGCCGAGAATCCCCCGGGGATCCCCTCGGCCAGCACCTGCTCACGGGTGAGGATCCCGTAGCGCTCGAGCAGCAGCTCGCCCAGCGCGCGGCGGCGGGAGGCGGGATCGACCGCTTCTCGCAGCAGCGGCTCGGTCAGCGACCAGCGACCCTGGACCTGGGCCGAGGCGGCATTACGACGGCGGGCGGCGCCAAAGCGTCCGCTGCGCCGGGTGGCCCGGCGGGTGTGCTCGCGCTGTGCCCGGGCGAGGGTCAGCCGCGGTGCGCGGATCGGGGCGAACGCGTCGTTGGTGGCCAGGCCGGACCAGGCCAGATCCCACAGGGCCTCCTGGATCTCCTCCGGTGACAGCGCGACGTCGGCGAGCAGATCGGTGAAGAAGCAGGCGCCCGCGGCCAGCCGGGCGCGCACGGCCTCGTGCTCGGGACCCGCGGGCAGCTCACCGCGAAACGGGGGCGGACCGAGCAGCGCCAGGTCCTCGCGGAAATACAGCGCCACCCGGCCCGAGCCCCGACCCAGGGCCCCGGCGCCGATCCAGACCACCTCGCCACTGGCGCACAGCTGGTCCAGCCAGGCGGGCGAGTACGCACCGGCACGGCGAGGCAGGACATCCCGCTCCCACACGTCGGCGGGCAGGGCCAGTCCCTGTAACGGGACCAGGATCTCCCGCAGGCGATCGACACCGGCCCCGGACGCGGGATGGCGGTCCACGCCCTGCCAGGCGGGCAGAAAGCGGGCCAGCTCGCGCTGCTCAGCCGGCTCGATCTCCTTGCGCAGCACGGCCAGGGACGCGCGCCGCAGGCGCCGTAGCACCTCGGGGTCGCACCACTCCCGGGCCTTGCCGCCGGGCCGCAGCTCGCCGCGTATGAGCACGCCGGCGCGCTCGAGCTCGCGCAGCCCGGCCGAGGCGTCGATTCCGTAGCGGTTGTGAACCTCGGCGGTGGTGAACGGTCCGTGCGTGGCGCCGTAGCGGCGCAAAAGCCGGGTCATGGCGTCAGGAACGTCCTCGAGGAACGTGGTCGGCAGCCCCCCGGGCGGGGCCGCGCCGAGCGCGTCGCGGTACAGGCCGGCATCGGCAGCGTCGATCCACCGCTCCTGGCCGTTGATCCGCACGCGTGCGGTCCGGCGCTCTCCGCGCAGCTCCTCGAGCATCTGGGCGGGGTCGAGACCCGCCACGACCCGGGCGGCGGCCTCGCCGAGGCTGAGATCCCCGACCCGGCGCAGCACGTCAAGCATTCCGTCGCGCCCGGTGGCCTGCGTGTGAGGGGACAGGCACTGGAGGTCGGCCTCGACGGATTCCAGCGCGCCGGGGTCGATCAGGTCGCGCAACTCGTCCTGACCAAGCAGCTCACGCAGCAGGTCTCGGTCCAGCGAGAGGGCGGCGGCGCGGCGCTCAGCGTTGGGGGTATCGCCCTCATACATGTAGGTGGCCACGTAGTCGAACAGCAGGCTGGAGGCAAACGGTGACGCCGTCGGTGTCTCCACCTCCACCAGGGAGATCTCCCGCCGGCTCAGCCGGCGGAGCAGGTCAATCAATCCGGGCACGTCGAGGACATCGCGCAGGCACTCCCGATAGGTCTCGAGCACGATCGGGAATTCCCCGTACTTCTTGGCCACCTCGAGCAGCGACTGCGCCTTCAGGCGCTGCTGCCACAGGGGGGTGCGCTTGCCGGGCCGGGCCCGGGGAATGAGCAGGGCGCGGGCGGCGTTCTCGCGGAAGCGGGCTCCGAACAAAGCGGAGGAGCCGAGCTCGGCCACCACCCGGTCCTCGATCTCATCAGGCTCGAGCATGACCAGCTCGGCCCCCGGCGGCTCCTCGGCGTCCGGCAGGTGGATGATGATCCCGTCGTCGGAATAGATCGCGTCGGACTCGAGGTCGAACTCGTCCCGGATCCGGGCGCTGAGCGCCAGTGACCAGGCGGCGTGCACACGACCGCCAAACGGGCTGAGCACGCACAGACGCCAATCGCCGATCTCATCGCGGAAGCGCTCGACCACGATCGTCTTGTCGGAGGGCACCACACGCGTGGCCCGTTGCTGCTCAGAGAGGAATTCGACGAGATTCTTGGCCGCCCGCCGGTCCAGGTCGTAGTCGGTTTCGAGGCGCTCGGGGGACTGATCGACGGCCCAGCGCGAGAAGGCCCCGATCGCCTCGCCCAGCTCCCGGGGGCGACCGATGCCGTCGCCCTTCCAGAACGGGACCGCGCCGGGCAATCCCGGCGCGGGCGTGACGATCACCCGGTCGCGCCCGATCTCCTCAATCCGCCACGTGCTCGCCCCGAGGAGGAACGTCTGGCCCGGGCGAGCCTCGTAGACCATCTCCTCGTCGAGCTCGCCGACCCGGCGGCCGTCGGGCAGGGTGACCGCGTACAGCCCGCGGTCGGGAATCGTCCCGGCATTCGTAACCGCCAGCTGGCGGGCGCCCGGACGGGCCCGGATCGTTCCTGCGACTCGGTCCCACACGATGCGCGGACGCAGCTCGGAGAACTCGGAGGACGGATAGCGGCCATCGAGCATGTCGAGCACGTTCTCGAGCTGGGTGCGCGGCAGCTCGCTGTAGCTGTAGGTGCGGGTGACGAGCGCGAACAGGTCATCGACGGCGAGCGGTTCCTCGTCCGGCGCCGCGGCGGCGATGGCCACGATCTGCTGGGCGAGGACATCGAGAGCGTTGCGGGGCACGACCGTGGTCTCGATCGCCGCCTCACGCATGCGACGCGCGACCACGGCGCACTCGAGCAGATCGCCCCGGAACTTGGGGAAGATCCGCCCCCGGCTCACGTCGCCCACCGAGTGGCCGGCCCGGCCGATGCGCTGCAGCCCACGGGCCACTGACTTGGGAGATTCGACCTGGATGACGAGATCGACGGCGCCCATGTCGATGCCGAGCTCGAGGCTGCTGGTGGCGACCAGGCAGGGGAGCTCGCCGGCCTTGAGCAGCTCCTCGACGACCGTGCGCTCCTCGCGGGCCAGGGACCCGTGGTGACTGCGGGCGATCTCCTTCTCGGCCAGGTCGTTCAGCCGCAGGGCCAGGCGCTCGGCCGCGCGGCGGTTGTTGACGAACAGGATGGTCGACTTGTGGGCCTCGATCAGGTCGACCAGCTCGGGGTAGATGGCCGGCCAGATCGAGCGTCGGGTGGCTTCGGTGCCGCCGGCCAGGGGATCGATGTTTGGCGAGGGTGTGTCGTCGGGCTCGACCATCGACTCGACGGGAACATGGATCTTGAGGTCGAGCTCTTTACGCACCCCGGTGTCGACGATCCGGCAGGTGCGCTGCGGGCCGACCATGTAACGGCCGACCTCCTCGAGTGGGTTCTGGGTGGCCGACAGCCCGATGCGCTGCACGGGGTGGCCGGCCGCCGCCTCGAGGCGCTCGAGCGTCAGGGCCAGGTGCGCCCCGCGCTTGGTCGCCGCGACGGCGTGGATCTCGTCAACGATCACCCACCGGGTGCCTGAGAACATGCTCTGCGCACGTCCGGTCAGCATCAGGTAGAGCGACTCGGGCGTGGTGATGAGGATGTCCGGGGGCTCGCGCAGCATCCGCTGGCGCTCACGCTGCGGCGTGTCGCCGGTGCGCACGGCCACCTCCAGGTCGGCGCCGATCCCGCGCAGCGGCGTGCGCAGGTTGCGATCGATGTCGTAGGAGAGCGCCTTGAGGGGCGAGACGTAGACCAGCTGCGTGGCGCGCTGCTTGGCCTCGGAAGGACGCTCTGGGTCGTTGGCCAGGCGGTCGATCCCGTACAGGAATGCGGCCAGCGTCTTACCCGACCCCGTCGGGGCGGAGATGAGCACGTGCTCGCCGGACGCGATGGCCGGCCAGGCCTGGGTCTGGGCCGCGGTCGGCTCAGCGAAGGCGCCTTCGAACCACTCGCGAGTACGGGGGCTGAAGACATCCAAAGCCATGCTCAGGAGCCTACCCCGGGTCCATGAACGCCACCTGCGTGGAGAGGCCCGCCCCCCGACCGAGAGTGGCGATGTGACGGCCCGGCTGCACGGCGGCCCTGGTCTCACCGAGTTGGCCACCCATGTGCGCGCGGGCGACCTCGAGGTCGGCGACGGTCACCGTCAGCCCCCAGAAGCCCGGTGCCTCGGCTTCGGGCGCCTCAGCGATCTCCATGATTGCCGGCCCGAGCCGGCGGAAGCCCAGGCGGCGGTCACCGGCCTGCCTGATCCGCCGTAACCCGAGACCGGCAGCATCGAGAGCGGCTGCGGTCCGGTCGAAGTCGGGGGTGCCGATCACGACGTGGTCCACCGCGATCGCCCCGTTGGGGTGCCCGGACTCCACTCGAAGAGCTTTCGCGACCGTGGGGGGCACTTTTTCTCTTCGAGTGGTGGCCAGACCGTCGATGGCGGCACCGGCCGCGGCCACAGACCCAACCAGGGTCCAGCCTGTGATCCCTTCTCCGGGGCCGCCCAGGGCAATGCTCACTCCACCGAGCGCGACACGCCGATCGCCCACCGCGAACCCGAGCGCGGCCCAGCGCTCGGGGGCATCGGCAACCGCCAGCGCGGTCAACTGCGGCCTGGACAACCCTCAGACCAGCAGTACGAGCTTGCCCGGCGCATGCCCGGCCTCGCCCACCCGCTGGGCTTCGGCGACCTCTTCCAGAGGGTAGGTGTGGGCGACGGGCAGCGAGAACTCGCCGGCCTCGATCAGCGGCACGACGTCGGCCAGGGCATGAAAGGCGCGCTTGCTGCCCGGGCCGCCGGTGAAGCGAACCCCGGCCTGCTGGGCGCCGGCGAAGTCAGCGATGGCGACGACGTTGTCGGGGCTGCCGGTCAGCTCCACGAGGTCGGGCAGGGCCCCGCCGAGTGAGGTATCGAGCGCGCGATCGACACGGCCATCAGACGTCGCGGCGCGCACACGGTCGGCCAGACCCTCGCCGTAGGTGGTCGGCTCGGCGCCCAGCTCGCGGATGAACTCCTGGTTGTCGGGGCCGGCGGTGCCGATGACCGACGCGCCGCGCTGCTGGGCCAACTGGATGGCGGCCTGGCCCACCGCACCCGATGCGCCGTTGATGACCAGCACATGGCCGTCGCTGACGCCGAGGAGGTCGAGCGAGCGCACCGCGGTCTCAACCGCCACCGGGAGCGCCGCGGCCTGGGCGAAATCAAGCGCCTCGGGCTTGCGCGCATAGGCATCGAGTACCGCGTACTCGGCCGCTCCGCCGCCCCCCGCGGGAAAGCCGAAGACCTCATCGCCGACGTCCACGTCGCTGACACCGTCACCGAGCTCATCGACGAGCCCGGCCACCTCTTGACCAACCCGCCGCGGAAGGTCGCCGCCCATCGCCCCGCCGCGGACCTTCCAGTCGATCGGGTTGACTCCGACCGCACGCACCGCGACGCGGATCTGCCCCGCCTGAGGATGAGGCTCGGGCAGGTCGACAATTTCCAGAACGTCGGGACCGCCGAACTCACTGAACTGGACCGCTCGCATCATCGTCTCCTGGTTCGCGACAGCGCTCAGCGCTACGTTAGCCGGGCCCGGCCGGGCCGGGTCGGGCCCGGATGGCCGGACCAGCGCCTAGCGGTTCCACCAACACTGCTTACGCGCGACCAGAGGGTTGCCCAGATCCGTGGCGCTGAAGGGACCACCGGCCCCGCCCGTCGGCTCGGAGACGACGCTGCGATATGAGCGCCATCGACAAGGCCTGAATACCGAGCATGCATGCCCGGCGAGCACCACGAGGCACGAAGCCTGACGCACCACCGACGGCGAACACGGTGGCCGGCGACCACGAGAGATCCAGGATAAAGGCGGCAATCCGCCCGCCCACGGGCAGGTACTCCTCGAGCACCCGGAGCACCGCCCCCAGGGTGCAGACGAGCACCGTCCAGCTCAGCCGACCCAGGCGTCGGGCGCGCTCCGGTCGCGACTCCTCGATCAGCACCCCCTCTCGATGTGTCGGCCCGCGCGCGATCCTCCCAGGCCAGCCCCGCCGGGGTGCAAATGTCAGTGTGCGGCCTGCTCAACGGCACGGCTGAACACGGCGTCGAGCATCGGCTCGGTCAGCTTGCCCGTGAACGTGTTCTGCTGGCTGGGGTGAAAGCAGCCGAGCAGCGTGTAGTCGCCTACCGTGACCTCGGCGCCATGCCCGAAGCCGGGGCGGGGTCGCGGCAGGTCCAGTCCCGTGCCGGCCAGGGTGCGCAGGGCGGCGGCCCAGGCAAAGCTGCCCAGACAGACGATCGCCCGGAGGCGGGGCAGGAGCGTCAGCTCGCGGGCCAGGTAGGGCAGGCAGTTGTCGCGTTCGCGCGGCGTGGGCTTGTTGGCCGGGGGAGCGCAGCGTACGGCGGCGGTCACCCAGCAGTCGTGCAGACGCAGACCATCGTCGCGCGAGACCGAGACAGGCTGGTTGGCCAGGCCGGCTCTGTGCAGGGCGGCGAACAGCCAGTCGCCCGAGCGGTCGCCGGTGAATATCCGGCCGGTGCGGTTTCCGCCGTGCGCGGCCGGGGCGAGGCCGAGCACCAGCACCCGCGCGTCCGGATCGCCCAGACCGGGCAGCGGTCGCCCCCAGTAGTCCTCGCCGGCGAAGGCGGCGCGCTTGACCCGCGCCACCTCCTCGCGCCAGGCGACGAGCCGCGGGCACTTGCGGCAGCCGACGATCTCTGCCTCGAGCGCGTCCAGCTCGGCGCCGGTCACGGCTCGGCGTCGGGCAACAATCCGAAGATCAGCCGGTCGATCACCGGAGCAAGCTCGAGCGCGTCTCCGGGGACGCCGAGCCGGACCTGACGGGAGATGAGCTCGGCGATGGCGCCCACGACGGCGAAGGTGTCGTGGGGCGAGGCGAAGCGCCCGATCAGCCCGCGCCGGGCCGCAGCCGCGTTCTCGGCGTCGAGCACGCGGGCAAAGCCCTGCAGGATGGCGTCGCGATGCTGCGCCGCCTTGGGCCCGGCCCCGATGATCTCGACGAGCAGGGTCTGCGCGAATTCGGGGTGATCCGACAGGACGGAGAGGAAAGCCCGGGTGCCGGCCTTCATTCGCTCGCGGGCATCGCTTGGCGCCTGGCGGGCCGCCTGGGCCATCGCCTCCTGAACCGTGCGCACGGCCAGGTCGAACAGGGCCAGGATGCACTCCTCCTTGTTGGCGAAGTGCTCATAGAAGGTTGCCTTGGACATGCCGGCCCGCCGGCTGATCGAGTCAGAGCTAGTGCCGGCATACCCATGCTCGGCGAACTCCAGGGCGGCAGCGCGCAGCAGTCGGTCACGCTGCAGGGGCAGCCGCACCTCGCGCGGTGGCGCGTGACGACCCCGGGCTGCAGTCACTGCCCACTGCCCCTTAGGATCTCAGGGCGCGCCCGTAGTGGCGCTCGTAGTAATCGCGGTAGGCCCCGGAGCGGATCGGCTCCCACCACCAGGCGTTCTCGCGGTACCACGCGACGGTGTCAGCGAGACCCTCGGCAAAGCGCGTTTGCGCCCGCCAGCCGAGCCCCTGCAGCTTGGCCGACGAGAGGGAATAGCGGCGGTCGTGACCCGGGCGGTCGGTGACGTATTCGATCAGCGACCGATCGGCTCCGGTCAGCTCGAGGATGCGCGTGACCACCTCGAGGTTCTCGCACTCGTCGGGGCCGCCGCAGTTGTAGGTCTCCCCGGGCTGACCGTGGGAGAGGACAGCACCAATCCCCCGTCCGAAGTCCTCGACGTAGAGCCAGTTGCGTACCTGGCGACCATCACCGTAGACGGGCAGCGGATCCCCGGCCAACGCGTTGAGGATCATGAGCGGAATGAGCTTCTCGGGGTACTGGCGCGGCCCGTAGTTGTTCGAGCCGCGGCAGACCAGGGTCTCCAACTTGTAGGTGTGGAAGTAGCTGGCCACGAGCAGGTCGGCGCCCGTCTTGGTGGCGCTGTAGGGGCTCGAGGGCGCCAGCGGGGAGGTCTCGGTGAAGGAGCCAGTCTCGATCGAGCCATAGACCTCGTCGGTGGAGACCTGGACGTAGCGCAGGCCCCGCTCGCGGGCCGCCTCGAGCAGGACATGGGTGCCCTGACCGTTGGTGATGCTGAACGCGAACGGATCGGCGATCGAGCGGTCCACGTGGGTCTCGGCGGCAAAGTTGACCACGGCTTCGGCACCGTCCATGGCCTCGGCGACGATTGCCGGGTCCTCGATCGCGCCCTGCACAAAGCGGATCTCGGCGGCGAGCGGCGCCAGGTTCTCGCGCCGCCCGGCATAGGTCAGCTTGTCCAGAACGGTGACCTGATCGCCGTTCTCGCGCACGCGCAGCGCCACGAAGGTCGAACCGATGAAGCCCGCTCCCCCGCAGACGAGCAGCTTCATGCGGGCACCTCGACGCCGGCCAGAAATTCGGCTAGGCCCTCGCGCCAGTGCGGCAGCGCGGGGGGCGCATCTCCGCGTTCGCTGCGCAGCACGCTGTAGGCAGGGCGAGGAGCCGGGCGCGGAAACTCAGCCGTCGAGCATGGCGAAACCCGGCACTGCGCCCCCGACCCGGCCACGATCTCGCGGGCAAACGCACACCACGAACACTGGCCGCTGGCGGCGAGATGGAGTACTCCGGCGGGCCGCGGGCCGGCGGCAAGCGTCACCAGAGCGGCGCCGAGGTGGCCGGTGAAGGTCGGACAGCCGACCTGATCGTCGACCACCTTCAGCTCGTCGCGCTCCCGGGCCAGCTTCAGAATCGTCTTGGGAAACGAGGATCCGCTCAGGCCGAACAGCCACGAGGTGCGCACGATCGTCTGGTGCCGCGGAGCAGCGGCCGCCAGCTCGAGTTCCCCGGCCAGCTTGGACCGTCCGTAGCCCGACACGGGGGCGGGCTCGTCTGACTCCATGTAGGGCGTGGTGTGAGTGCCGTCGAACACGTAGTCGGTAGACACGTGCACAGTCCAGGCGCCGGCCGCCGCCGCCGCCCGGCCCACGTTGCCCGCCCCGGTGCCGTTGACGGCCAGAGCCGCGTCATAGTGCGCCTCGGCCCCATCGACATCTGTCCAGGCGGCGCAGTTGACGACCACGTCGGGCGCGGCCTCGGCGACCGCGGCAGACACGGCCTGCCCGTCGCTGACGTCGAGATCGGCGCGGGCGAGCGCAACCGTCTCGTGCCCGTTTCGCTCAGCCGCGATTCGCACGTCATTCCCGAGCATGCCGGCGGCACCGGTGATGAGTATCCGCATCCTCGCCAAATGTAGACGCAGGCGGGCTTGGGAGCGTGCTTGGGTTATGACCCGCAGAGTTTGGATGCGGCGTGTTTTCGAACCGTTACGCCTGTGTTGGCCTCGCGCCGCACACCTATTACAGGAGCTATGAGCGGTCTAGATTCACGCATTATCGACGCTCGGATCCGTTTCCTGACCGTTCGACAGTCGGCCGCAGTGGCCGTCTCGGTGCTCGCCATCGATGCCGTCCTCTTTGGCCTCGCGGATGTCGCTGTCGACCGTGACGCAGCCGCCTATCGCGGCCTGCTGCCGCCTGAGACGCATGTCGTCTCCATCATCGTCGGCCTGGGCCTGCTCACCCTCGTGCCCCGGCTGCTGGGCGGTACGCGCACCGCGCTCTCGGTGGCCACGATCGGTATCAGCGTATTGGCCGGGTTGAGCGCGGCGGGCGGCCACTGGGCGCGGGTGGGCGTGCAGCTCGCCCTGTGCCTGCTCCTCATCCGCGCGCGCGGTTCGTTTCCCCTGGGGTGCCGCAACCGCCCGCGCCGCACGTATGCCTGCGCTGCCCTGGGAGCGTGGATCGCCGCCTATGTGGCTCTGCGTGTGGCGCCGCTCGTCCACGTTCACCTGCGCCACATCGTTCCCGCCCTGCACCACGCCACCTCATCGCGGCTGAGCAGCGAGTGGCTGTCGGCGATCGAGGTCCTGATCGGCTGCGCGGCCGTCATCTCGGCTCTGGCCCTGCGCTCGCTGCTGCGCCCCCAGCCGGCCGAGAACGGGCACGTCGAGCATGAGTACCGGGCCGCCCAGGCGATCGTCGACCGCCACGGGCAGGATTCGCTCTCGCCCTTCATCCTGCGACCCGACAAGGCGCTGCAGTTCGCGGCCGGCGGAGTGCTGTCCTATCGCGTCATCGGAGGGACGGCAATCGTCTCCGCGGACCCCGTTGCCCCGGACGGGGCGGCGTCCGAGGTCCTGGCCAGTTTCCTGCCCATCGCGCGCTCACGGGGGTGGCAGGTCGTGCTGTGGGGGGCCAGTGCCCGGCACCTCGACGACTACCGCCGCCTGGGCCTGCGCACGATCTGCGTCGGTGAGGAGGCGTTTGTCGATCCCGCCCGCTTCACGCTCGAGGGCCGGTCGGTACGCAAGCTGCGCCAGTCCGTGCACCGCGTGGCCCGCCGCGGCTGGGAGGTCAAGGTCCTGGAGGGACGCCACATCGGTCTGGAGCTCGAGAACGAGCTCGAGGCGCTCGAGGCGCGCTGGCGTGACGCTCACCCGCACCTGCATGGCTTTGCCATGGGGATGGGCCCGTACGACACCGACGTCCGCCCGGACGATCTCTACGCCATCGCCCGCGGACCCGACGGTCAGCTCGGAGGCGCCATGCGGTTCGTCAGCCACTGCGGCCGACTCTCGCTCGACACCATGCGCCGCGTCGGCCGGACGCCGAACGGGCTCAACGAGGCACTCGTCGCCCGTACGCTCGTTCTGGCCCGCGAGCGGGGGGTGGCCGAGGTCAGCCTCAACTACGCCGGACTTGCCCACGTTCTCCGCGCCCGGGCCCCGCGCAACCCGCTGCGACGCCTGGGCCGGGGCCTGGCCGTGGGTCTTCTGCGCCGCCACTTCCAGATGGACCGGCTGGTGCGCTTCAACGAAAAGTTCTCACCGGACTGGCGTCCTCGCTATCTGGTCTATGAGAGCCGGGCGGCCCTGCCCCGTGCCGTCGTGCGAGTCCTCCAGGCCGAGGGGTACCTGCCCCAGATACGACGCCCGCGCCTCCCGCGCTCGCGCACGGCTCTGGCCCACCCGCTGGCCGGCTCGACGCAGGCCAAGACCGGCTAAAGCCACGGCTTGAGATGAGGGGCCTGACCGGACGAATGACCGTCCTGGTGGTGGCGCTGGCCGTGCTCGTCACCGGCCTGGACGGCGCCTACCGTTACTGGGAGTCCTACTACCAGCACCGTGGTTTCACCCCCGTGCGTCTGATCAGGGGCGCCCACCCCGGCCGCCGGCTGTGGGTCCACTTCTACTCAACGGCGCTGCACCGCAACTACGACTACCTGGCCTACCTTCCGCCCGGCTATGACCCGATACATCACCGCTATCCGGTCTTCTACCTGCTCCACGGCAGCCCGGGACGCCCTCAGGTCTATACGGGCATCGGGAGCATGGGCACCCGCATGGACAACCTGATCCACCGGGGGCGGATGAGGCCGATGATCCTCGTCTTCCCAGACGGACGGATCAACGCCAGCACCTTCTCCGACGCTGAATGGGCCGACACGCGGGCCGGGCGCTACGAGGCCTACGTCCTGGACGTCGTCCACGACGTCGACCACCGCTTCGCGGCCATCCCCCGTCGTGGGGACCGCGTCATCGCCGGCTTCTCATCCGGCGGCTATGGCGCGACCAACATCGCTCTGCATCACCTCGCCCTGTTCGGCAACCTCGAGTCCTGGTCGGGCTACTACCGCCAGACCCGCAGCGCCGTCTTCACCCACGCCAGCCCCGCCCTCCTGGCCGCCAACAGCCCGCTGGAGTACGCCTCGCGCGTGGCCCGGAAACTGGCCGTCGATCCGCTGCGCGCGTTCCTGTTCATCGGGCGCGATGACAATCTGAGCCCACAGCTTCAGCCCATGGCGGCCGAACTGGGGCGGGCCGGAGGCCAGGTCAGCTATGCGCTCTACCGGGGCGGCCACGATTGGCAGCTGTGGCACGCCAAGCTCAACCAGATGCTGATTCTGGCCTCGCGCGACATCGCACGCCCACCGCGCCGCGGCCCGGGCGCGGTGCGCAACCTGACGCCGGGCGTCAAGCCGTTGCCGCACGGGATCGGCCGCCGCCATCGCCCAGCTCGGATCTATCCGGCTCCGTTCAGTCGCCGTCCGTCGCTCCGACCCCACCACGCCAGGCTTTCCGGTCGTCTGCAGCTGGTCTCATGGCACGTCCGTCTGCACCTTCATCTCCGCCGCAGCGGCCGTCTCGGACTGGGCGTGCTGCTCGGCGGTCTGCTGTTGGCCCTGGCCTCCGCGGCCCTCATCAATCTCGGCTTTCTCTTCCAGCACCGCGGGCTCAGTCACGGCCGGCGCGACGGCTTGGCCGCCACCCTGCGCGGGGCCTTTCACAGCCGCGTGTGGCTCGGCGGCCAGGTCCTGGGCTGGATCGGCTTCGCGGCCCAGATCCTCGCGGTGGCCATCGCCCCCCTGGCGCTGGTCCAGGCCTTCGCGGCCGGCGGGCTGGCCCTGTCTGTGCCGCTGGCGGCACGGATCTTCGGCCACCCGATCAGCCGGGGCCAGCGGTCGGCCGTGTTTCTCATGGCGGCCGGGCTGGCGGCGCTTCCGTTCGGGTACGGAGCGGCTCATGACCTCCTGCAGAGCGGGACGCTGGCCGTGGTGCTCGGCATCCTGACCGGGGTCGCACTCGTAGCCACCACGGTGGGATCGCGGGGCGCCCGCGCCGTCGCTGCCGGCCTCTTTTACGGGGCGGCTGATGCCGCCATCAAGGCCGTTTCGGTCAATCTCGGCCCCCACGGCTGGGCCGCGCTCATCTCGACCTGGACCCTCGCGGCCGCGGGGGGTACCTTCGTCGGCTTTCTGGCCTTCCAATCGGCACTGGCCCAGGACAGCGCGATCGGAGCGATCTCGCTCATGAACGGGTTCGCCGCGCTGGCGGCGATGCTGTGCGGGTTGGTCGCCTTTGGCGAGTCACTCGGCGCGGATCCCGCGGCGATCGCCGTTCACCTGGTCGCGATCGCCGTGGTGCTGGGCTGCGTGCCCACGCTCGCCCGGGCTCAGGCCGAGATGGCCGAGGGGGCCCCCTCCGAGACCGAGCTGCCGGTTTCGGCGCCTGCCCAGCCGGCGGAGTACGGATCCCCGGGGTAGGGCGCAGCCCAGCGTGAAGATCAGCGCCTCGACCCAGGGCCCGAGGCCCGGCCCTCGGGTCAGGAGGACGTCGCGAAAGCGAAGGTTCCGGGCCACCGCGTAGGACGCTTGCGAGGCGATCAGCAGCGCCACCAGAGCGGTCAGGCCGAGAACGACCGCGCGTCGATGAGGGGCTAGGCGAACCGTCACCAGTCCGGCCACGCCGCCGGCCAAGAGCCACGCCACCACGACGGCCAGGAGCGGCTGGCCGTCGGCTGAGGCCAGCTGAAGCAGCGGGAGGGAGTCGCCGATGCGCGGGCCGACTGAGAACCAGCCCATGTCCCGGACCAGGTACAGCCAGCCGTAGCCGGTCAGGTCGCCGATGATGGCCGTCGCGATCACGCCGACCGCCACGGATAGCATCATGACCGCCGCCGCCAGCCGCTCCGTTGACAGGACTCCGGTGTTAGTCATGAAAAGCATCCTGGTGAAGCACGCGGCGAGCTTACGCCGCTCACGTTTGCCCCGCATAAGCCGCAGCTCCTGGTCACGACCCTGAATCGCGCCGCTCGTCACAATCGCCGCCATGGAAGCGACGCCGTGAGACGGCGGCGCCTGCTGGCGTCGCTGATGTTCTTCGCGGTGGCGGTGGCGGCGTTCGCCAGCGGCGCCGCCGTGGTGGTGGCCAGCAAGGTCTCCCACCGCCCGGCCTACTCGCGGGCGTCGGCCCACACCATCGCGCTGACCTGCCGCTCCCCGGCTCTCGGCGGCCGGCTGCCCGCCATGGTCTACCTCCCCGCCGGGTACACGGGCGGCGCGGCCTCCTATCCGGTCATCTATTTCCTGCACGGCCTTCCGGCCAACCCGACGTCCTACCAGGCCAATGCCTTCGTGGCCAGCGCGGTCCCGTCCGGTCGCCGCGCCGCCATCGTGGTCGCCCCGCAGGGAGCGCGCGCCGCCAATAGCGACCGCGAATATCTCAACTGGAGCGCCTCAGAGGACTGGCCGCAGGCCATCTCGCGCGATCTGACCAGCTGCATCGATAAGCGCTACCGGACGATCCGCCGCCGTAGCGGGCGTGCTCTCATCGGCCTCTCCGCGGGCGGGTACGGGGCCTTCAACGTGGGCCTGCGGGCCCTGAGGACCTTCGGCGCCGTGGAGTCCTGGAGCGGCTACTTCGCAGCCACTGACCCGGCCGGCGATCGGGTTCTCGAGCTGGGCTCCAAACAGGCCGACGACGATGCGCGCGTGCCCTCCGGTGGCGGCCTGGCCGCAGCGCTCAAGCACTATCCGGCCCTGCTGGCCTTCTACGTCGGAGACCAGGACTCCCGCTTTCTCGCCATGAATCGCCAGTACGACGCGGCGCTCAACATCAGCGGCGTGCATCATGTCTTCGCCGTCTACCCCGGGGGCCACACGCTGGCCCTGTGGAGCTCGCAAGCGACCCACTGGCTGGCCATGGCCCTCGCCTCGCTCGCCGCCGAGCGCGCGCGAAAGCGCCCCGCGTAGCGTCGCGTCCGCCTCGGCCCTGCGTTGGGCGCTCGGCTACTCCAGGTGGACAACGCGGGTTGTCCGGGTGACGCTGGCACTGGCCGCGCGCAGACGCTATGACTACTGGTGAATGCTGCCGCCCCAGGTCGATACTCCTCCCATCGCCCAGGAGTACGAGATCCCGGCGGGCTGCTGCGATGAGCTGCTGGGTCCCGACGGCCAGCCGCTGGCGCACGCGGCATTGCTGCTGGCCGCACTCCAGCGCCTCGGGCCTGAAGCCTTGCGCGCGGCGGGACAGCGCCGGGACACGATCTTCATGCAGCAGGGAATCACCTTCGAGGTGGCTGGCACCGACGGCGAGCGTCGCGACCGGGCGTGGCCACTTGATCTCGTCCCCCGCGTGCTCACGGCCGGCGAGTGGACGACGATCAAGCGCGGGCTGGCCCAGCGGATCCGCGCCCTGAACGCGTTCGTCGACGACGTGTACCACGCCCATGAGATCGTCCGCGCGGGCATCGTCCCATGGTCGCTCATTGTCAGCCGGCCGAGCTTCGCCCGCCCCGTCCACGGCGTCCGCGCCCCGGGCGGGGTCTACTGCCACGTGTCTGGCTGCGACCTTGTCCGCGACGGCGACGGGACATGGCGCGTCCTCGAGGACAACGTGCGCACGCCCTCGGGCATCTCCTACGTGCTCGAGAACCGCGTGGCCATGACCCGGCTCATGCCCGAGCTGTTCGCCGGTCACCGTGTGCGAGCCGTCGACCATTACCCCGGGCTGCTCCTGGACGCGCTACGGGCCGTGGCGCCCGCCGCCGAGAGCCATCCCACGGTTGTCCTGTGGACTCCGGGACCGCTGAACTCGGCCTACTTCGAGCATGCCTTTCTGGCCCGTCAGATGGGGATCGAGCTCGTCGAGCCCGGAGACCTGGTCGTCCGTGACGCCGTGTGTTACATGCGGACCACCGCCGGCCTGCAACGCGTGCACACGATTTACCGCCGGCTCGACGACGACTTCATCGATCCGCTCGAGTTCCGGGCCGACTCCACGCTCGGCGTTCCCGGACTGGTCCGGGCCTACCGGGCCGGCACGGTGGCCATCGCCAACGCGATCGGGACCGGAGTCGCCGATGACAAGGCGATCTACTACTACGTGCCCGAGATGATCCGCTTCTACCTGGGCGAGGAGCCGATCCTCGAGAACGTGCCCACGTATCTGCTGACCGACGACAAGGCACGCGACATGGTGCTCGGCCGCCTGTCGGAGCTGGTCGTCAAGCCGACCTCTGAGTCGGGCGGCAAGGGCGTCTTCATCGGCCCCCAGGCCACCGCGGCCGAGCGCGAGGAGCAGGCCCGCATGATCAAGGCCGAGCCATGGCGCTTCATCGCCCAGGAGCTGGTCCACCTCTCGACAGCGCCGACCGAGACCGGCCAGGGGCAGCTCGCTCCGCGTCACGTCGACCTGCGGCCGTTCGCGGTGTTCGGTGATGAGATCCGGATCGTTCCCGGCGGCCTGACCCGCGTGGCCCTGCGCGAGGGGTCGATGATCGTCAACTCGTCCCAGGGCGGCGGCTCCAAGGACACGTGGGTGCTGGATGACGACAGCCAGATCGATCTCGCGCCGGGCACGCTGCCCGCCCACCGCCCGCCACGCCTGCCCGACGTCCGGTACGGGGGGTGGCACACCCAGGCTCAGCAGCAACAGCAGCAACAGCAGCAACAGCAGCAGCGGTGCTAGCCAGGATCGCCCAGGAGCTGTTCTGGCTCGGACGCGATCTGACGCGCGCCGAGCACACGGCGCGCATCCTCGACGGTGCCTTTCACGCCGACGTGGCCGGCGCCCCGGGCGATCGGGGGATCGCGCTCAGCTGGGAGGGCGTGCTGGCCACGATCGGCGCCAAGCCACTGGCCCCGGGAGAGGACGCGGCGCCCGTGTCCGAGCAGGCGGCGGCCGTGCTCGAGGAGGCGGCGGCCGCGACGCCCGAGGCGGTCCAGCTGTTCGGCCGGGGCGAGGTCGCCCGGTTGCTCACCCTCGACACGGAGAGCCCGGCGTCGGTGGTCTCCTGCGTGGCCCGCGCGCGGGAACGCGGGCGCACGATGCGCGACGTCATCTCGACCGAGATGTGGGAGGCACTGAACTCGTTCTACCTGCGGCTGGGGCGCTATGACCTGCAGGCGGCACTGCGTACCGGGCCGTACTCGGTCTACCAGGAGGTCA
>JAXDGI010000286.1:0-6787 GCA_034665145.1 Solirubrobacteraceae bacterium
AGCCGCTCTTCCGACGCACCCGCACCCTTGCGCACCACCAGCGTGCCCGGTAGCTCCTCGACGATCGTCGGCGGGGTCATCCAGTTGAGCGGCTTGACACTCTGGCTGCCGTGGTCGGAGAAGACCATGAACGTCCCGTCGGCCTTGAGCAGGAGCAGCCGGGTAGCCTCTCCCAGATGGGTGCTGAGCCGGCCGGAGTAGTTGACCGAGCAGCGGGCGACCACGAGACGCATGGTCCGACAGGGTAATGCGGAGTCCGGCAGGTCCCCGCCTACACTCCTTATCAGGCCATGCGCAGCCAGCTGAGACCCCTGTTTGACCGAGTCGTGATCAAGGAGCTGGACCCCGACCGGGTCCGGCGGTCCGGTCTCCTCGTGCCGCCCGGTTCGGATGAGCCCCCGCCCCAGCAGGGCATCGTGCTCGCCGTCGGTCCCGGCCTTGACTGGTGGGATCACGTCGGCGTCCGGATGCCGGTCAAGGCCGGCGACCATGTCGTGTTTCCCGCCTCGGCCGGAGCCTGGGTCGAGGTCGAGGAGGAGCGCCTGCTCGTCTGTCGCGTCGGTGAGCTGCTCGGCATCCTCGAGCAGGGCGCTGACTGCCCGGCCTGCGGGGGCCGGCCGCTGGCCGCCCACGAGTCCTGTCCGGTGTGCGGGCGCGAGGGCTCGGTCGCCTCGTCCTGACCGCCGCGCGAGTAGTGCCCTGCTCAGGCCGGCGGAGTCTCGGCCCGGTCGTCCGAGTCGAGGCACTCCGACCACTCAAAGAGATTTCGCGACCGTGGCGGTCACTTTTTCTCTTTGAGTGAGCCGACCTGATCAGTCCGAGCCGGGCGACAGCCTCCCGGGCGAGGCCCCTCAGGCCCGCGCTGCGCTCCGACAGCCTCCCGGGGGCGAGGCCCCTCAGGCCGCGCTGCGCTCCGACAGCCCGCGCGGGCTGGCCGCCTCGACCCGGGCCAGAAGCTCGTAGACCTCGGGGTCGTGACTCAGCGTCAGGGCTCGGCGGCAGGCCTCCTCGCACTCGGCCAGGCGGTCGGTGCGGGCCAAGGCATGGGCGTAGGTCGACCAGGCGGCAGCAGAACCGGGCTCGATCGCCGTGGCCGCCTGCGCCGCGGAGACCTCGGCGCCCACGTCGCCGGCCAGGTGGTAGGCCAGCGCGAGGTCGAGCAGGCCCTCGACCGTGGGGCCGATCAACCGTGCCCGCTCCAGGGCAGTGATCGCCGCCTGGCGATCCATGAGACGGATGCGCAGGCGTCCGAGGCGCTCCCAGGCCGAGGCATCGGCGGGGGCGCGCCCGGTGGCCCGTTCGGCCGCATCGGCGGCGAGGTCGTATGCCCCCATGTCCTCGTAGATCCGCGAGGCGAAGCGCTCGGGGGTGGGCCGGTCGAGATCGGCGCGCGCCCAGTCGCGGACTGTCCGCGCCGCCGCGGGCAGATTGCCCGACTGCCAGAAGGCCACGGTCAGCAACCGCAGTACGACCGGGTTGTCAGGCTCGGCGTCCCGCGCGTAGACCAGCCGCCGGGCGGCTAGAGCCGCGTTGCCCTCGGCCAGGGCGTGCTGGGCGGCGGTCATGAACCGCTGCACGCGGTCGGCCGCCGGATCGGGCTTGGAGAAGTCAACGAACTGCAGCGAGCCGGCCGGAACGGTACGCACCCCCACCGAGAACGTCATGCGCGCCCACTGCTGGACGTCCTCCTCATCACCGGAGAAGTAGATGCCGCTCACCGTGCCCACGCCCCACTCGGGGTAGGAGATGCAGCGGGCGTAGCGGTGGACGACGGAGTGGTCGGGAACCCGCGAGCCGAAGGGATCGTGGCGGGCGCGGTCCTCGGCCGCGGCGCGCTGGCGCTGCTCCTCCGCGTAGGCACGGGCGCCGGCCTCGGCCCGCGCCTTGCGGGTCGCCGCCGCCGAGACCTTGACCGCGTTGCGGGTGACGCGGCCACCGCGTGAGGACTCAGCCAGGCGCTCCAGCTCATCGGCGGCCTGATTGATGGCCTGCAGATGGCTCTGATGCTCGTGCCGGCGGCCCGCCGGAGCGATGTCCGGATGCCAGCGCTTGGCCATCCGGCGGCGAGCGAGCTGCACCGCGCGTTGATCGAACGGAGGCTCGAGCTCCAGGAGGAGCAGAGCTGATTCGACGTCCAGGATGCGAGCCATGACCACTGAAGGCTAGCGAGCGCACCGGGAATTGGTGACCGTTTTCGCGCCCCACCCGGGTCATCGGGCCGGTGCCTCTGACCGAGCCCGAAAGGCAACAATTGTGTGCCAATCTCAGCGGCGCGCGGCGCCCTCGCCTAGCTTCGCCGGCCATGCCCATCGCAGGCCGCAGCCGACGCTCGCCGCGGGTCGTGATTCCGGTCGCCGCGGCCGGACTCGGCCTCCTGGGGCTGAGTCTCGGCGTGGCCGTGCTGGCGGCGCTCCTGGTGGCCCGGACCCCGACCGGCGGCTGTCCGACCCCGGCCAACGCACCCACACCCACGGCGATCACGCTCGGCCCGCCCGGGGCCGGCCGGCGTGTGGGAGCCAGCGAGTACGGCGGCCCCGCCGACGCCTCCAGCGGCACCGTCGGCGCCTCGGGCGCGAGCCTGCCCCAGCACCCCGACAGCTATGCCGAGCTGGGGGGCACGACCTTCGCGACGGCGACGGCGATGGGTGGCCTGGCCTACATGACGCCGCTCCGGGTCACGTGGGGCCGTCACTCGGCGATTGGCTATAAGCGCGACTTCGGGCTCGGCGGCGGCCCGGTCGCCGGCCTGCCCCGGGTGATCGACCTGTGGTGGCAGCTCGCCGGGGCGCTGCAGATCCCGTACGAGCGCGGCGAGTGGTCCGGCGCAGTGACCGTGGCCCGGCCGCCCGCCGCCGGTGCCGGGAACGTCCTCGGGCAGGCGGCGACGCCGGTGCCGGTGCCGGCGCCGACCGGGCCGGCCGCTGCCTGCCGGACTCCCGTGCCCCCCGGGCTGGCGCTGATCTCCGGCCCCCGCGCCCGGCTGCTCGCCGGCGGCGACGCTGCCGCACCCGACGCCGCACCGGCCGCGGTCAGAGGCATGATCGCCGCTGGCAATGAGATCGCCGGCCGGCCGTACCTGTACGGGGGCGGGCACGGGCAGGCGCTCAACCAGCTGGCGCCCGCCTATGACTGCTCGAGCAGTGTGGCCCACGTGCTCTACGGCGGCGGCCTTCTCAGCGTCAGCGCCGACCCGACCTCGGGGGCACTGGAGTCCTTCGGGCAGCCCGGACCCGGGCGCTGGGTCACGCTCTACGCCAGCGCCGCGCACGTGTTCATGTACGTCGCCGGACTGCGCTGGGACACGTGGAACGCCGCCGGAGCTCAGGATGGAAGCGGTGGCATCGGCTGGCACCCACTCATCCGCAGCGCGGCCGGGTTCGTGGCCCGCCACCCGGTGGGTCTGTGAGACGGGTGGCCCTGATCGGATCGGCGCTCGTGGTGGCCGCCTGCGCGCCGCCGGCGCCGTCCTCCCCGGCCTCGACGGCCGCGTCCTCCGTCGCCACGGCCCAGCGCAGGCACGAGTTCCCGGCGACGTCCGCGCCCGTTCGCGAGGCGGTCGGGGACCCGCGCGCGGATCCGGAGAGCGCGGTGCGGGCCTTCGCCGGCGCTTACATCAACTGGACCGCCGCCACCGTGACCGCTCGTCTGCGCACGCTGGCCAGTCTCAGCGTCGGGCAGGCCCGCGCGGCAATGACGCTGGCGGCCAGTGAGACGGCGCGCGACTACGAGCTGCGCCGCAGCGGGGTGGCCAACCACGGCACGGTGGAGGCGGTGGCCCCGGTCAACGGCGGCCCGGGAGGCGGATCCGGCGGCGGGGGCGCGGGCGCGCCGGGAAGCGGGGCCGCTGGCGCGCCGGGCGGCGGGGCCGCGGGCGCGCCGGGCGGCGGCCCGGGCCAGTACGTGGTCGTGACCCGCGAGCTGACCACCGCCACGGCGACCGATGCCTATCGAGGGCTGCGTCCCGCCTGGCACGTGGCCTTGGCCACCGTCACCCGGCTTGCCACCGGAGGCTGGGCGCTGAGCGGGTGGCAGCCGGAGAACTGAGGGGCCGGCGCTCCTCAGTGAGCGACGACATTGAAGGCCACCGCGGCCCCGAAGCAGGCCAGCGCTCCCACGCGCAGGAGGTAGCCGGTGAGCGGACTCTGGCGGTGGTTGATCATGCCCGCGATGGCGAAGCCGAGGCAGACCATGGCCGCGCTGGCGAACAGGACGGAGATCACCCGGAGCGCCGTGCCGGTGCTCGTGCTCACCGTCTCCCTCGCGGGGCGCCAGCCCACCCGTGAGCCGCGGCCATCGCCGGATACGTAACCTGCACGACCATTACCGCACATGGTCGCGCAGGACGTGCCGGCACAACTCGCCACTACATCCGTTTAAGGGAAGACATCGCCAATGAACGCTGACGAGAACGAGTTTCTGTTCACATCGGAGTCGGTGACCGAGGGCCACCCCGACAAGATCGCCGATCAGATCTCCGACGGGGTGCTCGATGCCGTGCTGCGTGACGACCCGACCGGCCGCGTGGCGTGCGAGACGCTCGTCAACACCGGCCTGGTCGTTGTCTCCGGGGAGATAACCACGACCACGTACGTCGACATCCAGGAGATTGCCCGCGGGACGATCGAGCGGATCGGTTACACGGACGCCGCCTTTGGCTTTGACTGCAAGACGTGCGCGGTCATCAACGCCATCGACAAGCAGTCGCCCGACATCGCCCAGGGCGTCGACAGCGCTTACGAGCACCGCAGCGACCCCAGCGACGATGACGAGCTCGACGTCGCCGGCGCCGGCGACCAGGGGATGATGTTCGGCTACGCCACCCGGGAGACGCCGGAGCTCATGCCGCTGCCGATCTCTCTCGCTCACCGCCTGGCCAGGCGGCTGGCCGAGGTGCGCAAGGACGGAACGCTGCCCTACCTGCGCCCGGACGGAAAGACCCAGGTCAGCGTGCGCTACGTCGACGGTCAGCCGGTCGCGGTCGAGAAGCTCCTCATCTCCAGCCAGCACGCCGAAGGGGCCGAGGATCAGATCAAGTCCGACCTGTGGGAGCACGTGGTCGTCCCGGTCCTGCCCGAGGACCGCTACAGCGCCACCGAGCTGCAGCGCAGTTACCTGGTCAACCCCACCGGCCGGTTCGTCATCGGGGGCCCGATGGGCGACTGCGGGCTGACCGGCCGCAAGATCATCGTCGACACCTACGGCGGGATGGCCCGGCACGGCGGAGGCGCGTTCAGTGGCAAGGACCCGTCCAAGGTCGATCGCTCAGCGGCCTACGCCGCCCGTTACGTGGCCAAGAACGTGGTCGCGGCTGGGCTGGCTGACCGGGCCGAGGTCCAGGTCGCGTACGCGATCGGCGTCGCCCATCCCGTGTCGGTCATGGTCGAGACGTTCGGGACCGAGAAGATCAGCCGCAACCGAATTCTCGAGCTGATCTCCGAGCACTTCGACCTGCGCCCCGGCGCCTTTCGCGAATACCTGAGGCTGCACCGGCCCATCTATCAGCAGACGGCCGCCTACGGCCACTTCGGGCGCGAGGAGCCCGATTTCACCTGGGAGCAGACCGATAAGGCGGACGCCCTGAGGTCGGCGGCCGGGCTCTAGACCGGACGCGCCCGGCGCTCGTGGCCAGGAGCGGCCTATCCTGAGCCTTCGTGTCCGCTCAGTACATCTACACCACCCACCGACTCTCACGCCGGTATCCGCCCGACAAGGAGGTCCTCACCGACATCTCCCTGTCCTTCATGCCCGGGGCGAAGATCGGCGTGCTCGGCTACAACGGCGCGGGGAAATCCACTCTGCTCAACATCATGGCCGGGCTCGACGCCGAGTTCGACGGCCAGGCGCAGCTCGCCCCCAAGGCCACGGTCGGCCTGCTCCCGCAGGAGCCCGCGCTGGACCCCGACAAGGACGTCAAGGGCAACGTCGAGGACGGCGCGGCCGAGGTGAGGGCGCTGCTTGACCGCTTCAACGAGCTGTCCATGAATTACTCCGACGAGACCGCCGGCGAGTTCTCCCGCGTTCAGGAGCAGATCGACGCCGTCGACGGATGGAACCTCGACACGACCCTCGAGTACGCGATGGACGCGCTGCGCTGCCCGCCTGGGGACGCGGACGTGACCAAGCTCTCCGGCGGCGAGCGCCGCCGCGTCGCGCTCTGTCGCCTGCTGCTGAGCCAGCCTGACCTGCACCTGCTCGACGAGCCGACCAACCACCTGGACGCCGAGTCCGTGGCCTGGCTCGAGCAGCACCTGCGCGACTACAAGGGGACGATCGTGGCCATCACCCACGACCGCTACTTCCTGGACAACGTGGCCGGCTGGATCCTCGAGCTCGATCGTGGCCGCGGCATCCCCTATCAGGGCAACTACTCGGGGTGGCTGGAGCAGAAGCAGATTCGTCTCGCCCAGGAGGAGCGTCAGGAGTCAAGCCGCCAGCGGACCATCCAGCAGGAGCTGGCCTGGGTGCGAATGAACGCTTCGGCCCGCCGCGGGAAGCCCAAGGCGCGTCTGAACGCCTACGAGGCGCTGCTCGCCCAGGACCGCAACGTCAAGCTCGACCAGGTCCAGATCCACATTCCGGCCGGTCCGCGCCTCGGTGACGTCGTGGTCGAGGCCGACCGCGTGCGCAAGGCCTACGGCGACCGGCTCCTCATCGACGACCTGGCCTTCAAGCTCCCGCCGGGCGGAATCGTCGGCGTCATCGGCGCCAACGGCGCCGGCAAGACGACACTGCTGCGCATGATCACCGGGCAGGAGGAGCCTGATGCCGGCACCCTGAAGGTTGGCGA
>JAXDGI010000287.1:0-2952 GCA_034665145.1 Solirubrobacteraceae bacterium
TCTCGCCGATGTCGAACGCGAACGTGGGCGGGACGCCGTGCACGCCTCCGATTGTTGCTCATCGCCCGCGCCTCCGCTACCCTCCCAGATCGAGATTGACTGACCAGTCAATCTATGTGCCCTTCGCGAGCCCGATAGGAGATCCACGAATGGTCGATTTCACGCTCACCGACGAGCAGAAGAACCTGCGCGAGATGGCGCATGACTTCGCCGTCAAGGAGATCCGCCCGGTCGCCTGGGAGTACGACAAGGAGGGCACCTGGCCCGCCGATCTGATCGAGAAAGCGTGGGAGCTCGGGCTGATGAACTCGCACATCGAGGAGGAGTACGGCGGGGTCGGCGCGGGCTACCTCGACGGCTGCCTGATCGAGGAGGAGCTCTCCTGGGGCTGCTCAGGCATCCAGACCTCGCTCGGCTGCAACGGGCTTGCCACAGCGCCGATTGCCCTGGGCGGCTCGGAGGAGATCAAGAAGAAGTACCTCGGCATGCTCACCGAAGCGCCGAAGCTCGCCTCCTTCTGCCTGACCGAGCCAGACGCCGGCTCCGATGTGTCCGGCATGCGCACGACCGCCGTCAAGAAGGGCGACAAGTACGTGATCAACGGCTCCAAGTGCTTCATCACCAACGGCGGCTACGCCGACTACTACACGGTCTATGCCAAGACCGACAAGGACGCCGGCCATCGCGGCATCTCGGCCTTCGTCGTCGAGCGCGACTGGGGTGTGGTCGTCGACAAGAAGGAGGACAAGCTCGGCCAGCGCGCGTCGAACACCGCCACGATCTCCTTCAACGAGGTCGAGGTCCCGGCCGAGAACCTGCTCGGCGAGGAAAACAAGGGCTTCAAGCTGGCGATGATGACGCTCGATCGAACCAGGCCGGGCGTCGCGGCGATGGCCACGGGAATCGCCCGCGCCGCCTTCGAGTTCGCGACCGACTACTCGCGCGAACGCGTCCAGTTCGGCGTGCCGATCGCGATGCACCAAGCGATCCAGTTCATCATCGCCGACATGGCAACCGAAATCGAGGCGGCGCGCCTGCTCACGTGGAAGTCTGCCGTGATGCTCGACAACGGCGAACGCAACACGCTCATCTCCTCCCACGCCAAGCGCTTCGCCGCCGACGCCGCGATGAAGGTCGCCACCGAAGCCGTTCAGGTGTACGGCGGCTACGGCTTCATCAAGGACTACCCCGTAGAGAAGCTCTTCCGTGACGCGAAGATCATGCAGCTGTACGAGGGCACCTCACAGATCCAGCGACTGGTCATCGCACGCGAAACGCTGCTTCCGCGACGCGCCGAGCAGCCGGCGGCCGAACCCGTCCCGGCCTAGGACCTTCCCCGCGGGTGCTTCTGTCCCCGGCGGCGCATGCGCCGCCGGGCGGGGAGCCGCATGCGGCTCCCCGTGGGGGCCGCACATGTGCGGCACCCGAACGTCCCGCATGCGGGACGTTCAGCTCCTAGAGCGCCTGCGCGGTCCCCCACCGCCCGCATGCGGGCCGTTCAGCCTCCAAGAGGCACCCTCAGCGGATCACCAGAGGCTGGCCGTAGTTGGACACCTGGGCGCCGTTGATGACGCGCACGAGCACGCGGTAGACGCCCGATCGGACGGGCACGACGCGGCTGAACGTCGAGCTCGTCGCGCTGGCATGGCGCAGGACGGTGCCGGACACGAGCACGCCGTGGCCGTGCGTGATCCTGAGGATCGCCACCTGCGCGCCGTCCTCGGCGGGCGTGACGGTCCCGTAGAAGCGGGCGAAGTGACGCCTGCGCACGTGCCCGATGTGGCTGGAGACCCGCACGGCGACGTTCTCCGATGCCACAGGACTGAGCACCGGTTTGCTCCCGGTCGTGACGACCCTGAACTGCGTGGCAGCGGCCATGCCGAGGACCGGGAAGGAGAAGCTGCCGGTTGCGGTCGTCAGCTCCGGGTTGCCGAAGTTCTGGAACCCGGCCGTGAACGGGAACGCGTTGGCCTGCAGCGCAACTGCGCGGTTGGCGTTTTCCGTCCCGGACAGCGTGCCCTGGACGGTGACGGTGCCGCCATACAGGACCGGATTGGGCGACGCGAGGATCGCCAACGAGAGCGGCACCTTGGTCGTCAGGAAGGTCTGATCTTTGCCCATCGCCGCGCCCGAACCGTTGACCGCGACGAGGCGGTAGTGGTAGACGGTGAGCGGCTGCAGCCCGCCGATGGCCAGGCTGACCTTGACGGTGTGCGTGCCGCCGCCGGCGTCGGCGATCGTGGTCTGTCCGCCGTAGGCTTTCGGCAGTCCGTACTGGAAGTTGTTGGACGTGTTGGACCCGTTCGGGTTCACCGCGCCCGCCAGAACGGCCGAGCCGTATGTCACCTGGTGCGCCTGGCCGGTCGCAACGGTCGGAAGGGGAGCCGCCTGGGCCGCGGCGGGCACGGTGAGCGCAGCGACTGCCGCCACCACCACCGCCGCCGATCGAACTCCTCTGCTGCAAGCTTGTCTATCTGCCATATCCGCCTCCAAGCGGTCGATGTTTCCCAGCGAGCGGGGCCGCCCCAAGCCCTCTCGTGCAAGAGCTTCTGTCGGTGCAAACCCCCGTCGCGGGCGGAAGATGCGCTGAAGTCGGCGGTGGCGCTAGGCTCCCGCGGGCCGGGTGGGCCGCTAATCAGAGGAGAGCCAAAGCATGTTCGTGTTCAAAGCCGCCGTTGTGGGCGCCGGGACGATGGGCGGCCAGATCGCCCAGACGATCGCCGCCGCAGGCATCCCCGTGGTGCTCAAGGACATCGACGACGCGCTCGTGCAGGCTGGCATCGACGAGGCACGCAACGTGACGCGTGCGCAGATCGGCAAGCTCGCCGAGAAGGGCAAGATCACGGCCGAGCAGGCCGAGGCGCAGATCGAGGAGATCCTCGCGCGCATCGAGGGCACGACCTCCTACGCGGCCTTCGGCCAGGTCGACTTCGTGGTCGAGGCCGTCCCGGA
>JAXDGI010000288.1:0-2838 GCA_034665145.1 Solirubrobacteraceae bacterium
GGTCGATGCATCCTCGTCGAGCGCACCCGTATTGGCGAATCCGTTGCCATGCGAGGCCGGGCTCAACGAGATCGGCATCGGTACATCGCTGGGGTACGCGCCCCTGGGGTCGATCGCCCCGGTCGGCGAGCTGAACGCCGTGTTGCCGAGCACGTCGACATAGCCGCCCTTCGAGGGGTCGCCGAACGTCGCCGTGTGCGTTTCACGGGTCTGGCCGGACATGGAGAACGTCACGGTGGTGCCATGCGGCACGTGCAACGTCGCCGGGAACATCGCGAACACCTCGAGCCCGTTGGGACCCGACGCCCCGAGGCCCACGGTGTTGGCGGGCTCGGTTGTCTTATCGACCAGCTTGGCGCTGGCCACGTACGCCTTCTCCTCCGCCTTCAGGGTCTTGGCGTCCTGCTTGGCCGAGGGAACGTGCTTCTTCTTGGCCAGCACGACGACGGTGCCCTTCATGCCGTAGTGGACATCGCAGAAGTAGTGGTAGACGCCTGGCTTGGTGAACTTGACCTTGAACGACTTCGGCGGCCCGAGCGGGAGCCCGGAGTCGATCCGAGCCGCGCCGGTGTACGTGTGTCCGCCGAGCGTCCCGAACAGCTGCGGGTTGAACGTCAGGTTGGGGACCAGGCCGTTGAACCAGAACGGGTTGCCCGCGGAGTCCTTGACGCCAGTCACCGTCGTGCCGGTGGGGATGATCAGGGGCACATCCGAACCGCCGGCTGCGGGGATGTCGACCGAATGAAACCCGCCGGCCAGGGTTTTGCCGTCCCACAGGACGGAATCACCTGCGTGAATCGTGACCTTCCTGACGAGGAAGTCGTTGATGCCGCCTCCGTACTTGTGTTGCAGCTGGGTGGAGAAGCCCACTGGGCCGCCGGCGAACACCACCTTCGTCCGCGCTGCCGCGGCGGCTGGCAGGGCCAGCACCGAGCACACAACGCAAAAAGCCGCTGAACTCCACAACCTACGACGCATCCGCTACCCCCAACGTTTTGATTTTGACCGGCCGACCCTATCCGGACCGCGGATACGATTGCAACCCGGGCGGACGGGTCCCGCGCTACTGGCTCTCGATCAGCACGCGGACCGTGGCGAAAGTGGGGTCGGCCGCGCCGTGCAGCCTGGCCCCGGCTGCGGTCAGCTCACGCAGATAGCCCACGACCTCGGCGGTGATTCGCTCGCCCGGCAGCAGCGCCGGCACCCCGGGCGGATAGCCGGCGACCGCCTCGCAGGAGATCCGCCCCAGGGCCTCGTCCACGGGAATCACCTCACCACGTCCGAGGAAGGCGTCGCGGGGGACCATCACGGTCTCGTGCTCGAGGGCACCAGGGGGCCGGGCGATGGCCACCGCCTCAGCTGGGCGGGCGATCCGCCTGACCGTCTCCGCGAAGTCATGGGCCATGCGCTCGAGCTGCTCGACTGGCTGGGCCAGCCCGACCACCAGCACGAGCGTTGCGTGGGTGGCCAGCTCGACGAAGATGTCATAGTCGCTGCGCAGCGCCGCGGCGACCTCATATCCGGTGCAGCCGGTCCGGCGCGTGTCGACGACGATCCGCAACGGATCCCAGCCGGCGATCCCGGGCTGCCCGACCAGGTCGGCCCCGAGCGTGGCACAGCCCGGCACCGCGGCAATCGCCGTCCGGGCCTGGGCGGCCGCATCGATCGTCCGGTCGAGCAGCGCCTCCCCGTGCACGGCAAGCTGGCGCCGCGCGGCGTCGAGCGAAGCGATCAATAGCGAGCTCGGGCTCGTGGAGCGAACCAGCCGCACAGCCCGGGCGACGGCATCGGTGTCCACGCGGTCCCCATGCGCGACGAGCAGCATCGCGGACTGGGTCAGGCTGCCGACGATCTTGTGCGTGGAGGCGATCATCGCGTCGGCCCCCAACGCCAGCGGTGAACGCGGGAGCGCATCGTGGAAGCCGAAGTGCGATCCCCACGCGTTGTCGACGACCAGCGCGGCACCCGCCGCGTGAGCCACCTCCGCACACGCTCCGATGTCAGCCGCCATCCCGTAGTAGGTGGGCGAGACCACGAACGCCGCCTTCGCCTCTGGGGTGTCGGCCAGCGCCTGTTCGAGCGCGGCCGGCGTGACCCCGTGCGCCATCCCCAGTTCGGCGTCGTACTCGGGGGCCAGCCAGCTGGGGCGGCCGCCGCTGAGAATCAGCCCGTCGATCAGGCTGCCGTGCGAGTTCCGCTGAAAGATCACGGGCGCGCCAGCCGGAGCCAGCGCTATGCACAGGGCGTGGTTGCCCTGCGTGGCGCCGTTGGTGAGAAACCACGTGCGCTCGGCGCCATACGCCTCGGCGGCGAGCTGCTCGGCGCGCTCGTAGGGCGTGGGGGACGGGCCCACGTCGATGCCCTCGATGTCCTGCGGTATGTCGAGCAGCAATGCCTGCTCGCCGAGCGCGGTGCGCAGTCCGGGGTCGGCGCCCTCGCCGCCCTTGTGGCCGGGCACGTGAAAGCGGGTCGAGCCGCGGAATCCGTATGCGGTGATCGCCTCGAGATACGGCGCAGTCGGCTGCGCCGGCGGGTTGCGGAAGCTCAACGCTTTGCGGCCTTCAGCAGGTACGCGCGGACAAAGCCGTCGAGGTCACCATCGAGCACGCGGTTGATGTCCCCCATCTCGTAATCGGTGCGGTGGTCCTTGACCATTGTGTAGGGATGCAGGACGTAGGAGCGGATCTGCGAGCCGAAGTTGACGTCCTGTGCCTCGCCCCGTTCGCGGGCGATCTCCTCGCGTCGCTTGCGCTCCTCGAGCTCGACGAGCCTCGATCGCAGCATCGCCATCGCGGTCGCCTTGTTGGAGGACTGCGAGCGCTCGTTCTGACATTGGAC
>JAXDGI010000289.1:0-8170 GCA_034665145.1 Solirubrobacteraceae bacterium
AGTAACTACAACAGCACCACGGGCGCCTTCACCGCTTCGGGCCAGAAGGAGCTGAGCGCCACGACCGCCGCCTGGCAGCGCTACACCTCGCTGACCAAGAATCCCAGCCCCGATCTGGCCACGCTGGCCGGCCGCGCCTACGCCCAACTCGGCGACTACGCGAACTCCGCCAATGCCTGGGACATCGTCTCCACCTCCGACCCGAGTTCGGCCAAGGGCTTTGAATGCCTTGCCGTCTCCGCGTACGCGGCCAAGCAGACCCGCAAGGGCGATCTTGCCCTGGCCAAGGCCCTCTCGCTGGTCCCCAAGCTCAGCCGCGCCACGCTCAAGACCACCATCCAGTCGGCCAAGACCTCCCCGGCGGTCGCCAAGTCCTGCTGAGCGCCGCCCGGCGGGCGGCCTCACGGCACCGATGCGACCCACCCCGGGCGCACGATTGTTAGCGCCCGGCGTGCCACGCCCGCACACCTCGCTGCGCCGATGAGTCTGGGTAACATCGGACCCTGCTCACGGGCCGTTAGCTCAATTGGCAGAGCAGGGGACTCTTAATCCCAAGGTTGGAGGTTCGATTCCTCCACGGCCCATTTCGAGAGCCCGGGTTAGTCGGGGTTTTCGCATTTTCGGGACGGGCCCGGAATGTAAATATGTCCCCAATATGTCCCCAGATCGGCGTACATTTTGCATATGGTCGCCTCTGGGCCGCGTATCCCGACCGGGCACGTGTATCGCGTGGAGCGTGCGCGCGGCCCGGCTTGGTATGCGAAGTACCGGCTGCCCTGACGGGCGCCAGGTTCAGAAGAAGCTCGGACCGGCTTGGATTGAGCGGGGCCGCCCGCCCGCCGGCTACTACACGAAGCGCTTGGCCGAGGCCTGGTTGCGCGAGGTGTTGGATGAGGCTCGCCGTGGGGTGCTGCCGGGGATGTACCGCACGGGGGTGACGTTCGCCGATGCGGCGGCCGAGTACCTGCGGTACATCGAGCACGACCGGGGGCGCAAGCCGTCGACGTTGCGCGGCTACCGGTCGGCGATAAGCGTCCATCTGCTGCCGGTGTTTGGTCCGATGCCGGTTGAGGACGTGACGGTCGGGGCCATTGAGCGCTGGATGGCCGGGTTCGGCGGCTCGGCGCGCTCGCGCAACAAGCTGTTGATCCAGTTGCACGGCATCCTCGGCCGGGCCAAGCGCGTCTACGGGCTGCAGGTCAACGCTGCGGCCGAGGTGGAGAAATTCCCGCAGCACAGCAGCGGGGACATCCAGGTCTTCTCGCCCGAGGAGGTATGGGCACTGGTGCGGGCGGCTGCCTCTGAGCAGGACGGGGCGGTGTATCTGACCGCGGCCTTCACTGGGCTGCGAATGGGTGAGCTCCTGGCTCTGCGCTGGCGCGATGTCGACTTTGCTGGTTCGACGTTGCGCGTGCGGGCCAGCTACTACGCCGGCCATCTCACGACCCCCAAGTCCGGCAAGGTCCGGGCCGTCCCGCTCGCGCCAGACGTCGCCTCGGCGTTGGCCCAGCTCGGCCAGCGACTTCATTGGACCGGCGAGGATGACCTTGTGTTCCCCGGCGAAGGCGGCGACTACCTCGACGGCTCAGCCCTGCGCCGCCGGTTCAAGGCCGCACTGGCCTCGGCGGCGCTTCGGCCGCTGCGCTTCCACGATCTGCGCCACACGTTCGGCATCCGGATGATCGCCAAGGCCGACATCCGTCGCGTCCAGGAGTGGATGGGGCATGCCGACATCCAGACGACCATGCGTTATCTCCACTACGCCCCTCGCGACGAGGATGCCGCCCTTGTCGCCGAGGCGTTTGCAGTCGCCCAACCCGCGGATGCAGCGATTGAGGACCTGCGATGACCGGTCTCGCTAAAAGTCGCGATTTGCAGGCAAATGTCCGGAAATGTCCGGAAATGTCCGCAACGGGCCCATCGGGGGGCCGACGGGCTGTCGGAACCGACGGCAAATCGCCTGTGGCCACGGGCGATTCACGCTTCCCCCGGACGTCTGCGGACATCTTGAGCACTGTTAGTGCGTATAGTGTGGCCCCGTTGTTGGGGGGTGCAGGGGAGCATTGGAATCCGGGGCGGAGAAGCGTCGCGTTGGCGGGGGATCGATGGCAGCCGGTCGGCGGCTGCGGCATCCGACTCAGTAGTCGTCGTCGGCGACTTGGTGGCGGCGGGAGCTTTGCTGCGGCCGGGGTGGTCGGCTGATTCTGTTGGGTCGTGCGCGTGGTGACTTGATCTCGCACGGATGCGAGATCCCTAGAGCCCTATTCCGCGCGCGCCGGCCGTCATTCGCATTGGGGTTGGCGATGAAGCGCGCGGTCTCTTTCCCGGGCTGGATGCCGGCCAGCCTCGCGCGGAGACTCAACTGCAGGCCACGGTCGCCCACTTCCTCAAGGCTGTCCCTTTGGCCAAGCTCTGTGGCTGACTGGATGGATGCGATGGGCCGCGTAGGCGCCCCTTGTGCTCGGCGCTGGTCAGAAGCACGCCCGATTCTCGCCGCCGCGATACCGGTCTGCCCAGAGGCGCGCTCGTCGCCGAAGGCAGGGCGCAGGTCACGGCGTTCAAATGACCCGAGTTGCCTATGTAGATACGTGTCGGAGCGGTCCGGGGAAACCGCGTCCTCGGCCAGCCTAGAGGCCTGGCTCGTCAACGCGCGACTTGTCGCCTAAGCGATGTCCGTGGCGGTGACGCCGCGAGATGCGAATGCAATCGCGCCGGCGACGTCATCCGCGTCATCTGAAACGAGGCAGCTCACTCGCTGGCGGTCGCGCAGACTCGCGGGTTCTAGGTCACTGGAGAAGTCGTCGCGGCAAACCCGCGCGATCCGTGAAAAAGACGTGACTCGCCCGTGTCGGTCACAGCTCATGCGGAGTTCAACATGTCCCGGATTGCTTGGACGAGACGGAAGCGACTCGTGTCGGTGTGGATGTCGCGTGATTCGTCCTGGAGCGCATGATCCAGCGCTTGCGAGAGCTGCGATCGTTGGCGGTGATTGAGCTGTGGCACGATCTCCAACATTGCTCCGAGCGCTTGATATTGCTCGAAGGCGGAATGTGAATCGCTTATTGCCGGCAAGGTGAGATCGAACAGGCGAACATCTGGTTGATCTTGGGCGAGCGCGAGCGCAATCACCCTTTCGCCGTCGCTGTCGGAGGAGAGCATGTTTCGCAAGTCAATGAGCGGCAGCGGGGTCGCGCGGGCGGCAGCGCGGGCCTCTGCCATCACGCTGGTCATCCTGAGAGTCCGCTCGCGAGAGGATGGTGCGTGGCGTGCCTCTTCATATTGCTTCGCGTAAGCAGCCAGTTGCTCGCGCACCCCCTTCGCAGGTACCGAGGCTGCGGCCAACTGCATTTCGAGATCCTGCTGGAACGGGCGCGCGACCAAGCGTCTGTCTGGGTCTACCAGGATTTCCGCCGAGGTGAGCGCGGCGATAATGGATGGCAGCGTGTCGCGCTTCGTTTCGGGCTCCAGAGAGTCGAGCACTGTAAGCAACCCACTCGTTGAGGCCTCGCCGGCGGGTGTCTTGACCCCGCCTCCCGCGATTGCGATCACGCGCACGATCGCAGGAAGCCAAACGAGCGCGATCAGCACCCCGGTCAGGGTCGACGGAGCGAAGCTGCCGCTGACCGTCCCGCCAGTCGTGACGGTGATGTGGAAGGCACTGAGGACGGCCGCTATCGCCACTGCGATCACCCAAGGCTTCGGAATTCCCATCGCCAGACGCGCGACCGTCTCAAGCCGTGTGATCGGCGGGTCAGTGACGATTGACGCTTGCGGAGACTCGTCAGGCATCTCGCGACCCTACGAGGCATCACTGCTTCGGGTCAAGGCAGATTAATCGAGCCTGGACGATCGCAGCTCGCGGTTGAGCTCGCCCCTCCTGGGGCGGCGGCCACCCAGAGCATTCATGACCGAACGTCGCCATTCCGCTCGCGCCGGTCGTGGTTCTGCCGGTGATCGCGTTCATGGCCAAGCAGCCGTCCCGCGTCGGCGCCAGCTGCCGCGTCCTGCGTCGCCAAACCAGTCGCGCCGTGGGCGGACCTCGGCGAACCGAACCGATCGTCGGCTGCTGGGAACGACGACCGACTGCCCTACGCTCAGGTCAGCAAATGGCCGGATGTTTTTCGCGGTCTCCGCGGCGTCCTCGCGCGAGATGACGAGCCGGTCGAACTCCGCACCGATTGCCGCCGGCGTGGACAGTTAGCCGCAGCTACGCCCTGGTTCACGTGCCGGGGCGACTAGCTCGGAGCGCGCCGCGCCGGCTGGGCGGACGCCGGCTTACGTCGGCCCTTCGTCCGCTTCGGTGTGTCCGTGCCTGTTGTGCGAGCACCAGGCTTGCGAGGCGTCGGCTCGCCAGCGGGCGCGGAGGCAGACGGCTTCGACGCTTGCCCGGCCGGTTTTGTCGCGCGGGACGGACCTGAGCTCGGCTTTGCTGGGCCGCTGGTTGCCGTCGAGCCGGTTCGCGAGGCGCCCTGCTTGGCCGCGGTCGTCGACGGACGGGCGCGGCGAGGTTGTGTCTTCGGGGCGGAGGGCGGCGCGGGTTTCGTCTTCTGTTCCGGGTCGTGGTCGACCGAGTCCCGCTGCTTGGTTCGGCGCGGCTTTCGGATGATGCCCTCGTAGGAAGCAATGAAGAACCTGAGCATCTCGGCATCTGGCATTGGCTTGCCCGCCGCTTCACGTCGCAGCATCTCCACACACAGCCGTACGTACGCCTCGCCGAGCGCGCCGGTCAACGCGGCAGCGACGGTCGCGTTGAGAACTCCGCCGCCGGGTACGAAGTCGGCGAGCTTGTCGACCACCATCTTGCCGAATTTCTGGACTCCCTGCTGCGTTCCAGTCACCGCGCCGAGGAGCTCCTTTGCCTGGTCCGCCGAGAGGTCGATGCCGAAGATGGCGGTCACACCGGCGAGCATTCCCAGCTGCACGGGCAAGAGCATCGTCGCGTCCGGTATCGGCACGGGCGCGGCCGCAACTGCGGCGGCAGCTCCCACACAGGCCACGACTACGGCCCTGGCCTGGTCCGTCTTCAAGTCAATGACGACGCCCTGCGCGCTGACGAATGCCCGGCTGACGGCGTCCGGGAGAACATCCGTCGTCAGGCGCACGAGCTCTTCGAGGCCTCTTGGGTGGAGGGTTTGACGCCCGATTCTCCGTGCGTCGGCGAGGGTCCGGACCGCATGGCCGCCTTCAATCGGGAGTTCGAGCTCGTCGACGGTCGCATCGAGCTGGTCGGCGAGTTCGTCGCCCACGGTGTGCGTGTATATGAGGATGACTGGCACGTCCTCGGCGAGCGCGCGGATGATGTCGATTTCATAGTCCTGGATGCGCGGAGGGTCGGGGTGGATGCAGAACCAGAGCAGATGGATGTGGTCCTCCACGCCGCCCTTCCGCGACGTCTCGATGACTCGCTTGAAGTCACGGATGACTCGTCGCTTCGAGTCGCCGAGCTCAACGCCCTTGGTGTCGTAGAGCGTCACGGGGACGTCTGGGTCATCGAAGCGTTCAGTGGTCTTCGTGACCGGCCGGCCCGCCCCGGCCTTCGCGAGGGGTTTGCGGAAGACGGCGTTGACGAGAGTGCTCTTCCCGACCCCGGTCTGCCCGATGACGAGGATGTTGGCGTGTCCGAGCTCGCGCATTTCGCGTTGGCGCTCATGGGAGAACAGCTTCTCCGCGTCGAACCCAGACTCGTCGAACAACTCGTCAGCGTTCGCGTCCTGCTCCGGCCGAGCTCCGTCCCGGAACGTCCGAGCATGGCGCCAGGCGTGCCCGAGCCGTTCGACGACGTCCCGCGCGGACTGCTCCAGCCACTCCCGCCCCTCCTCCATGGCTCGTTCCAACCGCTTCTCCCGCTCCTCATCGGTCATCTACACATCGCCTCCTGCCGCATCGGCCTGCTCGGCCCAGAGAAGCCCAACCGGGCGCGGAGGCCGCCAGCCAACAGGACGTAGAGCAGCCACGCAAGCCAGTTTACGTCGACGCTACGCCTGCATCGCGTCCGGCGGCGGCTGCTCTTCAGGTCCGAGCAGTCGGCACGTGACACCCTGCTCGCCGTCCGCGAGGATCACTGTCGGGTAGGAACCGGTGAACTTCTGCGCCTCGATGACGCGAACTTCCGGCAGCCGTCCGGCTGCTCGACCGAGCGAAAACTGGTCCGCGTCACAGGGAACACGACCAGTGGACGGTTCCGCATTCGCTGCGCCTCCGCCCGGGCGTGCTGACCCGGTACCTCGGCCTGCCATTCAAGGAAAGTGCTGTCGATGCGCCCGTCGTGGAGGACGGCGAGCGCGGTCTCCAAACCATCCATCTCCTCAGCGGTGAACGGCGGGGCGTGAACCGGGAGGTCAACCCCGAGCCGCACCTCCAACAGACCACCGCCTGGTACTGCATCCCGAGCATTCCCAAACGGCGGCGAGACTCCTCCGGCGCGGCGAGTCGGCCAGGGTGAATCTGCATCGCCCATGACGGGAACAGCGAGCCCGTCAGCTCGACCCGCTCCGAATCCAGCAGCGCTCTCCAGAACTCCAGAGCCGAAGCGTTCTCGCGTGCCAACGCGCCGAGGTTGACCTGCGGGAGGAACGCAATCTGCCCCGGTCGCCGAGAAACGGAACCCGAAGTACGGCATGAACGCGCCGTCTAGGCCGACGGTACGCGCGGTCGTGCTCGCCTATCGCATGCCGTGGAGCCGGCGGGAACGGGTAGACCGTGGCCTCCCGCGTGCTAAGGCGCTGCGGCCGGCCGCGACCGCGCTCACCCTAATGGGATGGAGTGACGACGAGTGGAAGGGGGTAGTCCCACGACGCCGTGCAGCACGACACTGCCCTCGTTGAGGCATACAAGAGCGCCAGCAGCATTGACCGACAACGACGCAGACGCCTGGCTGGTCGACGAGTGCTTTCGCATCCCGGCCGGCAGAGTGCCGGCGGGCGCTTCGGCGACATCCCGATCGCAGGAGACGAGCTTTTGGACCGGACCGCGGCAGCTCGTGCAACGTGACCGACGCGATTGTGCATAGGCAACTAGGGGGTCATGCACGGCCCGGGTTGTCGCCCTGCTTACGGCGAAAAGCAGAAGTAACACTCAGCGAACTTGAGGCCGCTGAGAGTGCCGAGTTTGCGTGGAAGCAGGCGTCTCAGAGCTTCGGCCCTGCCTGCTCCGTGTAGTCCAAAAGGAAAGCCTGTCCTCACCCGCGCGGCCGGGCGGTGGGGGCGCGGCGGGAGTGCGCGAATAGAACGCCTGCCCGGGGGCGAAGCTCCGGCTCGTGGGCGAGCGAGGTTTCTCGCTCGCCGGCGTGTTCGATCACGATGAGCTGCTGATCATTTCCGACCGAGCGAAAGGCAATCGCGATTCTCACCGTCGTTGCGGTCTCGGCCGGGCGCTGAAACCGTAGAACGTGCCCCCGGCGTGTCTTGAGCGCCCTTGGGCGCGGTGCGATGCACCGTCTTGTACGCGACAATCTCGGTCGGGCATGGTTGAGCGGCTTTTTGAACGGGAGGCCGAACTCGAGTTGCTGACGGGCACGGTGGAGGCTGCCTTGGGTGGCGACGGTGGCTGCGCGTGCGTGGAGGGGGCGCCTGGAATTGGCAAGAGCTCGCTGCTGGCTGCGGTCTCGAGGCTGGCGAGCGAGCGGGGCATGCGGGTGCTGGACGCGCGGGGGGGTGAGCTTGAGCACGAGTTCCCGTTCGGTGTGGTGCGTCAGCTGTTCGAGCGGGTCGTCGCGGACCTGGACGAGGCGGAGCGGGAGCGGATTGTTGACGCGGCCGCCGCGCTGGCTGCGCCGGCCCTCGGATCCGCAATGGCCGAGGGAGGCGGGAAAGGGAGTTCGGACCCGGCCTCTTCCACGCTGCATGGTCTCTACTGGCTCACTTCCAATTTGTCCACGGATCGTCCGCTTGTCCTGGCCGTGGACGATGCCCACTGGGCAGACGGTGCCTCGTTGCAGTTCCTCGCCTACCTGGCGCGCCGGCTGGAGGGGCTTCCGGTGGCGTTGATCGTCGCGATCCGAGATGGCGGGCAGCGCCAATGGATCGCCCCGCTCGCCGAGCTTGTAGCGGCCGCCTCTGGACGCCTCCTGCGTCCGGAGGCGCTCAGCACGTCGGCGGTCGGAGGGGTGCTGCAGCGAATCGGCGGGGTGGCGCCTGATCCAGCGGCGATCGTCGCCGTGCATCGCGCCACG
>JAXDGI010000290.1:0-3675 GCA_034665145.1 Solirubrobacteraceae bacterium
CCCCCAGCGGCCGGGCCGCGCCCGGCGGCGTGGTGGCCTCGTGCCCCTGCTCGGCGTGCTGACCACCGTCGCCGTCGTCGCCATCGCGCTCGCTCTGGCAGGTCACCGGGCCCCGCGTCTGGCCCCAGGTTCCGGGCCGGGAACGCGCGGGCTGGCCGGCGTCATATTCGCCGGCGGCAGCTTCGCCGCCGATGGACGGGGAGTCATCTCGATCAACCAGTGCCACCCCTGTGGGGGCGCCTCGCCGGGTGCGCCGCAGGTCGAGCACGACTGGACGCTGAGCACGCCCAACGGGGGACGCTCCTGGCGCACCTTGCCGACCGCATGGGGTCTGGGTACCTCGTTGTTCAATGCGCCCACCGCGCACTTCAGCGGTACGGCTGACGCCTGGGCCATTGGGACGCACCGAGTCGGCCAGGGTCCAATGCTCCTCGACCCCTTCGTCAGCCACGACGGCGGCCGAACCTGGCACCGGGCAGCGATTCCCACGCCAGGCTTCATGGGCGCCCTTTCGGTGGCGGGCAACACGGTCTGGGCCACCTCTGGCGGCACCTGCCGGGGAAGCGATTGTGCCGGAGCCGAAGTGCTACGCGCCTCGACCGCGGACAGCTCCCTCACCGCGGTGCCGACCGCGGCGTGGGACCGTCGCGTGGGTCTCAGCATTGCCGCCGGCGACGCCGCGACCGCCTACGTCCAGGTCTTTGCCGGTCACCAGACGGTACGCACACTGGTCACCCGCGACGGCGGGCGCAGCTGGCAGCCGCTGCGGGCAGTCTGCCCAACCTCGGCCCCTGACCTCATTCTCCGCGCTGCCGGGCCAGCCTCGCTGTGGGAGCTCTGCCCTGTGGCCGGCCCGACCACCGTCCTTGAGCGCTCAGACGACGGCGGGCGCCACTGGCATCGCTACCGTATCCCGGCCCATGGCGGCATCGCCAACCTCATCGCCGTTTCGCGTTACGACGCGTGGGCGGTGAGCGACACCGGCTCCGTGACCCGCACGGCCGATGGTGGGGCCAGCTGGCAGACGGTGTGGTCGGCGGGCAACTATCACCCCCGCGCCCATCTACCCACCCTGTCCCCGCTCACCGCGGCCCGGGCGACAATCACCGCCACGCAGACGGCCGGGGGACGCACCCGGGTCGTCGTCTACCGCACCCACGACGGCGGCGCGAGCTGGCAGACCTCGTACGTGCCCCTTCCGTAACGAAGCACGGAGGATCGCGAAGGGCCGAAATCGCCTCCCTGGCTGACCTGCAGCCCGCGCAGAGGGAAGTTTCCGTCGGGCACCCGGCCACCGACTGCGGCTCCGGACCGCGTCAGCGGAGGGCGTCCGAAATGAAAATCTCGCACCCACCCGCCCGACGGCGACCTGCGAAAGTCGATCTGGGTGCCCGCCGACGTGGTCCCCACATACCAGGCGGCATTGTTGACCTGACGCGAGCTGAGCACGGCTCGGCCATCACCGTGGACGGCATCGGCATCGGCATCCGCCCGCGCAGCCGTCGATGCACGAGCACCACGGACGACATCGCCAGACAGCAACACTGCCAAAACGACGAGCATGACCGAACCCAGCCGCCAGCCCCCTGACAACGTGAACGCCACTCTAGTCCTGAGCAACAGCACTGACAACGTTCACCGGCGGATCGGCGGCGTCAGTTGACCTCGCCACCGCGGGCGGCAGCCTGATCGGACCCGGGCTGCCCCCGCCCACCCCCTCCAGGTAGGGTCTGCCCAGCCGCATGCGCGCACTGACGATCTCCTGGGAATACCCACCGATCATCGAGGGGGGGCTGGCTCGTCACGTGCGCAAGCTGTCTGAGCACCTGGTCACCGAAGGCGTCGAGGTGCACGTGCTCACCCGGGGCGGGGGTCATCTGCCGGCGCGTGACGACCGGCACGGGGTGATCGTGCACCGGTTGTCCGAGCCGCCGTTTCCCAAGGATCCGAAGGCCTTCGTGCGTTGGGTCGCCGCCATGAACGCCGACATGTTGCGCCTCGGCCAGGAGCTGGTCGATGAATTCGAGTTCGACCTCGTGCACTCGCACGACTGGCTCGTGGCCGGCGCCGCGGAGCGGCTCGCGCGCGGGCGCGGCCTGCCCTGGCTGGTCACGGTTCACGCCACCGAATACGGGCGACACCAGGGCTGGGTCCAGACCTATCCTCAGTCGCACATCCACGCCGCCGAGCGACACATGGTCCGCCGGGCCGACCGGGTCATCACCTGCTCTCGGTACATGCGCAGCCATGTGTCGAGCGTCTTCGGCGTGGGACGCCGGCGCATCGTCGCCATGCAGAACGGGATCGACCCCGGCGACCTGGAACCGGTTGCCGCCGATCTCGATGCCCTGCGGGCCGAGTACGCCGCGCCCGACGAGAAGCTCGTTCTGCTCGTGGGACGTCTCGTCTACGAGAAGGGCTTTCATCTCGCCCTTGACGCCCTCGCGCCAGTGATCGAGAAGCTCGGCGGCGTGCGCTTCCTGGTCGCGGGGACGGGCAGCGCCGAGGCCGAGCTTCGCCGCCAGGCCTGGCGCTTGGGGCTGCACCGCAAGGGCGTGTTCCTCGGCTGGGTCGGCGACGACATGCTGCACTCCCTCTACCGGATCTCGGATCTCTGCATCGTTCCCTCGATCTATGAGCCGTTCGGGATCGTCGCTCTGGAGGCGATGGCCTCCGGCTGCCTGTGTGTCGTCGCCGACACGGGAGGCCTGCGCGAAGTCGTGCCCGGGGACGGAACCGTCGGCCTACGGTTCCCCTCCCGCGACACCGCCGCCCTGGGAGCCATCCTGGAGCGCGTTCTCACCGACGATGAGGAGCGGGCGCAGCTGATTGGCGAAGCCCGCGAGCACGTGCTGCGCTTCGACTGGGCCGAAGTGGCCAGTCAGACCAAGGCGCTCTACAGGGAGATGGCCGCCCCGGCCACGGCCCGCGGCCGCTGACCCGGCGACTCCTCCGCTCAGGCCACGGGCTCAGCCTCCCCGCTCGGGAGATCGGCGGGATCCGACGACGCCTGGTCGAACAGCATCAGGATCAGTGTCGAGGCGATCTCCGCCTCCGTGTGGTGGGCGGCGGTCAGCCGCGCGGCGCTGGCCCGCTCGATCATGTGGGCCCGGTCGGCGAGTTCGCTGAGCGCCACCGACAACTCGCGAAAGCCGCGATCGTCAAGGACAAAGCGGTGCCGCCCCACGTGTGTGTCGTCGCGGCTGAAGCCACCGTCGGATGCAGCCTGGGTCACGACGCGCCCGATCTGATCGAGCGTTGAGCCGAGCAGACGCTCGCGCACCGCGTCCGGCAGCTGGCCCCAGGCGCGATCGGTGATCCGCAGTCTCCCCACCGCACGGTAGTAGTGCTCGACGGCGCCACGGCGAGCCTTGGTGCTGGTCAGCTCGATGAGGCCAACCCGTTGCAAGTAGCGGACGTGGTAGCTGATGGTGCCCAGAGAGGCCTCCGAGCCGGCGGCGATCTCGCTGGGACTGGCGGTTCGCTCCTGCAGCACGCGGAGAATGTGGATACGGAGGGGGTGGGCGAGACCCTTGACGATCCGTGGATCGTCAATCTCAGTGATTTGCGTCAAGGCGAATCCGTTCTGTGCTCGCTAATTGGCTTGGAGTTCAGACCTTAGCCATGCAGCAACCGGTGCGCTCAGTCGTCTGCGGGCGTTAAATGCCGCGGGGG
>JAXDGI010000291.1:0-5113 GCA_034665145.1 Solirubrobacteraceae bacterium
GAGCACCATCCAACAACGCTGTCCGGCGCGGATACCGAGCTCGGCCAGCAGCCGCGTCTTGCCGATTCCCGGCTCGCCGACAAGCTGGACGAACCATGGTTCGCCGAGACCCACTCGATCCAGCCCCCGGACGAGTTCGGCGACTTCGCCAACGCGGCCGACCAGCGTCCCGGAACGCTGTCGTGCCCTGATCGTCATGGTTGATCCTCGGGCCGAGCCTACTCTTCGCCCACACGACCCTCAAGGCCCCGGCTTTGGGAGCGAGGAGCGCGGTCGCGCGCGAGATCAGACGGTCCGCGATCAGTGCGGCGCAGGGCCGCCGCGGGAAAGCCTCGTCACGGTGTGGCACCGTGACGAGGCTTCAGGTTGATCTCAGTAGCCGTAGCTGGGTGCCGGCGAGGACGAGGCCGGGGCTGCGGTGGAGTTGCTCGGGGAGCTTGTCACCGCGCCCCCGGCGGGTCCGAGGACGTACCACAGGGCGCCAAACTGATTGAGGCCCTGACCGCGTGTGCTGCCCGGCGCGGAGTCGCCGACGTAGTAGTAGAGCGGATGCCCGTTATAGGTCACCTGTCGGATGCCGCTCGGGCTGGTAATCGTGCCGAGCTTCGCGGCCTGTGCTCCGTTGGAGGGTTTCACCGCCCCGGTGGCGATGAACCGCGGCCAGACTGAGAGTCCGGCCCCGGACAGCCTGCTGACGTTCGCCCGGTCGCCGGCAAAGAGGTATAGGGTGCGGCCGTTGGCGTCGACCAGCGTCCTGCCCAACCGCGTGCTGCGGATGCTGATGGCGGAGCCCCCCGCGACGATGTGCTGGGGCCGGGTCCTGGCGCTGCCGCCGCCGACCGCCAAGACAATTACCGCGATGCCGGCGATGAGGATGGTGAGCACGCCGGAGGTGAGGTACTTGATGTTCATTGACTGCGCTCCTTAGATAATGGGTTTACCCCGGGATAAGGGCCCCTTTGCTGGGTCTGTAAGAGAGGACCCCGTTGACACGGGATCCTTCCCACTATCTACGATCAGTTGTAGTACGTCCTGGCGGCGGCTCGCCTGAGGACCGCACCCGGCCGTGTCGGCATTAGTCGGCTGATGATGATCAGTCACACTCCCAAGTCCGCGCAGCATCGCGGTGAAGATTGCGCGGTGCACAGGGTAGAGGAGGTACCAGTAGGCAAGCCCGGCGCACCCTGCCGGATCAAATACCGTCGTCTGACGTAGCACGGTGTGGCCGTCCCTCGACGTGACTTCGTAGTCAAGCCACAGCCGTCCGGGCATTTTCATCTCGGCGGCGAGCAGCAGCCGGCGATCGGGCGCAATACGCACGACCCGCCAGCAATCGATCGGGTCCCCCGCACGGAGTTCGTGCGGATCCCGCCGCCCTCGTCTCATGCCGCTGCCACCGCGCAGCTTGTCGAGTGCACCCCGTAGCGTCCAGAACCAGTCCGCCCCGTACCAGCCCCTCGTGCCCCCGATTCTTTGGACGCGCGCGAACACGTCGGGCGGCCTGGCGTCGACGAGCTCCACGCGCGAGGTCACCAGCCGGCGACTCAGGGGGGTTCCTCCCCAGCGCACGCCCTGGTTCGCTGCAAGCACGGCACTCCAGGACATCTGCGCAAACTCGTTGTCCTCGCTCATCAACGCCCAGTGGATGGCTTCCGGCAGGCCGCGTGGGGTCACGGCAAAGGCGTCTCGGGCGGCTGCGTCACGCACCACGGTCTCGTTGCGCAGACTGTCGATCATCGTGGCGGCTACACGGCCGTGCACAGGCGTCAGGATGCCGAGCAACATGCGCGAGGCACGGAGCGTTTGTCGGGGAAGCGGCACCACCCGCCGGTGAAGCTTGCGCTGGCGGGCGTACTCGCGCATCACCTCGGCGTAGCTCACCTGGTCATCGCCGCCTATCTCGAAGATTGCGCTGCGGGCAGGCAACCTGAGCGCCGCGACGAGATAGGCGATGAGATCCTCGATGGCAATCGGCTGGGCGACGGTTTCGACCCCTTTGGGGGCAGGGATCGCCGGCAGTCCCTCTACCACGGCCCGGATGGTCTCGAAGGAGGCGCTGCCGGCACCGATCACGATCGAGGCGCGCAACTCGATCGTGGGCACCCCGGACCTGTTCAGGATCTCACCGACCTCGTGGCGGCTGGCGAGGTGAGCGGAGAGGTTGGCGCCCGAGCCAAGGCCACTGAGATAGACGATCCGGTGGACTCCGGCCTCCCGGGCCGCCGTAGCGAAGTTCGTGGCCGCCCGGCGGTCGAGCTCTTCGAAGCTCTCGAGCGCGTCCATCGAGTGGACCAGGTAGTAGACCGTCCGCACCTCCCGCATTGCCGGGGATAGGGATTCAGGCGCCAATAAGTCGCCCGCGACGATCTCTGTGGTGCCGGCCACGCGCTGCCCGAGTGCGTGCGGCCTGCGGGTCAGGCATCGCACCGGGTGCTGCTCGCGTTCGAGGCGCGCAAGCAGGCGGCCGCCGACGTACCCGGTCGCCCCGGTGAGCAGGATGCGATCATGCTCGCCGGCCATTGGTCACCTCTCCGAGTCAGGGGACAACGCGTTCTGCGGGATCGGACCGTGTCGGTCGGCCGAGCGGCCGGGCCGGGACGGAGGGGCTGCGAGGCGCGTCCGCGTGAGCTCGCCGATCAGGAACAGGCCGAGCGTGACCATCACCACCGCTTCCGATACCAGCGCGAGTACGATCGCGAACCGGTAGCCGTGTTCGCTGAAGCCGAATAGGGTTGTGTGCTCGCTGACCAGCAGCCCCACGAATCCCCCTGCCGCGACTCCTACGCCAGCCAGCGCAGCCAACCGGTTCAGGGTCGTACCCAGACGTCCGGGCGCTCTCCGCGGCGAGAGGAGAAACAATCCCAAGGCGGTGGCGAGGACGAAGTTGGCCAAGAACAGGGGCCCGACTGTCGGGATGGCAGAGTAGAAGTCGTAGTGGTACTGCTGATAGTGCACGCCGCCGACCACGAGCAATGCCACTGCTCCGAGCGTCCGTGTAGCGGTGCGGAACCACGGTGGGATGGGCTTTGTCATTGGATCAACTCCGTTCTAAGGTGAACACCGGTGTGCGACATCCAACGCTGATCACCATCTCTCGTGTGCCGGGATGAACTCGGGAGCGGCGCGGTGTCGGAAGGTGACGTGTGGCCGTACACGGAGCCTCGTCGGGTAACAGGTCCAGCCGATGGCGCCAAGCACCACCGGTAACGCCAGCGAGAGGCCGCGGTAGAGCAGGACGGCGGCCGCGGCGGACGGGGCCGCCGCCCCGTACAGCACCAGAGCTCCAATCAGACCTCCGTCTACGGCGCCGAGGCCGCCGGGCAGAGGCAGGGCGCCGGCCAGCGATCCGACCAGGTAGCCCATGACGATCACGCCGACGGCCGGAGGGTGGGCGAAGGCATGGAAGGCCGCCCAGAGCACGGCATTGTCAAAGGCGTAGTAGGCAACCGCTCCGATGAGCTTCCAGTCACGCGCCGTGACCAGCCCACGCGCGTCACTGACGCCGTCGCTCATCGCGCTGACCGGCTTGGCGAGCACGTGGGAAGCCGGCCCGCGGCGTGATGATGGTGATCGACGGTGGGATGAGCGTCCGGCGAGCCAGGTGCCGATCAGGAGCCCCACCGCCAGCACCGCGGGCAGGATGGTCAGGGTGCTCTGGTGAGGGCCAACCGGCATCCCCAGCCACAGCAGGATGCCCACTGCCGCCAGCACGATCGCCCCGGGGGCATTGGTGAGGATGACGAACGTGAAGGTGGCCTGGGTCAGCCGTGAGAGCGAGGGCTTCTCTGTGCTGGTCGACCAGGCACCCATGGTCGGGCCAATCAACCCTCCACCGGGCAGGATCGTGGTGGCGCCGAGCGCGCGCAGAGCGGCAGGGACGGTTCGCCGCCAGGTGATCGGCGCCGCGAAGACCAGCTTGAACAGCACCACGAAGCCGCCCGCTGACAGCAGCTCCAGCACACCGGCAGCCGCGATCCAGTCGCCGCACCCATCGACCAGCCGCGCCGGGACACCCGCCAGCGCCGGGAGGGCGAGAAACACCACGGCGACGAACGCCACGAGCACAGCTCCCCGGAGCGGCCAGCGACGCAAATGCCGGTGCGCCGCCCGGAGGGGGCTGGCAGTCTGATCGGGCATCGGCATGAGACGGCTACGAACGCGAGCCGGCCGCCTCGGCGGCCCGAGAGGGGGACGCGGGCTGCCGATGCTTTCCGTGAACGTGGACGAGCGTCGAGAGCTTGGCCGCGCGCGCGCCGATGATGCTGAACAGTACGCCGGTGACCAGTTCGCTCAGCCAGGCTGAGTGGTTGGTCGCGTATCCGAGTAGCCAGGGGCTCACGGCGAGCCAGAGGCCGGCCGCGAAGACCACGAACGCGGCCGGACGCAGGACTACGAGCAGCAGCGTCAGGGGTCCGAAAGCGAAGATGAAGAAGACATGGCTGGCCACGGCCGAGCCGCTGCTGGCGTACCCCCAGACCCAGGGACCAAGGGCGACCCACACCATCAGCGCGCCGGCCGCGACGTTGAGCTTGTCGAGGCCCAGCGATGACAGTTTCAGGCGTGGGGATGACAGTTTTACTTTCATTCGGTTCTCTCCGGTGACGGATGGGCAAATAGGACATACAGGAGATAGAAGGCCGGGAGAACGCTCACCAGCACGACCGCGCCGGCGATCCCGATGGCGGTCAGGGCGGGGCCTGTGGCGGCTGCCGTGTGGATGGTCAGGCGCGCGCCGATGAGGTGCGGTGACTGGGCGATGAGCCAGCCCCAGATGACCGCGCCCGTGGCCAGCATCGTGGCCCCGCGAGCGACCAGGTAGTGGCGGCGCGCCAGTCCATACACCGAAACCGCCGCCGCCAGCAACCCGATCACCACCACGGTGAGGGCCGGGCCGGTGAGACGGTGCCAGAGATTCGGCGCCTTCCAGGCAGTGCTGAGCAGGGCGAGGAGGCTGAGCACAATCACCGACGCTCCGGTCTGAAGACCCCGGCGGCGGAAGCCATCAGCCAGCCGTGGCTGCCCGGTCTGCTCGAGCCGGTTGGTCATTAAGCTGGCCGCGAGGTGCGCGCATAGAGCCACCGCCAGCAGTCCGACCAGACCCGCGAACAGCCCC
>JAXDGI010000292.1:0-7613 GCA_034665145.1 Solirubrobacteraceae bacterium
GAAGTCGTTGGGGATGAAGAGCAGGGCACCAGAGATCACTCCGGTGTCATAACCGAACAACAGGCCGCCCAAAGCGCCGAAGACGTAAATCGTCCGTCCGGTTGGCCGTAGTGCTCGCATGATTCCTCCCTAGCTAAGCGATGACCTTGTGGCTCCTGCTGCAAGCCTTTCCCAATTCACAGCTTTGAAACCGTGGGTCGGCCCACCAGGGCTTGCCTGTGCCGACCGGCGCTCAGCGGGGGCTCTCCATGCGCTGGTCGAGCGGCTCGGTACTGGCCTGGGCGCGGAGGGCGCGCCCGATCACGAGGCGCTGGATCTCGCTCGTGCCTTCAAAGATGGTGTAGAGCTTCGCATCGCGGTACCACTTCTCGACCGGGAAGTCCTTGATGTACCCCCAGCCGCCCATCGTCTGTATGGACTGCTCGCAGGCCCGCACGGCGATCTCGGAGGCCTTGAGCTTGGACATCGATCCCTCGGCGTTTTCAAAGGGGTGGCGCTGCGCGGCCATCCAAGCTGCCCGCCAGGTCAAGAGGCGAGCGGCGTCGATGTCGGCGGCGATGTCGGCGAGCGGGAAGGAAACGCCCTGGTTCTCGATGATGGGCTCCCCGAAGGCCTCGCGTCCGACCGCATAGTCGCGCGCGAACTCGAGGGCAGCGCGAGCGATGCCGATTGCCTGAGCGGCGACCATGGGGCGGGTGCGTTCAAACGCTCCCAGGGCGGCCGAGCTGCGCCGTTGCACCGCAGCCGCCGTGCCACCCTCTTGCGCGGGAGCGATCGACTTGCGTCCCTGTTCGGATTCCCGACCCTTGGCGATCCGCTCCTCCAGCCGCTGCTGTCCGCCCAGCAGGTGCTCGCTGGGTACCCGGCAATCCTCGAAGACGATCTCGCCGGTGTGCGAGGCGCGGCAGCCGAGCTTGTCCAGCTTGCGCAGCATCGTCAACCCGGGGGTGCCCTTGGGCACGATGAAGACGCCTTGACCGCGATGTCCAGCCTCGGGATCGACGGTGGCGACAACAACGTGAACGTCGGCAATGCCCCCGTTACCGATGAACACCTTCTGTCCATCGATCAGCCAGTCATCCCCGTCGCGACGAGCCTGAGTCTGGATCGAGCGAATGTCGCTCCCGCCGCTGGGCTCGGTCACCGCCAACGCCGCGAGCTTGATGTCGCCCGGAGCCCCGAAGCACTCCGGCGCCCAGCGAGCGAGTTGCTCGTCAGTGGCAGCCTGCCGGATCGCCGCGAGGGCGAGGGCAGGCATCACGATCGAAAGGCCGATGCCGGCGCATCCCCAGAACAGCTCCTCCATCAGAATCGGGAGCGAGAGCCCCGTCGGATCGCTCGACAGCTGGGCGTAGAGCTCCCATCCGTACAGGCCCTGGCGCGCGGCTTCCTCCACCACGGGCCACGGGAATTCCTGGGCGGCGTCGTACTCGGCCGCCGCCGGACGAATAACGTCACGGGCAAAGGCGTGCGTCTTTTCGCGCAGCCCAGCCTGCTCGTCGGTCAATTCAAGCGAGAAGCTCACGAGTCAGCACGTCCTTCGGCATCGGGCTCAGAGAACCCTTCCAGGGACTGCTTCATGGTCGCCAGCGCGTTCCAGGCGCTCGGGAACCCGGCATAGACCGCGACCTGGCGAAGCACTTCGCGGATCTCCTCCTCGCTGCCACCCTGGCGCCGCGCGGCGCGGACATAGACGCCCAGCTGGAGCTGCTGACCCAGCGTGGCCAGCATCGCGACGGTGCACAGCGCCCTCGTCTTGGCATCCAGCGCATCCCCGGCGTAGACCTCGCCGTAGACGAAATCCATGATGTAGCGGTGGAGCTCGGGATCGAGCTGCTCGAGGTACTCTCGCCCGCGCTCGACGTTTTCGGCCCCGACGAAGCGGGCCATGACATCTGCACCAGGCTCACTCATGGGACCCGCTCCGCTCGGCGATGTAGCTGGAGGGATCGAACGACACGCGGATCCCAGTCGAGGCGAACTTGCCGACCAGATCCCCGTCCGCCAGCACCTCGGCCTCGGCCCACACCAGGCGACCTCCGGCCCGAACGACCTTGGCCTCGGCACGGAGCCGGTTGATCTTCTTGGCGTTCACCGGGCGGATGAAGCGCGCGAAGATGTCGATCGTGGTGATCGCGCTCTTCTGAATCTCCTCGTCGTCGAGGATCGTGGTCGTCGCTGCCGCCATGGCGGCGTCGGCCAGCGCGGTCGCCACGCCTCCCTGGATCACGCCAAGGGGATTACCGAGGGTCTCAGCGGCATCCATCTCATACACCGCCTCGCCACGCCCGAACTCGACCAGCTGCATCCCCAGCGTCTCAGACACCGGCGAGCGCAGCTCGCCGGCCTGACTCTTCTCCAGCATTTGATCAACGAACTCGTGACTCATGGGGCGTTCCTCTGGTTGACGTTTGGCATTGTTACCTCTGAGTAACATTACTCGAGAGTAAGCTCTCGGTTACGCCCGCCATGGCCTCCGCTTCAACCACGACCCGCCGCCGCCGGATGCCGCGCCCTGAGCGAGAGGAGCAGATGCTTGAAGCTGCCGGGGAGGCCTTTGCCACCGTCGGGTTTCACGATGCCTCGATGGACGCGATCGCCGAGGCCGCAGGCATCTCCAAGCCGATGCTCTACAACTATTTCGGCTCAAAGCACGGCCTGTACGTGGCCTACGTCGAGCGCTCCGGCCGGGCCCTCATACAGACCATGCGCGCGGCCGCTCCACCCAGCGCCCCTGCCCCCCAGCGCCTGCATGCCGGGGTCCTGGCCTTTCTCACCTTCGCGGAAGAGCACCGGTCAGGCTGGACGGTGTTGCACCGCGAAACGCTCGCGCAGGGTGGCCAGCTCGCGGCGGAACTGGCCGAGCTGCGCGAGCGCGTGGCTCACATCCTGATCGCGCTGTTCGACGATGAGGCCTTCGCGCACGCGTTCGCCGGCGCGGGTGAAGCGCTGGCCAGCTGGTGGCTGGCGCATCCCGGACAGTCAAAAGAGCAGGTCGCGCAGGTCATGATGAGCATCGCCCAGGCGGCGCGCGGGGGGACGGGTTCTGTGCGATAGGGTCGCCGCCCACACCCCTGGTCGACCCGGACGCTCAAGTGAACTGGGTCGCGCACCGATGGTTAGGTGTGTCCGTTGAGACCTCAACCGCCATGGAGGTGCCCAGCGCTGCCCCGTCAGGGAGGATCGCGACGGCCGCGCGCGCGTTCGGCGACGAGTACCCACCTCTCGGCGGCATGCTGCGCATGCGCGCGGCGGGGGTCCTGTTGCTGGCGTCGCTCTCGTTGTACCTGCCCTGGATGCTCACCTCGATGGATGAGCGCGTGCCATGGCTGGCATGGCCGTTTGCCGCCGCGAACGTGTTCTCGGTGGCCTACGCCGTCATCAGCGTCATCAATGCCTGGGCCCGGCACGTGCCAGAGCGACGGCCTCTCCCGCTGGGAGATGAGCCGCTGGTGGCAGTCATCGTTCCCACCTGCGGTGAGCCCGTCCCGATGATCCTGCGAACCATCGCCTCGATCTTTGACCAGGACTGGCCGGCTGATCGCCTGCTCGTGGTTGTCAGTGACGACGGGCATGATGCCGATCTCGAAGCCGCGGTCGCCGAGCTTCCGGTTCGCTATCACTCGCCGGAGCCGCGCTATGCGCCGGGACGGGACGGAGCGGCAAAGGCCGGAAACCTCAACTCGGCGCTGCGGCTGCTCGTGCGCGAGTATCCGGAGTTCCGTTACGTCGAGACGCGGGACTGCGACGACGAGCTGGGCTCCCACGGCTTCCTGCGTCAGGTCGTAGGTCAGCTTGAATCCGACCACCGTCTCGCCTTCGTGCAGACGATCAAGGAGGCGGCCGTGAGCGCCGGGGATCCGTTCAACAACCGCGAGTCGATGTTCTATCGCAGCCAGATGCTCGGGCGCAATGCCGCCAACGCGGTGTTCCCCTGTGGATCCGGGGTGGTGTGGCGCCGCATCGCTCTGCACGAAATCGGTGACTTCCCCACCTGGAACCTGGTCGAGGATCTGCAGTCCGGAGTCGAGGCGCTGCGCCGTGGCTGGAAGGGCCTGTACCTACCTATCGTCGGAGCCGTCGGTCAGCACTCACCTGAAGATGTCCCCAATGTCTACAAGCAGCGTGGTACCTGGGCGCTGGACACCGTCCGACTGATGATCTGGGGAAGCCTGCGCGGTCTCAACCTGCGTCAGCGTCTCCAGTTCGGGGAGATGCTGCTGTTCTACCTCAACGCCTTTACGGTCCTGATTTATGTCCCGGCCATCGCTCTCGCCCTGCTCGGCTGGACGCCTCTGCGCACGTCCGGCGACAGCTACGTCATTCATCTGCTCCCGCTCGTGCTCAGCACCGAAATCTGGCTTCTGGTCATCAACCACCCATACAACGACCGTCGGCGCCGTCAGCGGCGTCCGTTCCGTGCACTGTGGCAAGTGCGCATCATGTGGGCAGGGATGGCCCCGGTCTACATGAAGGCCGCCCTCCAAGCTCTGTGTGCCGGCCCGCGGCGCAAGCCGGTCTACAAGGTCACACGAAAGCAGGACGACCTGCGCTGGCACTGGCGTCACACGCTCCCCCAGACCACGATCGTGCTCGTGGTGATCAGCATCATGCTTTACGCGGGCAGCCACGGAACCCTGCCGAGCGTGAACCTGCTCGTCGGCGCGGTCTACTGGGGCGGTCTGAACATCGTCCTTCTCACCGGATTTGTCACCCGGGGGTGGCACGGTGTGCAGTGGCTTCGGCGTGATGCGGGCGCGCCGGCATCGCCCCCAGCGCCGGCGGCCGAGCTGGCCGGCGCGTCCGCGGGCAGTGGCGCCGCGGTTTAGGCCCACCTGCGCTGCCTCCCACCGAGCTCAGAAGTCGCGGCGGCCGGCCAGGCGGCGGGCCGCCTCGGGCCGAGTGAGTTGGTACAGCGCGATGCGCTGCGGACCGGGTGTCACGAGTTCGGCGCCGGGACCGTGTGGAATCCCGAAGCGGGCGCTGATCTGCACGCCCCGTCGCGTCACCTCGGCGATCGACTGCTCGAGGTCGTCCACCCGATACACGAGCACCGGCTGCTCGCCCTCGAGGTGCCCGGCGAGCAACACCGGGGGCGAGGGCTCGGCCAGGCTGACCATCGCCACGCGTGTGCCGAACGCCTCGATGGCGAACACGAACCTCGCCGCGAGTGCCCCGGTGAAGTGCTCGAGGTCAGCGGCGACATCGCGGCTGGGCAGGTAGACAAAGTCCAGGCTCTCGAACATGTGTCGAGAGTACGGAACACGCCGCCGAAGGCGGGGTCAGATGAGCTTGAACTTGACGCTGATGCGGCGGCCGATGTGGCGGCCCTTGGGCGTCGCGACGGTGATCACCACGAGGTAGTGACCCGGCTTGAGGCCGCGCTTCACCGTGACATGGATGGTGGAGTGATGATGCCGCTTCACGGTGACGTGGGCCGTCGCGACGCGATGTCTGCCGTTGGCGGACATGATCGCCACAGCGACCTTGCGCGTGTGGCTGGCCGAGACCTTCACGGGCACATATCGTGGGCTGCGGCCCGTGACGATGACGCGCCTGTAGACCGTTATCGTCGCGCCCCCGGTGCTCACTGTCTTGGGCTGTGACGCTGTGGGCGGGCGCGGCGGCGGAGATTTGATCACGTTCGCCGCTGCCGTGACGACGAGCGCACCGCCTTCGCCGCCCACCGCCGCGTGCTCTGCGTCAAACGCGTCCTCGGCGCGCCAGTTCTCCGTGGCCAGTGCCCCGCCGGCGGGTCGGAGATAGAAGTTCGTGCCGTCGATCGAGTTGAAGATCTCACCGCCGCTGCCCGCGGCCACCTCGGTGCCGCCCTGCGAGCTGACGTCGTACAGACCCACGGACGGGTTGCTGTCGTTCGGGAACGTGGCGTGGCTCTCCGTGACGCCGCCGTCGGTTGAGAATTGCAGGCACAGCTCGCCGCAACCGCCGCCACCGGGGCTGTGATCGACGGCCCACAGACGGTTGGGGTTGGCCGCGTCCTGGGCGAGGCGGGGGCTGCCCTGGAAGTTGTTGACCATCTCTGACTTCTTGATCCCGCTGGCAAACCCGTTGGAGGTCGCGTACAGAGAGCCGAAGTCCTGACTGATCATGAACCCGTCCAACGGGTTGGCGGGCAGGAACGTGGCGTCGGTCAGGTTCTGCAAGGAGTGATCACTCTGGGCCACGCAGGTTCCGCTACCCACCTTGTTGATCTCGGCGAAGGCGGGCGTCGGAGTGTTTGCGTTGGTCGCCTTCGCCAGTGTCGAATTATCGCCGAGTAGGTAGGCGGTTGAGCTGCTTGACCAGACGACCGCATTGAGCTCGCTCTCGGACCCGGAGCTCGCGCCCACGGTGCAGTCCGCGCGGGTCACCGGCGCCGGCACAGGCGTCCAACTCAGTCCGCCGTTGGAGGTCTGCCACACGTGCCCGGTGCTCGTTACCGCATAGCCGTACAGGCCAGTCGTACCGGGTCCGCCAGCCACGCTGGTTGGCTGAAAGGCCAAATCGGTGAAGTTCTCCCCCGGTGACACCCCGGCGCCGGCGATGAAGCTGCTGCCGTTGAAGTACTCGATCTTGCCGTTCGTCGTCGCATACCAGAACCGGGTGGGTGACTGGTAGACGACGGAGCTGATCGTGTCGCTCGTGCCGCTGTTGATTGGGGTCCAGATCGACGCCGCGCGAGCGCCGGCAGCGGAAACGAGCAAGGCAAAGAACGCAAGGACCACAGCAAGCCTGCCAACGGCCATAGGGCACACCCTCCAAGATTTGAGTGGCCCGCGCCGGTCCCGGGCTCCGGTCTCACCCTATCCGTAACGGCGGTCGCGCAGGTTTTTGTTGCACCGGCCAGGGTGGCCCCCGTGGCCCCGTGGCCCCGTGGCCGGGGCGTCACGCGGGGTATACCTCCGCGGCGTGCTCCGGCGCTAGCCGCTACAGCGACCGGAGGCCGCGCTCGATCGCCTGGGCCATCAGGTCAAAGTGCTCGGTGTCGATGGTGAGCGGCGGTGACACGGCCACCGCCCCGCCCAGCGGCCGCACGAGCACGCCCTCGGCGCGGGCCGCCATCACGATGTGCGCGACGGCGTCCGAGTTGTCCTCCAGGGCATCGTTGGTAAGGGCCACCGCCGCCAGGAGGCCCACGCCGCCGCGGACCTCGGCCACGGCGGGATGGTCGGCCAGCGGGGTCAATGCATCGAGCAGCGCCCCCTCCAGCTCGCGTCCGCGTTCGATGAGTCCCTCCCGTGCGAGCAGGCCAAGATTCGCGATCGCCGCGGCACAGCAGGTGGCGTGAGCAGCGTAGGTCGGGCCGTGGCGAAACACCGGGCCGCCTGCCTCGCGCCAGAACGGCGCGGCCACCTGCTCGGAGACGATCACCCCACCGAGGGGGAGGTAGCCGCTGGTGACTCCCTTGGCAAACGTGATCATCGCGGGCTTCACGTCCCAGCGCTCGATCCCAAACCACGTCCCCAGACGACCAAATCCACAGATGACGGAGTCAACCACGAGCAGCACCCCGGTCCGCTCGCAGAGCCTGGCCAGTCCCTCGATATAGCCGGGGGCGGGCGGGTAAACCCCGCCCGCCCCGATGACGGGCTCGACGAACACCGCCGCGATCC
>JAXDGI010000293.1:0-5652 GCA_034665145.1 Solirubrobacteraceae bacterium
AGAGGAGAGGCCGGGGTCGAGCGTGTGCTCGGCTTCGAGGACTTCACCCCGGGTCGGGTGTTCGACCTGGGACAGCGGATTCTCAGCGAGGGCGACATCGTCGCCTTTGCGCAGGACTGGGATCCCCAGCCGATGCATCTTGATCCTGCCGCGCTGCCGCCGGACGGCTTGATCGCCAGCGGCTGGCAGACAGCCTGCGTGTGGATGCGCATGTACGTCGACGGCGTGCTCAATCACGCGGCGATACTCGCCGCACCGGGAGTGGAAGAGCTCCGGTGGCTGCGCCCGGTCCGCCCCGGCATGGCTTTGCGCGGCCGGGCCACGATCCTCGAGCGCTGGCGTTCGGCGCGCCAGCCCGACCGCGGGACGATCCGTCTCTGCGGCGAGCTGGTGACCGACGACGATGATCCGGTGATGACGATGCAGGCGCGCGGACACGTGCGCCTGAGTCAGGAGCAGAACTGATGAGTGTGGTCGCCCAGCCTCGCCCGCGTGAGCGCGCGGCAGCACTGCGTCCCGAGATTCAGCAGCAGGAATACGGCGCCGCTCTGGCTGCCCTGTCCGAACTGAGCGCCACCGTGTTCGCCGGACGTGAGCTGCGGGATGCCATGCGACTGATCGCCGACCGCCTGTGCCAGGTCCTGCACATCGAGCGCTGCGCGATTTACCTGCGCGACGATCCCCGCGAGGTCTTCGTGGGGAGCGCCGCTCATCCTGGTGGCGAGCTCGAAGCGGCCGTGCGACGCCTGACCCTGGGCGGCCCGGCCGACCGGATCACCCGCGAACTGATCACCACGCGCAAACCGGTGGTGATCCGCGACGCCCGCTCTGACCCCCGGGCGCAGACGACCGCGGTGCGGACCTGGAAGTTGCGCTCTCTGCTCGGCGTGCCGATCATCGCCGGTGACCACGTCCTGGGGCTGATGATGCTCGATAACGGCCCTGATCTGCACCGCTACGCGCCCGTCGACGTGGAGATCGCCGCGGCCTTCGCCGCGCTGGCGGCGTCCGCGGTGACCGTCCTGCGTGACAGCCACGAGGCGCGACGACAGCTCGAGACGGCCTGTCGCCAGAACAAGCTGTTGCGCCGTACGACGATGGCCGAGCACCGGCTCAGCGATGCCATTCTCAGCGGAGGCGGGCTGGAATCGATTGTCGAGCTGGTGGCCAGCCTGACCGGTAAGCCGGCCGCGCTCTACGACGCCCACCACCGCACCGTGGCGTGCTGCGTGCCGGGCGACGGCGAGCCGTCGTCGGGCGTCAGGCTCATCGAGGATGCCAGCCACGATCACTCCGTGCGCGACGTCCTGCGCGAGATCGTCGCTGGGGCGAGCGCCACGATCGAGCCGGTGATCGGGACCGATATCCGCCGCCGCCATCTGGCCGCCCCGATCGATGTCCGCGGCGAACGGTGGGGCTGGCTGGTCCTCGTCGAGAACCCGACGCGGCTCAACGCCTTCGATGACTTTCTCATGCGCCGCGCCGCCACCCACCTGGCTCTCGAGCTGGCCGGACGCCGCCAGGCAACCGCCTCCAGCGCGGATGCACTGGCCCAGCTGGCGCGCCAGATGATCCGTGGCACCACCGTCGAGAACGATCTGCGCCGCAGTGCCGAGTACCTCGGCGTCAAGCTCGACGCCCACCGAGCCGTCGTCTACCTGAGCGCGGAACAGGGGGGCGTCGACGCCGCGGGGTTGGTCAACGAGCTCCATGCCCGAATCGGAACCGAGGTCCTCGCTACAACGGGCCCTGAAGGGGTGGCGCTGCTGGTCGAGATCCCCGGCGCCGAGGCCGCGTGGCCGGCGGTCCGGGCGGTCAAAGCGGCGCTCGTCGAGGTCGTGGGCGCGCTGTCGTCTGCGCAGCTCATCGTCGGGGTATCCAGCGTGTGCCGCACCGCGGCCGACGTCCCCAGCGGCTATCGCGTGGCCCGCCAGGTCGCGCGCTGCCTGGAGAACTTCCCATCGGGCGAGTCACCCCGCGTGCTGGCGGCCGACGATCTCGGCCCCGGCCGGCTGTTCGTGGCCGGTGCCCCGCCCGAGGAGATCGAGCGCTTTGTCGAGGATGTCCTCGGTCCCCTGCTCGCCGATGAGGAGGCGGCCACCGACCTGATGCGCACCCTGGACGCCTTCTTCGACACTGGTCGCAGCGTTCGCCTGGCCGCCGAGCGGCTCGGCATCCACGAGAACACCGTGCGCTATCGCCTCTCCCGCGTACACGGGATCACTGGGCTCGACGTCGCCGCCGATGCCGACGATCAGCTCAGTGTTCAGGTGGCCCTCCTCGTTCTGCGGCTCCAGGGACATGCGGCTCTGCGCTCGTTCGACGTCCGTGACGCGCTCCCGGCCGCCCGGGTGGTGACGGGCACTTGAGTGCGTCGCAGCCTCGGGCGCTGGTCACCGGGGCAGCCCGTGAGGGGGGAATCGGCCAGGCCATCGTGGCTCGTCTGAAGCGGGACGGGATGGAGGTGGAGACGCTCGACGTGGAGCCCGGCTGCACCCATCAGGCCGACATGGTCTCAGACCCCTTGCCCGACCTCGGACACATCGACGTGCTCGTCGCCAACGCGGGCCTGACCACCATGTTCGGGGCCGCCCACACGATGCGACTGGAGCGCTGGCAGCGGGACCTCGATGTGAATCTGACCGGGAACCTGCGCGTCCTGCAAGCCTGCCTGCCCGGGATGCGCGCCCGCCGCTTTGGCCGCATCGTCTTCATCTCCAGCACGGCCGCTGTCCACGGCATGCCGGCCCAGGTGGCGTACAGCACGAGCAAGGCCGGGCTGCTGGGAATGATGCGCACCGTTGCGGCGGAGAACGTGGCCCTGGGCATCACGGCCAACGCCGTGCTGCCGGGCATGACGGCCAGCTCAGGAATCATGGCGATGCCCGGAGAGGTCATCTCTGCGTGGCTCGAACGGATGCCGATGGGGTCCTTCGTGCAGACCACCGACATCGCTGAGGCGGTCGCCTACTTTGCCGCACCGGCGGCCGGCCGGGTCACCGGCCAGCAACTCACCGTCGACGGTGGCCATGCGCTCAACACCCTGTCGGTGACCGCGAGCGCGGCCCACACGGCCTGACACGCTGTCGCGCGGGCACGTTCACACACGTGATCGCCTGACTCGCTTGTGGAGCCCTCCAGCGGGTCCGGCGCGGCGGCTGGATCGGGTCCGGCGGTTGGGGGACCATCCCCGCGCGGTGAATGATCTCCCTGTCCACGATCTTCTCGATCGCGCCACCCTGGCCGCCGACGCCCGCTGGCCCGGCGCCGCGGTCACCGACCTCGAGCCGCTGCCGGGGGGAATCTCGAGCCTGACCTTTGCCGCTCGTCTGGCCCATTCCGGGGGCGTCAGCCGCCGGATCGTGCTCAAGGTCGCGCCGCCGGGACTGCCCCCGGTTCGCAACCGCGATGTGCTGCGCCAGGCCCGCGTCCTGCAGGCGCTGCGCGACGTCCCCGGCGTCCGGGTGCCGGCGGTCCTGCTCGAAGATGCCGGCAGTCCGCCGTTCTTCGTCATGGAGTTCGTCTCCGGCGAGGCCTACGAGCCCAAGAAGGACCTGGCCCGACGGCCGCCCGACGAACCGACGGTCGTCGCCCGAGTGCGCGCCGCCGCCCGCATGCTGGCGCGGTTGCACAGCGCCGAGCCGGCCTCCCTCGGCCTGGCTGACGAGCCCGAGCTCAGTGTGGCCGAGGAGCTTGAGCGGTGGGCAGCCCTGTACGCCACAGTGGGCGACGACCTGCGCGCTGACGAGGCCGAACTGCACCGGCGCCTGGCCGCGACCATCCCCCGCCCGACACCGGCCCGGGTCCTCCACGGCGACTACCGCCTCGGCAACATCCAGTTCGACGGTCCGCGCCTGGCGGCGATCATCGACTGGGAGATCTGGTCGGTCGGTGACCCGCGCACCGACCTGGCCTGGCTGATGGCCTACACCGACCCCGTTCAGCGCTTCGTCGAGCTCCGCGACCGGGCTAACCAGGCCGCGGCCGACGCTGTGCCCGATTGCGAGGAGGTGCTCGCCGAGTACCTCGCCGTGCGGCCGTTTGACACCGACGAGCTCGAGTGGTTCCGGGCCTACTGCTACTACAAGATCGCCTCGACGACGGCCGCCCTGGCCAAGCGAAACCGGCGCCAAGCCCAGCCCGAAGCCGGGCTGGAGATGGCCGCCGCGACGCTGCCGGCGGTGATCGAGCGCGGCCTTGAGATCATGGCCGGAGCCGTGCACGCGAAATGAGCTCGTCCGTGCAAACAAGCCGGGCGAGCGCCGACGCTCTCTCGCAGCCGACCCTGTGCGCGGCCTTCCAGCTCGTCGCCCAGCGCGACCCCGACGGTGTGGCCCTGGAAACCTTCGGCGCCAGCGAGCCGGTGACCTGGCGTCGGTTCGCCGAGCGGGTGCGCGGCCTGACCGGCGGCCTGCACGCCCTCGGCGTGGGCCACGACGATACCGTCGCGATCCTGCTGCGCAACCGGCCGGTGTTCAACGTCGTCGACACCGCCGCTCTGCATCTCGGCGCGGTCCCGTTTTCGCTCTACGCCACCGAGCCGGTCGAGCAGATGGTGGCCCTCGTCGCGGACTCGCGGGCGCAGGTGATCGTCACCGAGGCTCACTTCCTGGACAAGGTGCGCGCCGTCGCCACCCGCTCGCCCGGGGTTCGGCACGTGATCGTGGAAGACAGCGCGGAGCTCGACGGCCCCGAGCTCGCGCTCGCCGCCGTCGAGCAGGCCGCTCCAGACGGGTTTGACTTCGAGAACACGTGGCGGGGGGTGCAGGAGGAGATGATCGCCACGCTTGTCTACACCTCCGGCACCACCGGCGCGCCCAAGGCGGTCCAGATCTCGCACCGCGCGATCATGAACAGCCTGCGCGGCGTCGATCACCACGTCAGCGCCGACCCTCACCGCGGCGTCTCCTTCCTGCCCGCCGCGCACATCACCGACCGCTTCATCTGCCACTACTCCACGCTCGGGCTCGGCGGCCGGCTGGTCTGCGTCCCCGACCCTGACGACCTCTGGGAAGCGATCGCCACCACCCGTCCCACGCGCTTCTTCGGCGTGCCCCGCACGTGCGAGAAGCTGGCCGGCCGCGCCCGGTCGCTGATCGATGCCGACTCCGCCCTGGGTGAAGCGCTGGCCGTTGGCTACGAGCGCGTCAGGGCCGAGCAGACGGGCCGCGAGCTCTCCCCAGAGCGCGCGGCTGCGGCCGGGGCCGCCCACGCCGCGCTGGCGCCCGTCCGCGAACATCTGGGCCTCGACCAGGTCCAGTGGTTTGCCGTTGCCGCCGCCCCGACGGCCTACGAGGTGCTCGAGTTTCACCACGCAGTCGGTCTGAACCTGGCCGAGCTGTGGGGCATGAGCGAGTTCATGATGGCGACCATGAATCCGCCGGACCGAATCAAGCTCGGCACGGTCGGGATCCCGTTGCCCACCGTGCAGGTCGATATCGCCGGCGACGGGGAGCTTCTCCTCCGCGGGGGCCATGCCTGCTCGGGCTACCGCAACGACCCCGAGCGCACCGCTCAGATGCGCGACGGCGACGGATGGGTGCACTCGGGCGATCTGGCCGGCATCGACGGCGACGGCTATCTGAAGATCATCGGTCGCAAGAAGGAGCAGATGATCAACTCGTCGGGCAAGAACCTGGTGCCGGTCAAGAT
>JAXDGI010000294.1:0-24275 GCA_034665145.1 Solirubrobacteraceae bacterium
GCGGAACCGCCACACCGAGCCCGCCCCATATGAACATCGGATCATGCGATGATGTGAACATGAGTCACGGCATCGACCCCGACCTGGCCTTTCTCTCGGCCGGCACCGCACGCTCGGTGGCCGAGACGATGCAGGCGCTGGCCACCCCCAGCCGGGTACGGATCCTCAGCCGCTTGGGCGCCGGGCCGTGCTCGGTCGGTGAGCTGGCTCAGGCGGTGGAGATGGAGCAATCCGCCGTCTCCCAGCAGCTGCGCGTCCTGCGCCACCTGGGGCTTGTCATCGGCCACCGGGCGGGTCGCCAGGTGATCTATGCCCTGCATGACGAGCACGTCCGGGCGCTGCTCACCGAGGCCGTCTCGCACACCGAGCACCTGCGCCTCGGGCTGGCCGCCAGCCCCTCGGGCGCGGGGGTGCCGGCGTGAGCGGCAACGGGCCCGCGCTGCTCGTCGCCGCGGCCGGCGTCGGCTTCGGCCACGCCATCCTCCCCGACCACTGGGTGCCGTTGGCCGTGCTTGGCCGGACCCGCCGATATCCCCTCGCGCGGGTGGCCCGCCTCTCCGGGCTGGCCGGTGTCGCCCACGTACTCGTGTCGCTCGGCCTCGGCGCGGTGATCGTGACTGTCGGGCTGCAGTTTCGCTCCAGCATCCAGAGCGCCCAGGACGCGATCATCGGGGTGATCCTGATCGCCACCGGGGTCGGGTTCGCGTTCGTCGAGTTCACCGGGCATGGCCACAGCCATGACCACCATCCCCACGCACACGAGCACCCCGACGACCACCACGAGCACGGTCATGGTGAGCCTGCCCACGAACGGCGCGGCCTATCCGGCCTGGCCGCGGTGATGGTGCCGTTCGGCGCCGCCGCCTCCCCGGACCTCACGATCCTGCCTGTCTTCCTCGCCGCGACGACGGCGGGAGCAGCCACGGCGATCGGCTCACTGGCGGTGTTCGCGGCGGTGACCATAGCCACCATCGTCACCCTGACCCTGGTGGCGACGAAAGGCGGCTACCAGATCGGTGGCGAATGGCTCGAGCGGTGGGGCAACGCGATCACCGCGCTCGTGCTCATCATCATCGGCCTGCTCGTCCTCACCGGGACGATCTGAATTTCGGGGTAACAGCACACCGAAAGGCCTAAGCCGTGTAGGCTGGCCGCGAAATGAGGGAGGTTTCCGTGCCGCCTGCCCGCCGCCTCGCGCGGATCGCTCGCTATTTCGCGCTGCTGACGGCGGCTGCGCTCGGGTTCGGGCTGTTGGCCTCAGCCGCGGCCGGGGCACCCGCCCCCGTCAACGATCCGTTCTACGCGTACTCCGACTCCCTGGCCGGGGTGGCACCCGGGACCGTGCTGCGGACCCGGGCGGTCCAGGTCAGCGTGGCCGGAACGCCGCAGGCCTACCCGGGGACCCAGGTTCTCTACCGCACGACCAACCAGCTGGGCCAGCCGAGCGCCACGGTGGCGACGATCATCCGCCCGATCGGTGCCTCGGTGGCGCCGGTGAAATTGCTCTCCTACCAGACGTTCTATGACGGGCTGGCCAGCACGTGCCGGCCGTCTTACACGTTGCAGGCTGGCGACCCGAGCAACACCACCGCCAACGCCGACGAGGCGCTGATGCTCGATTACGTGCAGCAGGGTTTCACCGTGGTCAGCTCGGACTACGAGGGCCCGACCGACGACTACGGTGCCGGTCACGAGTCAGGCTACGGAACACTCGACGCGATTCGCGCCGCCCAGCACGACCTCGGGCTCCAGCCGCGGACCACGCCCGTGGGAATGGTCGGGTACTCGGGAGGCTCGATCGCCAGCGAGTGGGCCAGCGAGCTTGCCCCCCGCTACGCGCCCGAGCTGCACCTCATCGGCGTCGCCGAGGGGGGCATCCCGGTCGACTACGTCCACACGGTCGGCTACATCGACGGCAGCTCGAGCTGGGCCGGCGCGATCCCGGCGGTGACCCTTGGGCTCGTCCGCGCCTACAGGCTCGACGTCGCCCGCTACTTCACACCGCATGCGCTGGAGATCTTCAAGCAGGTGCGGCAGGGATGCCTGAATCCCACCGCCTATCCGGGCCTCAAGCTCGAGGACCTGTTCAAGCCCCAGTACCGGGACTGGAAGAAGGTTCCCGCCTTCGTGAGGATCTTCAACGCCTCCATCATGGGCGAGGCGGGAACACCGACCGAGCCGTTGCTCATGGGCGTGGGCAACGTGGACGGCACCGGCGACGGAGTGATGATCGCCAAGGACGTCCAGCAGCTCGCCTACATCTACTGCACCCGCGGGCTGTCGGTCCAGTTCCATGTCTACGGGAACTCCGATCACGTCCATGCGGCACCGCAGTTCGAGGCGCAGGCGGTCCAGTTCCTTGAGCAGCGCTACAACGGTCAGCCCGTCGCCAGCGAATGCGGCTCGATCGGCCCCGGCAATCCGCTGACGCCGCTGCCGGAGCCCGCCCAGACCAAGCGGCGGCCACCCCACGTCAAGCTGCGGTCGGCCAGGGTGAACCGCCGCCGGCATGCCCTGGTGGTCGTCCTGGCCACGGATCGAGGCAGTGTGCAGCGGATCACCGTCGAGCTGAGGCGGGGACGGAGGATCGAGGCCAAGCGGACGCTGGTCCGGCTGACCACCCGGCCCCGAGGCGTGGTCTTGCGGGTGCACGGCGCCACCCCGCCGGCCGGCCACTACCGGCTCAGCGTGATCGTCCGGGGCAAGACGGTCCTGCGCCACGCCGTGACGATCCGGGCCGTGGGCCGCGCTCGAACCCGCTGATCCCCGATCTCACGCCCGGCCGTGGCAGGGTGTCAGCCCGCCAGCGGGATGTCGGCGGTGATCACCTCGGGACCGTCCGCCGTGATGAGCACATTGTGCTCGAGCCGGATCCCGCCGAAGCCCATCAGTGTCTGCACCCGGTCTGAGTCGATGGCGTCACCGAGCTCAGCTCGGGAGTCAGGGTCGGCGAGCAGGGCGGGAACGAAGTACAGCCCCGGCTCGACGGTGGTCACATAGCCGGCCAGCAGCGGCAGGTTGTTGCGCAAACCGGGAATCGACGGGTCGGGCTCATAGCCCGGCGGAAGCGCGCTGGCATCGCGTGTGCCGAGCCCGACCAGATGCCCCACGCCGTGCGGGAAGAAGCGCGCCACGGCGCCACTGGAGATGAGATCGTCAACGGCACCGCGCAGGATGCCCAGGTCGATGAGCCCCTCGGCGATCACAGCCGCGGCGGTCAAGTGAAGCGACCGCGACTCGACGCCCACGCGACACTGGCCAATGACGGTGTCCAGGGTGCGACGGACGATCTCGTAGATCGCCGCCTGCTCAGACGTGAACCGGCCCGAGGCGGAGAACGTTCGGGTGACGTCGCTCGCGTAGCCGCGGTATTCGCTGCCCGCATCGACGAGCAGGAGCTCACCCTCCCCCAGCCGTCGGGAGGTGGGCGGGAAGTGCAGCACGGCTGAGTTCGGTCCCGAGGCGACGATCGTCTCAAACGAGAGCGCGTCTCCCCCGTGGCGAAAGAACTCGGCCTCGAGCTCGATCTGCAGCTCGCGCTCGCTCCGTCCGATGGCGATCAGCTCGGTCAGCCGGGCAAATCCGGCCCGGGTGGCGCGCTCGGCCACGCGCATGCGCGCCAGCTCGACCTCGTCCTTGGGCCGCCGCACGTGGTGCAGGCCCCGGCGCAGGCTCTCGGCGAGCTTGGGATCGCCCTCCCGACCCGGGATGCCGGCGCCCAGGACGACCAGCGGACGGCCCGTCCGCTGCTCCAGCCAGCGCTCGAGCTCGGTCACCGGCGGTCCCGGATGCTCCCCGGCCGGCGCCCCCTCCCACAGGCGCTCGGCGGTCGACACCGGGCGCACGAAGTCGACCCAGCCCTCGTCGGCGGTGAAGGCGAGCACGCCGCCCGAGCGCTCCCGGTCGGTGAGGTAGAAGTAATCCGAGTGAGCGCGAAACCGGTAGGTGAGGTCGTCCCGGCCCGGAATGGGCAGCGGATCGCCGGCGGCGATGAGCACCACCTCGGGGCCGAGGTCCCACTGCTGAGCGACGGCGCTGCGACGGCGCGCAATCGCGGCGGCGATGGCCGCGGCGTCGTCAGCCAGCCTGGCGAAGTGCGTGTCAACCCCCACGGCGTCAGGTTAGCCCTCGGGCTAGAGTCCCGCCCATGAACGACGACTGGCGCTTGCGCATCACGCTTGAGGACGACGACACCGCCGATGCCCTGACCGCGCGGCTCAAGGATCACACCACGCCCGACGACCGTACACGCTCGCTGCACGACCGGATCGTGGTCTCCTCTGACGGTCCCGAGGTGTTCTGCTACGCCGGCAGCCGCGAGCAGGCTGAGGCCACTCAACGCGCCGTGGAGCAGGTCGCTCAGGATGCCCAATGGCCCGCTCCCCAATTCGAGCTCACGCACTGGCATCCCACGGCCGAGCGCTGGGAGGATGCCGACCTGCCCCTGCCCGAGACGGACGCCGAGCGCGCCGATGAGCTGCGCCAGCGCATCGCTCAGGAACGCGTCGACGCCGAACGCCAGGGCTATCCCGATTTTGAGGTCCGGGTCAAGTGCCCGTCGCGGGGCCAGGCCGCCGAACTGGCCGAGCGCCTGCGTGACGAGGGCATACCTGTCGTCCATCGCTGGAGCGCCGTGCTGATCGGCGTCAGCGACGAGGCCAGCGCCGCGCAGCTGGCCGACCGGCTGCGGGCGGAGGTTCCCGCCAGCAGCGATGTGACCGTCGAGGGCAATCTGCGGGCCGCCTACGAGGACCGCCCGTGGTCCCCGTTCTTCGTCCTCGGCGGCCTGGGCGGCTGATCTCCGGGCGTGCAGCGCGCCCTGCCTGATTGGATTTTCGCCCTCGAACCGAGATACTGCGCGCTTGCGCGAAGACGTCGCCAACGAGAAGCCGGAGCGCCCGCCCCAGCCGGCGATGCCCATCCAGCCCGCACGCCAGCGCGAGCCGGGCAGCACGCTTAGCTCCACGACGTTTCCGCCGATCGCCGATTACGCGTTCCTCTCGGATTGCGAGACAGTGGCGCTCGTCGCACCCTCGGGCGCGGTGGAATGGCTGTGCCTGCCGCGGGTGGACTCCCCCAGCGTGTTCGGGGCCATGCTCGATCGCGATGCCGGGTGGTTTCGCCTGGGCCCGGACGGCATGTCGGTCCCGGCCGCACGCCGCTACCTGCCGGGCACGATGGTGCTCGAGACGAGCTGGGGGACCGGCTCGGGCTGGATCATCGTGCGCGACGTGCTGCTGATCGGGGAGTGGCATCACGACCGTGACCGGTCGCACACGCACCGGCGGGCTCCCACCGACTATGACGCCGACCATGTGCTGCTGCGCACGGTGCGCTGCGTCAACGGCGAGGTCCAGCTGCTGCTCGACTGCGAGCCGAAGTTCGACTACGGGCGCGACCCGGCCCGCTGGCGCTACACCGGCGACAGCTACCACGAGGGGGTGACCACGAGCTCTGACGGCAAGGTCGAGCTCAAGTTGACCACCGACCTGCGGCTCGGCTTCGAGGGCTCGCGAGCCACCGCCCGCCACATGATGAAGGAGGGCGAGATGGTCTACTGCGCCCTGTCGTGGAGCGAGCATGCCCCGCCGGTCGAGATGAAGGAGGCCTACCAGCGGCTGGTCTGGACCGCGCACCACTGGCAGCACTGGCTTGACCGCGGCAACTTCCCCGACCATCCGTGGCGGACCTTCCTGCAGCGCAGCGCGCTGACGCTGAAGGGGCTGACCTATGCCCCGTCGGGCGCGCTGCTAGCCGCCGCCACCACGTCGCTCCCCGAGGCTCCGCAGGGCGAGCGCAACTGGGACTACCGCTACAGCTGGATCCGCGACTCGACCTTCATGCTGTGGGCGCTGCTCTCGCTGGGCTTCGACTGGGAGGCCAATGACTTCTTTTACTTCATCGCCGATGTCGCCGCCGGCGAGGAAAAGCTCCAGGTCATGTACGGGCTGGACGGGGAACGCAACCTCGACGAGCAGGTCCTCGATCACCTCGAGGGGTACGAGAGCGCCCGGCCCGTGCGCGTCGGCAACGCCGCCTACGAACAGGAGCAGCACGACGTCTGGGGTGCGCTGCTGGACTCGGTGTACCTCCACACCCGCTCACGTGACTCGCTCGACGACCGGGTGTGGAAGATCCTCACCCGCCAAGTCGAGCAGGCCATCGAGCACTGGCGCGAGCCCGACCGCGGGATCTGGGAGGTTCGGGGCGAGCCTCGTCACTTCACCTCCTCCAAGGTCTTCTGCTGGGTGGCCTGCGACCGCGGATGGCGCCTGGCCGAGCTGCGCGAGGACGCGGAACGCTCCGAGCGGTGGCACAAGGTGGCCGATGAGATTCACGCTGATGTGCTGGAGCACGGCCTCGACAAGCGAGGGGTGTTCGTCCAGCACTACGAGACCGAGGCGCTTGACGCGGCGCTGCTGCTCCTGCCCCTCATGCGCTTCCTCCCCCCCGATGATGAGCGCGTCCGCAACACGGTGCTGGCCATCGCCAACGAGCTCACCGAGGGCGGGCTGGTCCGCCGGTACCGCACCAACGAGACCGACGATGGGCTCGAGAGCAGCGAGGGCACATTCCTGATCTGCTCCTTCTGGCTCGTCTCAGCCCTGTGCGAGATCGGCGAGGCCGACCGGGCCCGGACCCTGTGTGAACGGCTGCTCGGGTACGCCAGTCCACTCGGCCTCTACGCGGAGGAGATCGACCCCGACACCGGGCGCCATCTCGGCAATTTTCCCCAGGCCTTCACGCACCTGGCGCTCATCAACGCGGTCATGCACGTGATCCGCGCCGACGAGCAGGACATCGGACGCCAGTCCCCCTGGGCCGACTGGCGCGACTTCCGCTAGTACGGCCGAACGTAAGTACGTACTCAGCTCGCGGCCCGCGTCCGCGGGCCGAGCGTGACCGGCAGCGCCTTGAGCTGATTGATGAAGCCCGACTCCACGTAGGCCGGCCGCCCGGAGATCTCCATCTCGGGATAGCGGGCCAGCGTCTCCTCAAACATGATCCGCAGTTCGAGCCGAGCCAGCGCGGTCCCCAGGCAGAAGTGGCGGCCTCCGGCTCCGAAGGCCTGGTGGGCCGGCTCACGCTCCTCCTCCGGCCGGCGAGGGTCAAAGCGACGCGCGTCGAAGGTGTCGGCGCGGTCATAGAGCTCGGCGTCGCGGCCCGAGGAGACGTACCACATGACCACCTTCTCGCCCTCGCGAATGGTCTGGCCGGCCAGCTCGGCGTCCTGCGTGGCCGTGCGGCGAAAGTGGGCGAAGGCCGGGAACATGCGCAGTGACTCCTCGACGGCGGCCGGAATCAGCTCCGGGTCGTCGAGCACGGCACGACGCTGTTCCGGGGACTCCATCAGCGCCCGCATGCCGCTGCAGTAGGTGGCCTTGGTGCTGTCGTTGCCCGCGGCGACGAGCAGGAAGAAGCCCATCACGATCTCGTGCTCCTCGAGCTTCTGACCGTCGATCTGGGCATGGACGAGCACCGAGGTGAGATCGTCAGTCGGCGTCTCGCGCCGCTGGGCGATCATCTCCTGGCAGCGCCTGAAGATCTCCGGGATCTCCTTCTCGAGGATGCTCTCGATGCCGTCCGGGTTGAGGTCGGGGTCGCCGGCGCCGAGCGAGCTGTTCATGAGCCGTGCCCAGATGGCGTCGTCCTCGGGCGGGATGCCCATGAAGCTGCCGATCACCCGTGAGACGATCGGCTGGGCGACCTCGTTGACCAGATCGACCTCCTCGCGCCCCTCGATCTGGTCGAGCACGCTGGTCACGATCGTCCGGATCGCGTCCTCGTGGGCGGCGATGCGCCGGGGCGTGAAGCCGGCCTGAAACAGCATCTTCAACCGGTCGTGCTTGGGCGGGTCCATGCCGATGAACATGGCTCGCATCAGCTCGAGCGGGAACACGTCGGTGATGGCCGTGATCCCGCCCCGCTCCGAGGAGTACGTCCGCCAGTCGCGGCTCACGGTGTGGATGTCCCGAGCCCGCGTCACCGACCAGTAGCCGTCCTCGGCCGGGTACTCGGTGACATGCGAGGTCCAGTGCACCGGACACTCGCTGCGCAGCTGCGCGAACAGCTCGTGCGGGGGCCCCTCGACCCAGTTGGCGCGGTCGGTGACCAGCACATCCTCAAGGTCGCTCCCGGTGTGAGGCACTGCTCCTCCTGACGTCATTCGCGGGCCCCGGAAATCATACCTGGCTGGCTGGCCAGCTTGGTCTGTCGTTGCTCGAGTTTTGGCTTGTGTTGCAGGGAGGGTCACGACCCCGCGCTCGTCCCCCGCCGGCGCTTGGCTCGCTATGAGCGAACGAGGGGGCGCCAACCGCGCGAGGCGGGGACGAGCGGAGGCCGGGACCCTCCCTGCCGTTGCTTTTCTCTACAACGCCCACCGGCGGGGCGTCAGCGGTTGTCCGCTCCGTGGGCGCTCGTCGCCATCGTTGGCGCCTCGGGGAGCGTTGGCATCAGCCGGGCATTCCGAGGCCAAGAGTGGACGCTCGCTGGCGGCCGCCCACGCGCAAACGAGAGACGAGCTACGCGGGAAGGGCCGGGGCCGGCGTGTCGGCCGGGGCGGCGCGGCCGGGTGTCTGTGAGCCGCGAAACCAGGAGGCGAGGGCAGCGACGAGGCAGGCGACGATGGCGAAGTCGAAGGCCTCGTGGAGGCCGGCGCGAAACGGACCGGAGATCAGCTGGGGGAAGAACGAGCGACCGACAAGCAGCGCGTGCTGATGGGCATGGAGGCCGGCCAGAGCGCTGGAACCGACAAGGTGCCCGATCGGGTTGTAGCCGAGGAAGGCGGCGAACAGGATCGACACCGGCGGCTGATGGGCGGCGCGGATCGCCTCGGCGTGGGGCACCCCGTGCGCCTGCAGACCGGTGGCCATGGCGTGGGGCAGGCTGGCGGCCAGCCCGATGATCATGAGCGTGAAGAAGATCCCGATCGACAGCACCTGGGCGGAGTTCTGAAAGGTCTGGTTCATGCCGCCTCCGGCGCCGCGATCGGAGGCGGGCAGGCTGTTCATGACACCGGCGCGGTTGGGCGAGGCGAACATGCCCATCGACACGCCGTTGAGGAACAGCACCGCGGCGAACACGGGATAGGAGAAGTCGGTCGGCAACAGGCTGAGGAGGATGAAGCTGACCGCCGCTCCCAGCATCCCCCCGGTGGCGAACGGACGCGAGCCGAACCGGTCAGAGAGATAGCCCGACGTCGGCCCGGCCAGGAGCATCCCGACCGTGAGCGGCAGCATGTAGATGCCGGCCCACAGCGGCGTCTCGGTGAAGTCGTAGCCGTGCTGGGGCAACCAGATCCCCTGCAGCCAGATGATCAGCATGAACATCAGGCCCCCACGAGCGACCGCGGAGAGGAAGGTCGAGAGCGTGCCGAAGGTGAACGCGCGGATCTTGAACAGGGGCAGGCGGAACATGGGGTTCTCCACCCGGCGCTCGACCAGTGCGAAGCCGACCAGGGAGAGCACGCCACAGCCCAGCAGGGCGAGCACCCGAGAGCTCGCCCACCCGGTGGCCGCGCCCCCGGCGGGCCGGATCCCGTAGGTGACCGCCACCATGATCAAGATCAGGCCCAGGGCGAAGGTCACATTGCCCGCCCAGTCGACCGGGGCGCGGCGCGGCTTGGAGCGCTCCTCCAGCTTCAGATACGCCCAGACGGTGCCGAACAGGCCCACGGGAACGGAGATGAGAAAGACCAGGCGCCAGTTGATGGGGGCCAGCAGTCCCCCCAGGACGAGGCCGACGAACATGCCGCTGACGCCGACGATGTTGTTGATGCCCAGCGCGGTGCCCCGCTGATTGGACGGGAAGGCGTCGGTGATGATGGCGGCCGAGTTGGCCAGCAGACAGGCCGCACCGACACCCTGGACGACGCGGAACACGATCAGGAAGATGGCGCCGCTGCGGCCGGTCAACCAGTCCACGGTCAGGATCAGCGAGGCGACCGTGTAGATGACGAAGCCAAGGTTGTAGATCCGGACGCGACCGTACATGTCCCCGAGGCGGCCCAGGCTGACGATGAGCACGCTGGACACCACGAGGAAGCCGAGGATCATCCACAGCAGGTAGAAGCTGTTGGCGGAGACGAGCGGGTCGAGCCGGATGCCCCGGAAGATGTCGGGCATGGCAATCAGCGTGATCGAGGCGTCGAGCGTGGCCAGCAAGACGCCCAGGGTGCAGTTGGACAGCGCGATCCACTTGTAGTTGTCACCGCGGGGATCGCCATGCGCGGGCGGCGCGGGGATCGGCGCCTGACCGTTGGCGCCCGGATCCGCGCTCGTGGCCGATCGGTCGTGGTGGCGCGAAATCGGCACGGCCCCTAGGCGGGTTCGTGGGCCAGTTCACGGTCGAACTCGACCGGAGCCGGCCCACCGCCACGCCCCGGCACGAGCAACCCGGCCAGGACGGCGATGACGAGAAACCCGGCCTCGAGCGCGAACGAGTCGGTGAACCCGGTCACGGTGGGCAGCTTGTGAAACATGTTGCCGGCGATCAGGGTGGCCACGATCTGGCCTCCGAGGGCGCCACCCAGAGTCCGCATGACGGTGTTCATCCCGGTGGCCACGCCGGTCTGCTCAGGCGGCACGGCCCCGACGATCAGGTTGCCCAGGGCCGAGAAGGCCAGCCCGATGCCGATGCCCAGAAACGCCGCGCTGATGAGCATGTCGTAGGGATGCGCGTGCGCGACGGCCATCCAGGCAAAGCCGACCGCCGTGATGCCGCTGCCGCCGATGAGCGCCGCCCGGGAGCCGAAACGCCGCGCCAGCCGCCCGGCGAAAGTGCCCATCAAGCTCATCAGCACGGCCGAGGGCAGCAGGTAGAGCCCCGCGCTGACCACGGACGCTCCGAAGCCGAAGCCGGTGCTCTTGGGCAGCTGTGCGAACTGGGGGTAGATGAGGAACGAGGCGTACATGCCGGCGCCGAGGAGAAAGGCCACCAGGTTGGTCGTCCACACGCCGCGGATGCGCATCAGGGTCATGTCGATCAGCGGCTCGTCGCTGCGCAGCTCGACCAGCACCCACGCCGCGCCGCCGACGAGACCGAGGGCGAGCAGGCCGAGCGTCTTGGCCGACCCCCAGCCCCATACGGTGGTTTCGGATATGGCGATCAGCACGCAGCAGAACCCGATCGTCATCAGCGCGGCGGCCAGCCAGTTGACCCGGCCGGGAACGCGCAGCGGTGATTCGGGCACAAACCGCCACGTGCAGATCGCCGCCGCGATGATCACGATCAGCGGGATCCAGTACAGCCAGTGGTAGTCGAGGTGCTCGACGATCAGGCCGCCGATGACGATCCCCGTCCCGCCGCCCACGCCGAGGATCGAGGAGACAATCCCGATGCTGCCCGCCACCTTCTCGGGCGGAAACTCATCGCGGACAATGCCGAAGGCCAGCGGGAACACACCCCCGCCGGCGCCCTGGATGACCCGGCCGATGATCATCGGCATCAGGGAGGTGGCCAGAGCGGAGATGAGCGTCCCCACGGCCAGCAGGGCGAGGGTGAGCAGGAGCATCCGCTCCTTGCCGTACATGTCGCCGAGACGGCCGAGGATCGAGGTGCCCACCGAGGCCGAGAGCAGGTAACCGGTGAGCAACCAGGTGACGCCGGTCTCGCTGGCGTGGAGGTCATGCTGGATGGTCGTCAGCGCGGGGATGACCGCCGAGCTGAGCATCGCGTAGGACAATCCCGCCAGCGAAATGACAGCGAGAATCAGCGTCGGGTGCAGGCGCTCATGCGTGTTCGCTTCCGTGGACACGCCGGGCTAGTCTAGCGGAATGATCATTCCGCCCAGCGGAGCTGCCCCACCCAAATCACCGCGCGAGGTCTGGAGCCGGCTGGGTCCCGAGGCCAAGCACGAACGCCTGCTCAACGCGGCCACCGAGGTGTTCGCGCGCCGCGGTCTCGATGCGCCGATGAGCGAGGTCGCCGAGGCCGCCGGCAGTGGCGTGGCCAGCATCTACCGCCTGTACCCGTCCAAACACGAGCTGCTCAGCGCGCTGGTCATCCGGCGCATGGATCAGATCGCCGGGGCCGCCGCCGACGCCGAGCGGCGCGCGGGCAATGGCTGGACCGCGCTGACCGGCATGCTGCGCTGGGTCGTCGAGACCCAGTCCGCCGATGACCTCATGGGCGAGGCCCGCGCCGCGGTCGCCGGACGCGCCGACGTCGAGGGAGCGACCGAACGCGCCTTCGCCGCTTGGGAGAGGCTGCTGACCGACGCCCGCGCCGAGGGCCGGCTGCGCGCGGACGCGACGGTGCTCGACCTTCGTTTACTGTTCGCCGCCACGCGCACGGCCAAGCGAGTCGAGCCGCAGCATTGGCCGCGCATGCTCGAGCTGCTGATCGATGCGCTCGACACCGAACCGCCTGCGCCCTGAGCACGTGAGCCACCGCATCCCGACCACGCCGGGCCCGGCCGCCCGGAGGACTCCGGGCGGGCGCTGGGGGTTACGGCGGAGACTGGCCGTCGTCGGCGCCTGGCTGGCCGTACTGGGGCTGCCGGCCAGCGCGGCCGCCGCCCAGCCCTGGTCGTTTGCACCGGAGTCACTCAACGGCGCCGGCAACAATCGTGCCCACCCTCGCTGGGGCGAGGCGGGGACGCCCTACCTCCGCCTCACCCGGCCTCGCTATGGCGACGGCATCGGTGCCCTGGCCGCGGGGCCGAGCCCCCGCTACGTGTCAAACCGGGTCTTCAACTCCGTCGGAGTGGATCTGTTCTCGGCCCGCTACGTGAGTCAATGGGGGTGGGTCTGGGGTCAGTTCTTGGACCACACCTTCGGGCTGGCCAAGACCGGCTCTGACCCGGCGCCGATCCCGTTTGCTCCCGGAGATCCGCTCGAGCGTTATCGGAGCGCCACCGGGAACATCGCCTTTGCCCGCGACGCCGTTGCGCCCGGAACGGGCCGGAGCCGGTCCGCTCCGCGCCTGCAGACCAACACGGTCTCCTCGTACCTGAACGCCTCCGCCGTGTACGGGCTGACCAGCCGCCGCCTCGATTGGCTGCTGCAGGGCCCCGCCGACGGGCGGCTGGCTGACTCGGGCGCCAAGCTGATGCTGCCCGGCGGCTACCTCCCCCGCGCCGACGCCCGGGGCGCCCGCCATCCGGCGCCCTACATGCACGCCCAGGGCCAGCTTCAGAGCCAACCCCAGTACGCCGATGTGGCCGGCGACGTGCGCGCCAACGACAACGCCGAGCTGACCGCCGTCCAGACCCTGTTCGCCCGCGAGCACAACCGGATCGTGTCCCGCCTGCCGCGGAGGCTGCCCGCCCGCACCCGCTTTGAGATCGCTCGCCGGGTGGTGATCGCCGAGCAGCAATACATCACCTACACGCAGTTCTTGCCGGCCATGGGCGTGCGCCTGCCCCGCTACCGCGGCTACCGGCCCACGGTCGACACCGAACTCAGTGACGAGTTCTCGACCGTCGGCTACCGCGCGCACAGCATGGTCAACGGCGAGGAGCACATGCTCGTCTCCAGCGCGCGCTTCGGAGCCGCCCGCCTGGCCCGGCTGCAGCGACTCGGCATCAGCGCGGTCCGCTCGGGCCCGGTCATCTCTCTGACGCTCCCGCAGGCCGCTGCCTTCTTCAATCCTCAGGTCGTCCCGGGGGTGGGGCTCGGTCCCCTCCTCACCGGCCTGGCCCAGGAACCCGGCTACCGCAACGACGCCCAGATCGATGACTCGCTGCGCAGCGTCCTCTTCGAGTATCCCGCTCCCGGCGCCCGCGACCCCGGAGCCTGCCTCGCGCAGGAGAGCGCCCCCGGCTGCTTTACGGGCGTCACCGACCTGGGAGCGATCGACATCCAGCGCGAGCGCGACCACGGGATGCCGACCTACGCCCAGCTGCGCCACGCCCTTGGCCTGCCCCGGCAAGCCAGCTTTGACCAGGTCACCGGCGAACGCAGCGACCGGTTTGGCGCCGGGCTCACGATCAACGACCCCCGCATCCTCGCCGTCACCTCCCTGCACGATATCTACGGCCGCTCGCTGGCCCTCGACTCATCGGTCCGGGCCGTAGCCGAGACGCAGCGCACGACGCTGGCGGCGCGGTTGAAGGCCATCTACGGCTCAGTGGACAACCTCGACGCCTTCGTGGGCATGATGTCCGAGCCGCGCCTGCCCGGCAGTGAGTTCGGGCCTGTCCAGCTCGCCCTGTGGCAGCGCCAGTTCGCCGCTCTGCGTGACGGCGACCGTTTCTTCTACGCCCGTGACCGCGGGCTGGCCCAGATCCAGCGGCGGTTCGGCATCACCTATCGCCACACGCTGGGTCAGCTCATCTCGCTTGATGCCGGTGTGCCCGCGCGTCAGCTGCCGCGCAACGTGTTCTTCGCCCCGGCACCGCCGCGCGGCTGAGCGCGTCCAGAGCTTCGGATCGGAGCCGACCACCACCGGTTAGGGTTCGGGCGCATCCCTGGCCGAGAGGAGCTGCCGTGAAGATCCGCGCCGCCGTACTCGAGCAGTTTGCCGCCCCCCTGGCGATCACCGAGGTCGATCTGGCCGAGCCGCGGGTCGGTGAAGCCTTGGTGCGGCTGGAGGCGTGCGGCGTGTGCCACACCGACCTGTACACGGCGTCGGGCGTCGACCCGTCCGGCTACGCGCCCACCGTCCTCGGCCACGAGGGGGCAGGGGTCGTCGAGCGAGTCGGTGAGGGCGTGAGCAGCGTGGCCGTGGGCGATCGCGTGGTCACCCTGTTCTCACCCCAGTGCCGGGAGTGCATCCACTGCCGCAGCCCGCACACGAACCTGTGCCTGGCCATCCGCGAGCAGCAGAATCAGGGCTACTTGCCCGACGGAACCACCCGGCTGTCGCGCGACGGGGAGCCGATCCGTCACTTCATGGGCACGAGCACGTTCGCCGAGTACACGGTCATGCCCGAGATCGCCCTGGCCAAGGTTTCCCCCGAGGCCGAGCCCGATCACGCCTGCCTGTTCGCCTGCGGCCTGTCCACCGGCCTCGGCGCGGCCATGTACACGGCTCAGGTCACGGCCGGCGCCACCTGTGTCGTGTTCGGGGCGGGCATGGTCGGACTCGGCGCGGTGGCCGGCTGCCGGCTGCGCGGCGCAGAACGCATCATCTGCGTTGACATGTCGCCCGAACGGCTCGAACTGGCTCGCGGGCAGGGCGCCACCGACATGTGGGCGGGCGGCCCCGACGTCGTCGCCCGCGTACTCGAGGAGACCGGCGGCTTCGGCGCCGATTTCACCTTCGAGGCCACCGGCCTCGTATCCGTCATGCGCCAGGCCGTGGAGGCGGCGCGCATGGGGTGGGGTCTGTGCACGGTGGCGGGCGTGGCCGGCAAGGGCGAGACCCTCGACATCGTGCCCCGTCTGCTCATCACCGGCCGGCGCGTATGCGGCTCCTCGTTCGGGGGGGTCAAGGGGCGTGACCAGGTGCCCGAGCTCGTGCAGCTCTACCTCGACGGCCAGCTCGACATCGATCCGTTCATCTCACACCGGATCACCCTCGAAGAGGTCAACCGCGGCTTTGCCCTGATGGAGCGCCAGGACGGGATCCGCAGTGTGATCACCTTCTGAGGGCGACGGCCCGGGAGGCCTTAGCGCCGGCGGGCCGCCGCCTCCAGCGCCGGGTTGCCCCAGCCGCCGTCGGCGGGACTCAGGTTGACCCCAGGCGGGACGATCTCGTCGATCCTGTCCAGCACCTCGCCGGAGAGCACCACGTCAGCGGCGCTGAGCTGTGACTCGAGCTGCTCCATCGTCCGGGGGCCGATGATGGCCGCGGTCACCGCGGGATGGCGGATGACGAATGCGATGGCCATCTCGATCAGCGTCACGCCCGCCTCCTGCGCCAGCACGGCCAGGGCGTCAGCCTTGTCGAGCTTGAGCTGGTTCTCGGGCTTGGACAGGTCGTAGCGGTCGGGGATGCGATCGGCGCGGGTCGAGCTTGGCGTGTCCTGGCCCTTGCGCCACTTGCCCGATAGCCAGCCGCCGGCCAGCGGACTCCACGGAATCACGCCCATCCCGTAGCGCTGGGCGGTGGGCAGGACGTCTCCTTCGATTCCCCTGACCAGCAGCGAGTAGGGCGGCTGCTCGCAGACGAAGCGCTCGCGGCCGCGCCGTTGCGCCACCCACTGGGCTTCGACGATCTGGCTGGCCGGAAAGGTCGAGGAGCCGATGTAGCGGACCTTGCCGGCACGGACCAGATCGGTGAGCGCCCCGAGGGTTTCGTCGATGTCGGTGTCGGCCTCAGGACGATGGATCTGGTAGAGGTCGATCCAGTCGGTCTTCAGGCGGCGGAGGCTGTCCTCGACCTCCTTGATGATCCAGCGGCGCGAGTTGCCGAACTCGTTGGGGTCATCGCCCATCGTGCCGTGAACCTTGGTGGCGAGCACGACGTGGTCGCGCTTGCCTCCGGCCAGGGCCTTGCCGACGATTTCCTCGGACTCCCCCCGCGAGTACACGTCGGCGGTATCGATGAAGTTGATACCGGCGTCGAGTGCGCGATGGATGATGCGAACGCTTTCGTCGTGGTCCGGGTTGCCCCAGGCGCCGAACATCATGGCGCCCAGACAGAGCGGACTGACCTTCGTTCCTGTGCTGCCAAGCGTGCGGTAGTTCATATCTTCAACCTACTCCGGACCGAGAGGGGTAGGTTGAAACCATGAGCACCACCTCCACAGCCAGACACTTCGGCCTCACCGGCCTGGCCACGATGGGCGCCAACCTGGCCCGTAACGTGGCCCACCACGGCATCCCCATCTCCGTCCACAACCGGACGACGAGCCGGATGACCACGTTCATCGAGGAGCACGGCTCCGAGGGCTCGATCGAGGGCTTCGCCACGACCGGGGAGTGGGTCAACTCGTTGGCCACCCCGCGCGTGTTGATGATCATGGTCCAGGCCGGGCCGGCCACGGACGCCGTGATCGACGATGTCCTCCCCCACCTCGACAAGGGCGACATCCTCATCGATGGGGGCAACGCCCACTTCCGGGACACGCAGCGTCGCCACGCCGCCCTGGCCGAGCAGGGAGTTCATTTCCTCGGCGTTGGGGTCTCGGGCGGCGAGGAGGGAGCCCTCAACGGGCCCAGCATCATGCCCGGCGGTGACCGCGAGCCGTACGACCAGTGGGTCAAGCCGATCTTCGAGGCGATCGCGGCCGAGGTCGACGGCACCCCGTGCTGCACCTACGTCGGACCCGATGGCGCCGGCCATTACGTGAAGATGGTCCACAACGGCATCGAATACGCCGACATGCAGCTCATCGCCGAGAGCTACGACCTGCTGCGCCACGGCGCCGGACTCGATGTGCAGGACATCGCCGAGCGGTTTCGCGCCTGGAACGAGTCAGAGCTGGAGAGCTTCCTCATCGAGATCTCAGCCCGGGTCCTGGCCAAGACCGACGCGGCGACCGGTCAGCCGCTCGTCGACGTGATCCTCGACGCCGCCGAGCAGAAGGGCACCGGCCGCTGGACGGCCCAGAACGCGCTCGAGCTGGGCGTCCCGCTGACCGGCATCACCGAGGGTGTTTTCGCTCGGTCGCTGTGCGCGATCATGGCCGAGCGCGCCCCCGCCGCCGGAGTCCTCACGGGACCCGGCGGCCAGGGCAGCGACCCCTCGCTGATCGACGACCTCGAGCACGCGCTGTACGCCTCAAAGATCGTTGCCTACGCGCAGGGCTTTGCCCAGATGGCGGCTGCGGCCGATGACGAGGGCTGGAAGGTCGACCTCGGCGCCATGGCCACCATCTGGCGGGGAGGCTGCATCATCCGTGCCCGGTTCCTCGATCGCATCCGGGAGGCCTACGACAACGAGCCCGGCCTGAAGAACCTCATGCTGGCCGATTTCTTCGCCCAGGCCCTGGCCCAGGCCCAGGACCCGTGGCGCCGGGTCGTGGCCCGCGCGGCCGAGATGGGGATCCCCACCCCGGCCTTCTCATCGTCACTGGCCTACTACGACGGCTACCGCCGCGAGCGCGGGCCGGCCAGCCTGATTCAGGGCCTGCGCGACCTGTTCGGCGCCCACACCTACCGCCGGATCGACCAGGAGGGGACGTTCCACATCATGTGGGGCGAAGACGGCCGGGAGATCGAGGCATAGCCGCTCAGCTCAGCAGACCGATGCGCAGCGCCTGCTCGGGCGCGACGTAGACGAGCCAGCGCTCGCCGCAGTCAGGGCAGGTGCACCGCACCGAGGGATCGTGACCCTCGAGCGCACCCTCCCACTGGACCCGCTCGCTGCCCAGGCACAGCGGACAGGCCAGCGACGCGGTGACCAGCTCGTCCGGATCGCTGGGCCGGAAGCGGGCGACATCGGCAAGGCCAAGCATGTCCGCCCAGCATCGCGCTCGGGCTCGGCCTCGGCAACCGGGAGCCGCCGACAACCCCCTGATCGGGGGGAGGCGGCTCCCGCTCCTCGTTGCCTAGCCGCCCAGGCCCGGAAGGGACGGCGTCCCCTCGCTGCGGACGGCGTCCAAGGCGTGGGGGTCCAGACCCAACAGCGAGAGGATGCTGGGAGCGATCGAGGTCGTCACGATCACGGCCGAGCGCACCCGCGGACCCCGCTCGGCCCCGGGGGCGTAGACGAGCAGCGCCACGCGGCGATCCTCGATGTCAGCGCCGCCGTGCTCGGCGATCTTCTGGGTCTTGCCCGTGTAGACCACGCCGTGCTGGACAACCCCCCAGACATCCGGGTGGCGCGGGTCGCTGGCCGGCACCCCGAAGTAGTGGGCGGCGGTGGCCCCGACATAGATGGCCTTCAGGCCCGAGTGCGCCAGGGTCCGAGATGGGCCTGCCGCCGCCGGGTTGCTCGCGTTGTACGTGTTGCCGGTCGCGCGGTTGTCATACAGGTAGCTCTTGACGAACTGAGCGGCGGCCGGCGAGCGGTCATTCAGCCACAGGGGGAAGGCGTCGTCCCGGCTGCCCGCGGCGCTGTTACCCGGATCGGCCGCGACGAGCGTCGCACCGGGGTGGGTCTTGGCCCACGCGATGTTGATCCCGTCGATGATCGCGCCGTCGTCGATCCGGGTCAGCGCGCTCGGGTCGATCGGCGACTGCCCGTGCTTGGCCGAGACGATGATCGCCGTGGAGTGAGCCATTCCCCGGGCGCGGAGCGCACTCACCATGGCCGCCAGCTTGGCGTCGACGTAGTCCAGCGCCCGGCTCAACAGCGGGCCCGGCGTGCTTGTTCCCGGCAGGTAGCCACCGGTGAGCCCGTCGGACACCGGGAGCTTCTGGGCCGTCGACACGGTCTGGAAGTTCATCCCGAAGATGGCCGGCGTGCCCACTTTCTCGCTGCGACTGTGGTCATAGCCGTCGATCTCGTTGAGGACCGCCTGAACCTTGTAGCTGTCGTACTGCATGGTCGCGTTGTTGTCGGTGGTCCAGTCGCCGCCGTCCGGATAGGGCTGGCCGTTGGGCTGAAGCGAATTGCTGTTGATCTCCGGAGCGAACAGATCCTGGATCCCCGTGCCCGACGGGCCGTTGAGGATCTCGTAAGCGGCGTGCTTGTCCGACCACGCCGTGCGCAGACCGTGCCGGCGAGCAACCTCGAAGATCGTGTTGACCTTCAGGTAACTGTGCGGGTAGATCGGCCGGCAGCTGGCCGGATCAACCGGCAACGCCGCCGGGTTGATGAGTGAGTACGTGGGGTTTGGGGTCAGCGCGAGAATGCTGTCCGGCAGCCCGGGCAACCCCTGGCCGGAATCGATGGACAGCGGGTCCTTGGCGATGACCTCGAAGTAGTTGACTTCAGCGCCCGTCTTCTTGCCTGCGCACGACGTCGTGCCGGCCGGAAGCAGGTTGTGGTTGTACTCAGCGTCGTAGTAGACGCCGGTGGTGGCCGGGTTCCCGCCCGTCACCTGGGCGACCATGCCCGGAAACGAGTCCGAGGGGATCGGAGTGCGGGCCTGGCTGTAGTCGATTCCGCGCCCGGCCAGCTTGGCCAGCGCCGAGTCAGGGTGCTGTCGGACATACCAGGTCAAGTCGGATTGGTGCAAGCCGTCGACCGAGACCAGGAGCACGTGCTTGACGCCGTGGCGTGCACCGGCCCGGCCTGGGCCGGAGGCGCTCTTCTCCTGACCGCGGTGGTGCCCGGTGGTGCGGGCAATGCCGGTCGCGGCGGGCAGGCCGACGGCCAGAGCGGCGCCGGCGGTGACCACGAGCGCGCCGACTGTGCTGCGAGTTCGCATGCGATGACTCCCTGTCGTTTTGAGACCAAAACGACGCTCGCCCGAGCCCCGAGGAGGGCAGGCGCCGGCCGAGCGACACTCGGTTTATAGGTCGGACGGGAGCCGCCGGTGTGACCCGTTTGTAAACCCGCGGCGGGCGGTCGAGGCCGCTTGGTCGGGGTCTACTCGGGGCCGGCGGCCAGCTCGTCGATGAGCGCCGCCAGCCTGACGAGCAGATCGGGGGCCAGCTCCCGCTCGATCGCCGGCAGTCCGTCGTAGAAGGCCCGCTGGCGGCTACGCATCCACGCATCCTGAGCGTCGAGCGCCGCGCGACCCTCGGCGGTTAAGGAGACGCTCACCCCTCGCCGGTCCTCGGCCGCCCGGCTCCGCCGCACGATCGCCCGGCGCTCCAGCGCGTCAAGGATGCGGGTGGCCGTCGACGGGGCAACCCCGGCCTCGTCGGCCAGATCCCGTACGCGGGCAGTGCGCTGGCCCGACAGGGTCTGGAGCAAGCCGTATTGCGAGAGGGTCAGGGCGCCATCGCGGGCCGTGCCGCCTCGCGCGCGACGCACCGCCTGCGCCAGCGCGTCAAACGAGACCAGAAACGTGTCCACCGCGTCGGCGTCGGAGTGCTCGCGCTCGCCGGTCATTCCGGCTAGCGTAGCAACCGGGTGTCATGCTAATCTTTGGCATGCTAACTAAATCCCTTACGGGGTGAACCATGTTCCACAACATCCTGGTATGCGTTGACGGCTCGGTCCACGCCGAGCGTGCCCTGGACGAGGCGATCGACCTGGCCACCGCGGGCCGCGGCCGCCTCACCATCCTCACCTCAATTCCCCGCCCCCCGTACTGGGCGAGCTCACCGGTGACCATCCCGGCTATCGAGCCGCTCGCCGTCGAGCTCACCCAGGAGGCCAAGCAGAACCTCAGCCGGGCGGTCGACCGGGTCCCCGAGTCGGTTCCAGTCACCAGCGTCCTGAGTGAGAAGCCGATCCGGGAGGCGATCATGGATCGGTTGCGCTGCGGGACTTACGACCTGCTGGTCATGGGCTCACGCGGACGTGGCGCGCTGACCGCCTCGGTCCTGGGCAGCGTGAGCCACTTCGCGCTCAACCACAGCATGGTGCCCGTGTTGATCGTCCACATGCCCGACGACAAGGCGCGCTCAGCCCGGCCCGATCGCGAGATGAGCGCCGTCGCCTGAGCGCTGACGTCGACGCCACCGCGCACCGGTTGGCGATCAGCCCACCAGCCGCGTGAACAGGCTGTCGAGCGTCGCGGCCGGATCCTCGCTGAGTCCGGTGTGGACCGGCGAGGCCTGGATGACCGTGCTTGACGGGGCGGCCAGCCAGCCGAAGCGCTCACTGGGCGCCAGCGCGGCGATCGCGCCCGCGGCCGGATTGCCTTCGGCCACGCGAACGAGGCCGTGAAGGTGGGCGGCCAGCTCCGGCAGGTCAAGACCGGGCGCGAGCGCGGCCAGCCGCTGCTGATCGACGGCGACGCGGGCGCCGAGGAAGCCACGCTGCCGGCAGAACAGCACGACGCCCACGTTGAGCTGCTCGCCCCGTTCGACACTGGGTACGACGCGCAGGATGGTGTAGGTAAACGGCGTCACGCCAGTCCCGCTCGGGCGCGTTCGGCCTCGAGGGCAAAGCACCCGTCCGCAAGCCGGGCGCCGAGATACTCGGCGTAGACGTCGGGCTCGGTCTCCGCCAGCCACTCCGGCGGGACGAGCGCGACCGCGGCGGCGATCGCGACGTCGTCGAGGCGAGCCTGCATCCGTTCGCCCGCGGCGGCAATGGAGCTCGCAACCGGCAGCAGAACGTGCTCGGCGACGGCGGGAAACGGCCGGCCGGCATCGGCCCGAGGGTCAAGTCCGCGGTGCTGGAGGTAGAGCGCGGCGCCGTGGTCGATCAGCCAGAGACGGTCGTGCCAGAGCAGCAGGTTGGGGTTACGCGGGGTGCGGTCGACGTTGGTGGTCAAGGCATCGAGCCACACGACCTCGGCGGCCAGGCCCGGGTCGGGCTGCCAGGCGCCGGCCGGCGAGTAGGTCAACGCACCCGGCAGGAAGTCCACGCCCAGGTTTTCCCCGATACTGGCCGTGATCAGATCCTGGATCTCAGGATCGGGCTCGGCCGCACCGAGCCGGGCGTCGAGGTCGATCGTGACCAGCTCGGGCACGGTCAGGCCAAGGCTGCGGGCGAGCTCGCCGACGATCACCTCGGCGGCCAGCGCCCGCGGCCCCTGGCCGGCGCCGCGGAACTTCAGCACGTAGAGCCCGTCGTCGTCGGCCTCGACCAGGCCCGGCAATGAGCCGCCCTCGCGCAGGGGGGTCACATAGCGCGTGGCGCGCACACTGCGCAGCTCTGTCGAGACCGGCATGGGGGCTTTCTAGCATCAGGGGTCGTGCTTCTCTCCGTGCTCGATCAGTCGCCGATCGCCGAAGGCTCCACCGGGGCCGACGCGCTGCGCAACACGATCGACCTCGCGCGGCTCGCCGACGGCCTCGGCTATCACCGCTACTGGGTGGCCGAACACCACGGGGGTCCGATGCTGGCCGGTCCCAGCCCCGAGGTGCTGATCGGGCCGATCGCGGCCGCCACCGAGGGCCTGCGCGTCGGCAGCGGGGGCGTGATGCTGCCCCACTACAGCCCGCTCAAGGTCGCCGAATCCTTCACGATCCTCGCCGCTCTGTACCCTGGGCGCATCGACCTCGGTCTCGGCCGCGCCGCGGGAACCGATCCGCTCACCACCTTTGCGCTGCAGCGCGACCGCCGTCAGGCCGCACCCGACGACTTCCCCGACCAGCTCGCCGAGCTGCTGGCCTACCTCGAGGACACGCTCCCTGCGGATCACCCCTTCCGTCATCTCGCCGCGACGCTGCCCGGACGGCCCGAGCTGCCCGAGCCCTGGTTACTGGGCTCTTCGGCCCAGAGCGCAATCTGGGCCGGCGAGCTCGGGCTGCGCTACGCATTTGCCGACTTCATCAACCCCCAGGGTTCGGAGATCGCTCAGCTCTACCGCGACCGCTTCAGCCCCGTCCGCGATCTCAAGGCTCCCCGCACCGCCGTGGCCGTCTGGGCGCTGGCCGCACCGACTCAGGAGGAAGCCCGGGAGCTCGCCGCCTCGAGCCGGATGAGCATGACCCTGCTGCGCCGCGGCCAGCTCATCGCCGTCCCCTCGCCCGAGAAGGCGATGGCCTTCCTGGCCCGGGAGGGACAGTCTCCGGGCGGCGCGCCCCGTGGTCGCCGGTCGATTGTCGGTACCCCTGAGCAGGTCCGCTCGGGCATCGAAGCCGTCGCCCACGAATACGGCGCCGATGAGGTGATCGTGGTGACCATCACGTACGATCACGACGCTCGTCGCCGCTCCTATGAGCTGCTGGCTGACGCCATCGGGCTCCAGCCCCGCCGGCTGGCCGCCGGAGCCAACGCGTGAGGGCCCGACCTGCGTTCGTGCGGCTCAGAGCGGGTACGAGGTAGCCATGGCCTACCGACTCGACAGCGTCGAGGACGTGAGCGCCGACCTGCGGCGCTGCGCGCGCGAGCAGCTCGAACAGGCGGTTCACCGCCTCGAGTCAGGCGCCGCCGAGAATCCCGTCGGCGCGCTGCACGACGCCCGCAAGGCACTGAAGAAGACGCGATCGATTCTGCGCCTTTCCCGCTCGGGTATGAAGCCCGGGCAGCGCCGGCGTGAGAATGCCCGCCTGCGGTCTGTCGCCCATCAGCTGGGACGAGCCCGCGAGGCCGATGCCCTGCTCGACGCGTTGCAGACGATCGACGACCGCTATGCCGGCCAGCTGCCGGAGGCGACGATCATGGCGGTCCGCCAGCGCCTGACCCACGAACGTGATCAGGCCCGGGCCGAGCTCCAGGAGAGCGACATCCCCGCCCGCGCCGCCGATGAGCTGCGCGCCGCTGGCGCGCGCGTGGATGAGTGGCGGCTGCGCGAGTCGGGTTGGGCGACGCTGAGCCGCGGCCTGGAGCGTGAGTACCGGCGCGGGCGGCGGGCCATGAAGCGCGCCCGCCAGGCGCCGACCCCGGAGCGGATGCACGCCTGGCGCAAGCGCAGCAAGGACCTCTGGTACCACGTGCGCCTGCTCCAGCCGCTGGCGCCGGGGACGTTGGGGGGACAAGCCAAGGATGCC
>JAXDGI010000295.1:0-4511 GCA_034665145.1 Solirubrobacteraceae bacterium
CGTCCACGGACGGCCGTCTCCGACGATCTCAGCCAGCGCCGGCCTCAAGATGAAGCGATAGACCGGACTGCGACCGGGTCGGTCGGTGTTCGCCCGGCCGACCCAACGCCACACCCCACGCTGGCGAGTTGCATGTCTCCGGGCGCCTGACTTCCGAGCCCTGCTTTGCTGCGCGCGCGGTACTCGAGTGGGACCGGACGGTGCGGTCCTGTGACTCCACGCAGCCGGGGCGTGGTTCGGAGGTCAGTTCAAGGCCCACCTGCCGGTCATGGAGGTTATTCCCGGGCCACCGTTTGCCGAGCGTCGCTCAGAACCCAACGGACTCGCGGATCAGAACGATGTGGATGCGGCCGGGCTGTTCCTGGTGGATCTCGAGGATCTTTCCGACGGCGCTGTTCTGTCCGTAGGCGGCGAGCGCGCGAGCGTCCTCGAGCTTCAGGCTGTGCGCGAAGATCCGATCGCGAGCGTCGTCGAGGCTGGCGACGAGCTTCTGCGTGCCCACGACGAAGATGACGTTGGCCGCGCCCCACGCGTATGACGCAAGCTGGCTGCCTGAGGCCGAGGCGATGACGAGGGTCCCCTCGCGGGTTATTGCGTGGACGCTTCCGAGCGCGAAATCGGACTGGCCGGCGATCGCCTTCATCTCCTGTCCTTGCGTTTCGAAGTCGAGCGCGAGCATCTTGTTGCGCACCGAGTCGTACGGTCCATCATTGTTGATGGCCGCTTCGATGCCGGTCTCCTGCAGTGTCACCGAGGTGTTGGTCATCACCGAAGATCCCGCTGGGATGCGGGAGAGGACGGCTTCCCGGGCGGCGTCGAGGGTGTCGACGACCTCAACGCTGGAGCCGTGCTCTTCGAGCGCGACCACGGTCGCCTGCAGCGTCTGATCGTCGGGTAGTGCAGTGAAGCGGCCGGCCGCGTCAGTCGTGCTCATGATTCGTCCTCCTGGATACGGGAGCTGGAGAGTGCGTGTCGAGCGTGGAGGGTGAGGGCACCGCGGCCCCGCTCGCGTCAGCCAGTGGCCAGTCGTGCTGGCTGAGTCGACCCACCTCGTTGTCCTTAGTCTTGGTCGTCGCGGTTGGTCCGGCGGTGTAACGTCGGTCATATGGAGATGGCCACCCGCTCCCGGATCGGTGGCCGCGCGGCTGAGCTGCTGGGTCGGCGCAGTGAGTGCGAACTGCTCGACGAGCTGCTCGGGGCGGTGCGGGAAGGTAAGAGCCGGATCCTGGTCCTCCGCGGCGAACCGGGTATGGGCAAGACGGCTTTGCTGGAGTACGTGGCCGAACAAGCGTCGGGGTTACGGGTGGCGCGTGCCGTCGGCGTCCAATCGGAGATGGAGCTTGCGTTCGCGGGCCTTCATCAGCTGCTCGGGTCGATGCTGGATCGCGTGGATCGGCTTCCGGTTCCACAGCGCGACGCGCTGCGCACCGCGTTCGGGCTCAGTACCGGGCCCGTACCCGATCCCTTCTTTGTGGCCCTGGCTGTCCTGGGTCTGCTCTCCGACGCGGCCGAAGAGCAACCGCTGGTCTGCATCGTGGATGACGAACAGTGGCTCGATCGCGCCTCGGCGCAGATCCTGGCATTCGTGGCGCGGCGCTTGGATAAAGAGCCGGTCGGACTGGTGTTCGCCGCGCGCACGCCGAGCAGCGACCTGGCGGGGCTGCCGCAGCTGGTCTTGGAGGGCTTGGCTGACGACGATGCGCGCATCCTGCTTGACGCCGCGCTCTCCGGGCCGCTGGATGCTCGTGTTCGCGACCAGATCGTCAGCGAGACGCGCGGCAACCCTCTGGCGCTGATGGAGCTGGTCCGCGGGTTCACCCCGGCGGAGCTGGCAGGCGGTTTCGGACTCATCGGCGGGATCCCTCCCTCCATGAGGATCGAGGACAGCTTCAGGCGGCGGCTCGAGTCGCTTCCGGCTCCGACCCAGCGCTTGCTACTGCTCGCGGCGGCCGACCCCGTCGGGGACCCGGCGCTCGTCTGGCGAGCGGCCGAGCGGCTCGGGATCGGGGCCGAGGCTGCCGCCCCAGCATCCGAGGTGGGGCTCCTCGAGTTCGCGACGGTCGTGCGGTTCCGTCACCCGCTGGTGCGCTCGACCGTGTATCGATCGGCGCCGGTTCAGGAGCGCCAGGAGGTCCACCGCGCGCTCGCGGAGGCCACCGATCAGGAGGTCGACCCCGACCGCCGCGCCTGGCACCTAGCCCATGCCGCAGCCGGGCCCAACGAGGCAGTCGCCGAGGAGCTCGAGCGCTCTGCCGGCCGGGCACAGGCGCGCGGGGGCTTGGCCGCGGCGGCCGCGTTCCTCGAGCGGGCGGCGATGTTGACGCCCGAATCCGCTCGCCGGGCGCGGCGCCTGCTCGCGGCGGCCAGAAGGAAGCGCGACGCGGGTGCGTTCGACGCGGCCCTGGGACTGTTGGTGGCCGTCGAGGCCGGATGCGTCGACGAACTCCAGCGTGCGCGTGTCGACCTCTTGCGCGGACAGATCGCGTTGGAGCAGCGACGCCCCGCAGACGCCGGTCGACTGCTCGTGAGCGCAGCCAGACGTCTCGAACCGCTTGACGCCAGCGCGGCGCGCGAGACGCATCTGGAGGCGCTCGGTGCTGCGATGGTCAACGACCTCGAGCTCCCCGGGGGCCTGCCGGTGGCTGCCGCGGCTGCGCGCGCCGCACCCCCGGGGCCAGACCCCCCGCGGGCGGTCGATGTCCTCCTCGGCGCGTTCGCGACGCGGTTGACCGAGGGATACACAGCGGCGGTGCCGATGCTGAATCGGGCACTCGAGCTGCTTCTGGAGTTGAACGTCGGCGACGAGGAAGCAGGCCGCTGGCTCTGGCTCGCGGGTGGAAGAGCCAGTGTGCTGGTCGCGCTCGAGCTGTGGGATATCGAGGCCTTGCAGGTCCTTGCCACTCGCCAAGCCAAGCTCGTGCGCAGCACGGGCGCGCTCATGCACCTACAACTCGCGCTCAGCTTTCTCGGTCGAACCCATCTCCTCGCCGGGGACCTGACCACGGCGGGGCTGATGATCGAAGAAGATCGCCTGATCGCGGAGGCGACCGGGAATGCGCCGCTCGGAAATGCTCGGATGACGCTGGCGGCTTGGCGCGGCCAGGAGACGATGGCGTCAGAGCTGATCGAGGCCAGCGAGGACGAGGCGGCCGCACACGGTTGGACGAGCACCGGCTACGCCAAGGCGGTGCTCTACAACGGCCTCGGCCGACACGACGCTGCCCGAGACGCCGCTTGGCCACTACTCGAGCGCGACGCTTTGGGGTACGGACCGTTTCTCGTGCCCGAGGCTGCCGAGGCGGCGTCCAGGACCGGTGACGTGGAGCTCGTGAGAACCGCAATCGCTTGGCTGTCCGAACGGACGCGTGTGATCCCCAGCGAATGGGCGCACGGCATTGAAGCCCGCGTCCGGGCGTTCCTAAGCGACGGGGAGGCCGCCGACCGGCTTTACCGCGAGTCGATCGGACGGCTTGGTCGTACGCGCGTGCGCCTGGAGCTCGCCCGCTCGCACCTGGTGTACGGCGAGTGGCTGCGACGCGAGAACCGGCGAGTCGACGCGCGCGAGCAACTGCGCACCGCCCACGAGATGCTCTCCGCGATGGGCGTCGAGGCGTTCGCCGAGCGCGCCCGCCGCGAGCTGCTGGCCACCGGCGAGACCGTCCGCAAACGCACCGTGGAAACCCGCGACGAACTAACCCCCCAGGAGGCTCTGATCGCGCGGCTCGCACGCGAGGGACTCTCAAACCCGGAGATCGGCACCCGGCTGTTCATCAGCCCGCGGACGGTCAAATACCACCTGCGCAAGGTCTTCATCAAGCTCGACATCAGCTCGCGCAACGAGCTCGACCGGGTCCTCCCGGGCGACCCGGCCGCCGCCCCACCGCGGTAGCCAGCCGGCAGGCAGGCCCCCTGGTGGGGCTGTCATGAGTGAAACGCCGGCCGGACAGGGTGTCAACGTGCCGTGCGACGGCGCTTGGCCGGCCGAGCGAGTCGACGTGTTCCGACGCTGGCTGGCGCCAAAGAACCCGGGGATAGCAACAGCTGCCGTAAAGCCGCGGGCTTCCCGGCTTGGTTACCAATTCAGGTCGCGCTCCCAGTCAGAGCACCGCGCCAGCCGGGCCCGGGACAGGTTGGTCGGCCGGGTGACTACCGGGCGCGGCAAGGCCGGGCCCGTTCAAAGAATTTTGCCCGAGCGGTAATCGTAGAAACAGGCTTCGCCCGGTTCGAACCTTTTTGTTCTCTCTTGAAAACGCTCGCCATCCCGCACGGCAGCTTCTAAGCTTTGGTCCCTGCAAGCCACGGCGGTGTGAACGCGCCTAATTGATGCAGCACAGCGGCCATGTCATCCGCGGCCCACTCCTTGACGATCTTTCCGTCCGAGATGCAATGGCGTCCCAGCGGACCCCTCGGCCAGTTGCAGGGATTCCGAACAGCTCGCCCTGGTGGGTGGCCTCGACGACGTAGCGGACTGCCACGCCGCTCTCGTCGGCGACCATGCTTTGCTCGGTCGC
>JAXDGI010000296.1:0-3258 GCA_034665145.1 Solirubrobacteraceae bacterium
CGATGACGACTTGGCGCGCTACCACGTGAACCTGCACGAGATCGCGGGTGCCTTCCAGCGGGTCGAGGCCCTGCATTTCGACGCCGCGGCCCGCCGCAACGATGGGTTCACCGCTCAGCGGGTCACCGTCACCGCTCCCGACGGGGAAGAGGCGAGCAGCGTCGTGTGGGTCGACCACCGCAGCGCGCCGCTTCTTGAGGAGCTAGCAACCACCGTCCTCGACACCGTGCGTGATCGGCTCGGTCCCATTGGGCCGCGGGCTCTGCTCGCCGTGATCGCCGGCAAGACACTCGGGCTCGGTGTAGGTGCTGCGGACGCCGACCCAGCCAGCGCCGATCCCGCCGATCTCAACGAGGGGAAGATCCGCCGTGCCTGAGGCCACCAGCATCCCAGCGGCCGAGCCGCGCCACGTGCTCGGCATCAGCGGCGGGAAGGACAGCGCCGCTCTCGCGCTCTACATGCGCGACCGCATCCCCCAGATGGAGTACTTCTTCTGCGACACCGGAGCTGAACTGCCGGAAACGTACGAGTACCTGCAGCGCCTGGAGGCCGTCCTCGGAAAATCAATCGATCGCCTCAACGCCGCTCGGGACTTCGACCACTGGCTCTGGGTCTACCAGGGCGCCCTACCCAGTCCACAGATGCGCTGGTGCACCAAGAGCCTCAAGATCAAACCATTGGAAGACTGGCTCGGCGACGACCTCGCCTACTCCTACATTGGCATCCGCGCCGACGAGCACCGATCCGGGTATGTCAGCACCAAAAGCACCATCACGGCCGTATTCCCCTTCAAGGACGACGGGATCACCAAAGCCGACGTACTTCACATCCTCGAAGACGCCGGGGTCGGCCTGCCGTCCTACTACGAGTGGCGCACCCGCTCCGGCTGCTACTTCTGCTTCTTCCAGCGCAAGGCCGAATGGGTGGGTCTTTCCGAACGACACCCCGAGTTGTTCGAGCAGGCGATTGCCTACGAAGATAAGCACGGGTATGAGGACACCGCGATGCGGGGTAGGCAGTACACCTGGAGCAAAGGCGAAACGCTGCGCGAGCTGCGAGACCGCAAAGACGAGATCATGGCGAAGCACCAAGCCGCGATGCAACGGGAAGGATCGCGACGGCGCAACCTACCGCTGGTCGACGTGTTGAGTGGGGTTCTCGACGATGAGGACGACACCACACCCTGCACGGTCTGCGACGTGTAGAACTGGCTCAAGCATCGGAGAGACAGCACGGACAACGAGTGTCGAACGCGGACGCGGGAGCAGGCGGTGGAATGTTAGTGCTGTGCAGCTCGCTGTGGGAGAAGCGCTGCACTGCAGCTGGCAGCCGCCGCTTCGGCTCCCGGTGGTCGATGGGCAATTAACTAGCTCGGAGATTGACCACCGCGTGATCAGACCAGGGTCGGCCTGTGTGCGGGCCGATAGTACCGACCGTAACCACTGAAGCGGTGATGCAATCGGTTACGACGGAGCTCGTCCGGTTAGGCTGCGATGCGAGCGAGGTGGTCGTCGAGGTCACGGAGGGCTGCGCTGGTCAGAGGCTGCTGGGCGACGGCGCGGAATTCGCGGAGACGAGTGGTACCGACCGTATAGACAGCCTGGTGCAGGAGTTCGGCTGCCTGGGTGGCATGGGAGCATGCGGCGGCAGGGTTGCCACTATGCAATTCCGCCGTGGCGAGATCGACCAGAATCAGCACACGTTGTCGACGCACGGCCGCGCAGGGATCGCCGACTGCCGCGGTGAGTACCTCGCGTGCCTCGCTGTAGTTGCCGGCCCGTTGGAGGATGCGGCCGGTGGTGGCAGCCAGCTGCGCGCTGCCGCGGTGGTGAAACGAAGCCGGCGCGGAACGGTCAGGCTGGTCGAGGGCGGTGCGTGCGCAGTCGAGGGCGTCGCGCGCCGCGGCGTAGTCGCCTCGGTCAGCGTGGATCGTGGCCTCGGTGGCGGCGAGCCACGATGCAATGGCCGGGGTGGATTGGACGTGCTCGCGTGCGGCAGTGAGGTGGTCGAGCGCGGCGGTGGTTAGGCCTTCGGCTGCGACGAGTTGGGCAGTGTGTCCATGCGCGATGGCCGTGAGCTGATCGTCTGCCACCTCACGTGCGGCATCGAGGGCCACGCTGTAGTAGGCACGACCCGACATGGCGTTGCCGAGGTCCTCGGCTGCAAGCCGCCCAGCGAGGATCGCAACCTCAGCCAGATTGCGCAACAACCGCCGCTGCTCATCCGGTGCTGGGTCTTGGCGTAGGGCATCCTGGGCCAAGCGCACGTGGGCGACAACCGACGTCAGCAGTGGCGCGGGGTCAGCGGTCTCATAGAGGGCGTGGTAGCGCTCGGCGAGCTGTTCCAGGTCGGCCACGGTGACCGTCACTGCACGAGCGTGGCCGACGGGGTCGGTGGCGCTGGGGTCGAGCAGCCCGAGCATGGTGCGGCGGGTGGTGACCGCATCTCTCCACGCATGGAGCATGTGCGGGGCGAGCGCGGTTCCGGCGGCGCCAAGCTGATCCAGCAGTCCGGCGGCGTTGTCCAACATCGCTACTAGTGACTGATCATCGGTCAACGGCCGGGTGCGGTCAGCGGGGATCAGGGGTGTGTTCTTCAGGCCGAGCTGGTTGGGTGCGACGCCGAACAGTCGGCATAGCAGCTCGCGGTATCGCGGGCTGATGCCCTTCACGCCGCGTTCCCATTTCGCGACCATGTCCGCGTTGATGCCGACACGTTCGCGGCGTTCCATCCATGCCAGGTGCGCGATCCGGTCGGCCAGCTCCTGCTGTGTCCAGCCGAGGTCGGTGCGCAGCTCACGCAGCCGGGGGCGCTCGACGTCGGTCGTCACGACTGAGCACCTCCCTACAGCTGCGGCCTGGTCGGCTGGTCCGGCCTGAGCGTGGGAAGAGCGTCGCGGTTAAGGGGGTCTGTGGGCTAACAAGTGGTCGCTGTACAAGCGGTACTTGTGGTCAAGCAAGCAGAGTCGAGCGGTGCCGCCACGCCAGGCGCAGCAGTCCCGCGCCAGCGGCTTGCATGGGCTCGGCGCTCGCGTATCGCTGGACGGTCTGCGCGGTGAAGGGCACGGCGGGGGTGATCGATCCTTCAGTGTTGGTGTCGGCGATCTCACCGAACAGCTCGTCATACAGCGCGGCATCGATCGTGACGACCGTGAGGATGTCGGTGGCGAAGGTGAGCGGATCAACCCCAATACCCAGGCAGAAAGCGTGAACCTGGCCGGTGTCGAGGGCTCGGGTGAGTTGGTGGGCGAAGGGCCAG
>JAXDGI010000297.1:0-4158 GCA_034665145.1 Solirubrobacteraceae bacterium
AGATCGCGGAGGCGGGTGGCGCCTACCTGGTCGAAGACAGCTTGGACCTGGCGACCTGCGAGGGCGCCGCCACAATCGGCCTCGAGCTCGTCCGAGACGACCCGGAGCTCGACGTCGTGATCGTGGCCGTCGGCGGCGGAGCGCTGGTCAGCGGGGTGGGCTACGCCGTGCGCTCGCTCGCCGAGCACGTGGAGGTGATCGGAATCCAGCCCGTTGGTGCGCCCGCGATGGCGCTGTCGTGGCGTCAGCGCACGGTGGTCGCGACGGACCGCATCGAGACGATCGCCGACGGCGTCGCCGGGCGCTGTCCGATCCCCGAGGTGCTGGACGACCTGCTCATCGTGCTCGACGACGTGATGCTCGTTCGTGAGGATTCGATCAAGGTCGGCATGCGGATGCTCTATGAGCACGCGGGACTCATCGTCGAGCCGTCCGCAGCGCTTGGCATCGCCGCCGTCCTCGAGGAACCCAAGCGGTTCGCCGGGCGGCGCGCCACCACGATCCTGTGCGCCAGCAACGTGGCTCCTGCCGACTTCGCGCGGTGGGTGCTCGAACCCGCCGCACGCTAGCGCCGGCGTGCGCGCAACACCGCTCGGGCGCCTTGTCGCCGTAGGCCCGTCTTGCAACCGGGAAGGCTCCCCGCTGAATTGGACAAGGAGCAACTGACCCGCATAGCGCTCTCGTGTTTGTAACGGGACGCGCATCTCGTCGCGACTGGACGCCGCCCTGCTGCGCGCGGATATCAGGGACCAGGCTCACTGCACGGTTGCCGGCTCTTGTCTACGCAGATGCTTCGTGACGATGGGGTGCGATCATGCTTACAGCGGCGACGTCTCGGGGTGGTCGCCTCGCTGCGGGCCGGGTGGCGTTCGCGCTCGACCTGCTGCACTGCGGCTCGTCTGCGATGTCACCGGTCAATTGAGTAGCGCACGTGGTCCGGATCATCCGGTGGCGGGGTGGTACCTGTCGTGGTGGCGCCACCATGCTCCGGTCTCGTTGCGGCCTAGCGGTGCTCGGTCCAGCCACTGGTACATGCCCCAGAGGCCGTCGAGTCCGCGTGCGTAGGTCGAGTAGGTGTGGTGGATGGCCCCATCCTGGATCGCGAACGCGCTCATCCCGGGCGCTTCGCGCAGGAACGTCTCGACGTCGACACCCGCGCTCGCCCCCAGTTGGGCCGGGGCGCCGTCCAGGGCGGTCGCCACCCAGCTCATATCGCGGTCGGCGAAGTTGTAGTGGACAGCTCCGCTCATCTGCTCCTCCGAAAACGAGGCGTTGAAGTCGTAGTTGAAGTCGCTGTCCGCCGACGAAGCCCACGGGAACGACCAGCCCATGCGCCGCTTGTAGGCCGTGAGCTTCTCGATCGGTGCCCGCGAGACCGCGTAGAAGGCGACGTCGTGGTTCATGAGGTGTACGACGGAGCCGTCGAAGCCGTCGGCGATCGCGGAGCAGGACGGGCACCCGGCGCTGAAGTCTGGGCCGAACATGAAGTGGTAGACGAGCAGCTGCGACCGCCCGCCAAACAGATCGGCCAGGGACGCCGCGCTGTCCTCGGTCTGGAAGTGGTACTCCTTCTCGATCCGCACCCAGGGCAGTGCCTGGCGCCGACGGTCGATCTCGTCGCTGCGGCGCGTCAGCTCCTTCTCGGCCTGCAGCAGCTCGATGCGGGCGGCGAGCCACTGCTCGTGGGTGGCGGTGGGATGAGAACTCATGCGAACAGCTCCTTCTGGATCAGGGCGATCGTGCCGGCGAGGCACATCAGGGGCAGGGACATTGGGTCCAGCGCGACGAACGCGGCCATCAGCCCGAGACTCGAGCCGACGCACCAAAGGCCGTAGCGCACGCCGGAGTGGTGCTCGGTGCGGCAGCGCCGGCGGCAGGCACGGGCGGCCGGCGTGAGTTCATAGAGGACGGCGGCGGCGAGGACGGCGATGGTGACCGACGCTCGCGGCCGCTGGTAGAGCGCGAACGTGGCCAGGCCGCAGGCGAACCACACGCCGAGGTAGGACGCCGCGAAGCGCGGCGCGGCGACCAGCGTGTGCTGGGTGCGCGCGGTACGGACGATCGCCGGCAGCGCGCCCGGCAGCATCATCGCGGCCATCATCCCCGCCATCGCAGGGATCGATGGCATCATCGCCGCAATCGCGTGAGCCGAGCGCATCATCGCCGGCCTCGGATGTCCGGGAGCGGCTCGCCGGTCTCGAGCAGCGTCTTCAGGTTCGCGATCACGCGGGGCCAACCGCCGGAGATCATGCCCACGAGCAGTCCGTCCGGCTCGAGGTCGTCGTGGATGACGGTGAGCTTGACCTGCTCGCCATCGATCGGCTCGATCTCGAACGCGACCTTCGACCGCCGCTCGGCGGCCAGGCGCGCGCACCGCTCCTCGTCGATCTCGACGGCCTGCGCCCATTCCGGGGTGAAGGTGTGCCAGGTGTAGGACAGGCGGCGGTAGGGATCGGCCTCGAGCACGCGTTGGTCGTCGTCGACGGTCGTGACGCCGTTCTGCTTCCAGGTCAGCGCCGAATCGGTGCGCCAGTCGCTCTCGAACGCGATGTTCCAGTAGCGGGTGGTGAAGGCCGGGTCGGTGAGCCCCTGCCAAAGGCGCTCGGGGGTGGTCCGGATGAACGTCGTGTAGACGAATGAGGGTTGGTTGTCCATGGGAGTGGCCTCCAGGGCGGTTTTCAGGTCGGCGAGCACGCGGACCCGACCTTGGTCGTACTGAGTGATCCAGCGCTCGGCGATCTCGTTGATGGGCGCCGGGTTGAGGTAGTGCAGCTTCGCCCGGCCACGGCGCACGGTCGTGATTAGGTTGGCCGCCTCCAGCACCTTCAGGTGCTTGCTGACCGATTGCCGCGCCATCGGCAGGTGCGAGCACAGCTCGCCGAGCGTCTGGCCGTTGCGCTCGTTCAGGCTGTCGAGCAGCAGGCGCCGGCTCGGATCGGCCAACGCCTTGAACGAGTCGTCGTTGGAGAAACGTGCAGTCATCAGGCTGCCTATGTTAGGGAGCCCGATGGCTGCATGTCAAGGCCTCACGCGATCGTGAGCGGTGCTGACGTCGGGTTCGGCTGCGAGTATGGCCGCGACGAACAGAACAGTCTCTATGGCCACGTGGCACAGACCGGTAGCAATGAGGAGCGCCGGATGATCTTGCTTCGGTGCCCACAGTGCGGAGCGCTTTACGAGAACTCGTCACTTGGCCTGGTCCTCACCCGTCGTCTCACCGAAACCCCAAGCCGCGGAAGCTATTCCCGGGCTTCACGCCGGACTGAGGCTCGGCTCCCTGTCTGATCGACAAACAACCGTCTGTCGGCCCTGCTCTTCTGTTTCGCCGGGCATCTGACCGACGCGCGCGAGAGCCCTGCAGTGCGCGGACAGGAGGGCGCGCGGGTGATCGCAACGGTGGCCTAGCAATCGTCCGGTGCCCCCACCCGCCGCCGGGACGAGGCGCTCGCTCGGGCTGACGGGGTCGGCTCACGCCCTGACGCTCGCTTTCGCGACCGCGGAGCCGGTCTGGCACGTGCGTCGCGTCAACCTCATCGAGCGCAGCGAGATCCGCGCGAGAGCGAAGCGGTCTCCTGCGCGCGAGCCCCCGCGGCCGCCCTCCCTGGAGCCCCATCGTTGCCGCCGTTCGCTCTAGCGCCAGACCACTGCTAACAGCGGGCCGTTTGCATAGGTACCGAACGGGATCTGTCCGTCGGCGCGCGAGCCCAGCAACCGGCGAGTTCGGGTGGCTCATCGGCGCGAAAATCGGGCGGATGCGCACGTTCTCACTGTGCCTGTGCGCGCGGATCCGGGGAAGGCGGGCGGTTGGGCCCGATCACCGGGGTGCGAGCGGCACTGAGCCGCTGCGCGTCTCGCTCGACGTGGCTTCAGACGACGGCCTACCTTTCAGGGTATGAGTTGGACCATCGATGTGCCCGTGGCAGCTGGTCCCGTGCTGTCGCCGCTGCCGGGCCCACTGTTGGCGGCGGTTGCCGACGCCCTGGCACGGCCGGCTGAACAGCAGCCGGCGTGGCCCGACTCCGGTTATCTTGCGCGGGTGCGGGGTGTGCTGGAGGCCGTGCCGCCGATCGCGGTGGCCGCCGAGGTCGACATGCTCCAGGCGCGGCTGGCCGCCGTGGCCCGCGGCGAGGCCTTCCTGTTGCAGGGCGGCGATTGCGC
>JAXDGI010000298.1:0-2621 GCA_034665145.1 Solirubrobacteraceae bacterium
GAGCGCGTCCGGAGCTAGGCAGGGAGATGCGCTGCCGGTGGTAGCGCGGACGCTCGATGACGCGCACCGTCTCCGGGGCGAACTGCACGAGCACTGCCGCTGCCACCGCGAGCGAGCCGAGCACCACGTACGGCACAACGAGTGGATCGCGAACGAACTGCGCCAGCAGGCCGCCTGCAAGCGGACCGAGACCGATGCCACCGAGACTCGCCGCCGTCGCCACGAGCTCTGCGCGCCGTCCGGGTGCGCGGGGCCGGCCGGCGACGTGCAGCTCGGCCAGGTAGGCGGTCGCCGTGGCGGTCATCGCACCAACCGACAAGCCCGAGAGCACTCGGGCGAGCAGCAGTCCCGGCAGCGCGGGCCAGAGGATGAACACGGCGGCGCTGACTGCGTTCAGCAGGACGGCCGGGACGAGCACGCGCTTGCGCCCGAGCCAGTCCGAGGTATGGCCCGCGAGCAGCAGGCTGGCGACCACGCCGATGGCGTAGATCGCGAAGATCACCGTGATGACGAGGCTCGAGAGGTGGTCGCGCTTTTCGTAGAGGACGTAGAGGGGCGCAGGGAGAGCGGAGAGGGCCATCACGATCAAGTAGGCGAACGCGACGGTCCAGAATGCGGCCGAGCTGGGGAGCGAGCGGCCGCGCGGCAAGGTGCGATAAAGGAGCATGCACGAAGCCTGTGGGCAGGCATCCAGCATGTCCAACGATCACATGTGCTGAACTCAAGCGATAGAATCGATCAATGGAGATCCGTCAGCTGGAGCATTTCCTCGTGGTCGCCGAGGAACGCCACTTCACGCGCGCAGCACGCCGGCTCCACCTCGTCCAGTCAGCCGTGTCCGCCTCGATCCGGGCGCTCGAGCGAGATCTCGAGATCGACCTGTTTCGCCGAACCACCCAGCGGGTCGAGCTGACCGATGCGGGGGCGCTGCTGGTCCCGCAGGCTCGCCGCATCCTGGCCGACGTGGACGCGGCACGCGAGCTGCTCGCCGACGTCGGTCACGGACTGCGCGGCTCGCTGACCATCGGCACGATGCAGGCGCTCAGCGCAGGCCCGCTCGACGTCGCACAGGTGCTCGGAGACTTCTGCTCTGAGCATCCGCTCGTCGAGATCCGCCTACGTCAAGCGGGGAGCGGCTCGTTGGAGCTATCCGAGGAGCTCCGGCAGGGCCGCCTCGACCTGGCAATCCTGTCGCTTCCCGAGCGCGCACCGGCCGGCGTCGCGCTCGAACCACTCGGCAGCGAGCAGATGGCGTTCATCTGCGCGCCGCAGCACCCGCTTGCAACCCGCCTGACCGTGCGGCTCGGAGACGTGGCCGACGAGCCGTTCATCGACCACCCGACGGGCTGGGGCACACGTGCCTCCGTCGACCAGGCCTTTGCTGCCGCAAGGCATCAGCGCACCGTCGCCTTCGAGGTGGGCGACACGCTTGGCATGCTCAGTCTCGTTCGCCACCGCCTAGGCGTCGCGATCCTCCCACCCTCGCTCGTGCGGGAGACCGATGGCGTCCACGTCGTTCCCCTGAGCGGCCGGGACCTCTGCTGGGAGGTCTCCCTCGCGACCGCGACGAACCGGCCGCCGTCGGCCGCGGCGCGGGCATTCGTCGAACGCTGCCGGGCCGTGCTTGGCGCCCCGTTGCAGGACGCGCCAGAGTAAGCCGCTCAGGTACCTAGCTGGACTGAACTCGGGCGGCGCTCCCGCCGTTGGCGTACATCTCGGCCGTATCGATCAGCGTCATGCCCAGATCGATGCCGGTACGCGGGGCGGCGATCTCGGTTGAGCGCTATAGCCGCAACCTATTTCTCCCTGCTAAGGCGCTGGGCGGCGCAGTAGGGCTGGCTTTGGTCGGCATCGCGTCGCGTGATGGTGTTCCGAACCAGGTGGTCAGCGCGTCGCGCAATCCGCTATCGGTGCCGTCTCCCACCCAGGCGACATATCCGTCGGGCCGGATCAACACGGCAGTGCGGGCGCTGACCGCGCCGAGTACCGGAAGCTCCCACGGTCCGACATATTCGGCATCGATCAGCTGTACCCGGTCAGCCCATGGAGTGATGTCGAAGCCGCCGGGCTCATCGAGGTTGAGCAACACCGGCCTGGCGCCGTGTAGCAACTCGAAGACTCGGAGCGGGCCGTCGGCGGTCACGATGTCCAGATCGGGCATGCGGCGCCCGAGCAATGGATGGCCCTCGCCGAGGTCGTAATGGATGTCCAGCCCGGAGCCGAGCCCGGCGATCCGTTTGCGAGCCTCGTCCGTGGTCGCCAACTCCGACACCAGGTCGATGAGAGGCTGGAAGCGCTCGTCCCGGCGTTGCAGCGCGGTCAGAGCCATCGTGTGTTTGAGCGCTCGGGCGGCGACCGGGTGGCGCTCGTCCTGATACGTGTCCAGGAGACCCTCGGGCGAGATCCCCTTGACCACCTGAGCCAGCTTCCATCCCAGATTCACGGCATCTTGCACACCGAGACTGAGGCCCTGTCCACCCGCCGGGTAGTGCACGTGCGCCGCGTCGCCGGCGAGCAGGACGCGTCCCGCGCGGTAGGCCGCTGCCTGACGTGTCATGTCCGTGAATCTGGAGATCCACGTGGGATTGTGAATCCCGAAGTCGGTGCCGAAGACGGCGATG
>JAXDGI010000299.1:0-3178 GCA_034665145.1 Solirubrobacteraceae bacterium
ACAACGTCACCGCTGACGTAGATGTCGTGAAGCTCACGGTGCATGTCTGAAAAGGCCGCACCGTAGTATTCGACTGGCTTGGCCACTTCCGCCGGACCGGTGTAGGTGACCGCGACAGAGTTGTCGACGAAGACGCCGTCGGGAGTGAAGCAGTCGATCCACCCCTGGATGTCCTTCACCTCGGCGAGGTCGTATGCCTGGCGGACGAACTGTTCGTTTGTCATGTCGTTCCTTGCTTGCGGTCGTGTTCGGTCTCAACAACGTCCCAACGGATCAGGTGAGCCGTCGTCGCTGGATCCTGGTGATCCGAGCTCACGGCCTCCTTCGCCTTACTGCCGCAACGCACGAGACGGTTCCTCCGGCACGACCTCGTACCCGACTGCGCCTCCAAGTCGACCGGCCATGGGCCATCCGCGCTCCTGCATCACCAGGATCGAGCGATGACGACTCGCGCGTGGTTGCATGGACGCTTTGGATCGTCCGAAGCAGCCGACTGGATCGAGGATCCACACGCAACGAGTCGGCCGTGGCCAAGCGGTCACGAGGCCTTACTCGCCATCCGGTCAGCCACTTGGTCTAGTTGGTGGAACGCGATCAGGTTCTCCGGGCTCGATCTCCGACTGCACTGGCAGCCGAGGTCTGCCGTCGAGGCCAGCACGACGCACGCCCTGGGAAGCGTCTGGCGCGTTCCGCGCAGCGCCTCGATGCATTCGAGCACGGCGCCGAACGCGGGTCGCTGCAGGCTGTAGCGACCCGCGACGATCACCAACGGCAGGCGGATGCTCCCGGGCCCATGCGCCGCAAATGCCGCCTCAGCCAGAGGACTCCCGAACGCGAGCGGGCTAACCGCAAGCCCTATGGCCTCAGCGGCGAGGGCCAGCTCAAGTGCTTCGCGCGCCTGCATGCCGACGATCGCGATCTCCTCGGTGTCTGATGAACGCATAAGTCTCGGGAGGATCGGACCGACTCAGGTGACCAGTCGTCACCCAATCTCGGTGATCTATGCGCCCTCTCGCGCGATGTGGGCGTGAACGAACTGCACCACCATCGCTCCCTCACCAACGGCCGTGGCGCATCTCTTGGTGGAGCCGGCGCGGACATCACCAGCCGCGTAGACCCCTGGCACGCTGGTCTCAAGCAGATCCTCGCGACCGACCTTGGGACCGGTGAGGATGAATCCGTCCTCATCGCGAGCGATCCCCTCGCCAAGCCAGTCGGTGCATGGATGCGCACCGAGGAACAGGAACAGGTAGGAGAACGCCAGGCGCTCGCCGCTCGCAAGCGTCACCGCTTCGAGCTGCCCAGCCTCGCCGTGCAACCGTTCGATCTCGCTGCGGTCACGAACGGCGACGCCGTAGCGATCAAGCTCACGCAGGAGGTAGTCAGACATCGTCTCGTGCAGATCCCGGCGGCGGTGGAGAAGGGTCACGATCGCGCCTCCGCGAGCGAGCCAGACCGCGGCCTGACCGGCCGAGTTTCCCCCGCCGACGACGGCAACGCGCGATGCGCCGCAGAGCACCCGCTCCGGCGGCCCCGCAGCGTAGAAAACGGACACCCCTTCGTAGTCGGAGAGGCCCCTGACTTCCAACCGCCGGTAATCGGCGCCGGTCGCAAGCAAGACCGCACGCGCGATGAGCTCGTGGCCCTCGGCGAGCCGGACGAGGTGCCTGCTCCCGCCGGGCTCGAGCGTGACCGCCCGATAGGGCGATGCCGGACGAGCGCCGAATTTCCGCGCCTGCATTACGGCTCGGCCGGTCAGCTCACTACCGCTGATCCCAGCGGGAAAGCCGAGGTAGTTCTCGATCCTACGCGACGTTCCGGCCTGCCCGCCGAGTGCGCTGCTCTCCACGATCAGCGTGTCGAGACCCTCTGATGCCCCATAGACGGCGGCGCCGAGGCCGGCTGGTCCGGCGCCGACGACGAGCAGATCGACGTCCTCTTGCGGCGCCAGCTCCCGCCCGATTCCCAGTGCGCGGGAGAGCTCCCCGAAGGATGGCGCTTGCATCTCAACCCCCCCGGGCAGTCTGACGAGCGGCAAGCTCGAACCGTCGAGCCCGGCCAGCAACGCCGCCGCGTCGGGATCCTCGCCGCGCTCAGGGTCGCGCCACGTCAGCGGCAGACGGTTGCTGCGAGCGAACTCGAGCAGCCGCAGGGTCGCGGGCGAGGAGCGCGGTCCGAGGATCTCAAGGCCGAGGTCTCCGACCTGCTGCATCGCCTCCCGCCGGGCGATGAATGTCGCAAGCAGAAGATCGCTGAGCGGCCCGTCATCGAACAGCAGCGATCGCAGCGCCTCCCGTTCCACCGCGATGTACCGCAAAGGCCCCTTGGCGACGGCGGATACGAACAGGCTCTGGCCCGACAGCAGGTTGACCTCGCCGAGGAACTTCGAGGCGCCGTGCCGCGCGATCTCGTTTCCCGCGGCATCCAGGATCGCGACTTCGCCCTCGATGATCGCGACGAACGGGTAGTCACGATCCCCGACGCGGTAGAGGACATCACCGGCGGTCGCCGTGCGCTCCTCACCAAATTCCCCGAGCGTGAGAAGCTGCGCCTCCGACAGGGAAGGGCTGTCGGGGGTCTGGCTCAAGGGAGACGGATCAGGTTGTGGCCGGCCAGCGGCGCACCGACCTGCTGCATCTGGCCGCCCTCATGCAGGCCGCCGAGGTCAACGACGAAGAAGCCGGCGTCCTCGAACAGCGCCACGACCTTAGACTTGGCCTCGGCGTCGTCACCGGATAGAAAGATCACCCGTTGCCCTCCCGCTTGGTGGGGATCGGAACCGAGTACGGCAGCCACGAGGGTGTTGCCGGCTTTCACCAGACGCGCGGGGGCGACGAGGTCGGCGACGACCTCGCTGGATGTGCGTCCGTCAAGGTCGCTGGGGTCGAAGTCGTTGGTCGGGTCGATCACGATCCGGCCTTCCCAGTCCAGCCCCTCGACGGTCTGCGGAACCTGCGGCCACATCACCGCGACTACGACGATGTCGGCGGCTGCCGCGTCCTTGACCGTCCCGGCCGACACCCCGGTGCCGAGCGTCTCGACTACCGAGCCCAGCGAGTCGGGCCCTCGGCTGTTGGCGATCACGACCTGCCGGCCGGCACGGAGCGCGGTCTGCGCCATCGCCTGACCGATCCGGCCCGCGCCGATGATCCCGACGCGCTGGAAGTTCGCTGGCTGC